>CAZNCM010000258.1:0-8959 GCA_964571155.1 uncultured Lyngbya sp. | reverse complement strand
AATGTGTGGATGCTGTCTTCAAAAATTGTCCTAATGTATGCGCGTAGCGCTATACTACACACCTGGAGTTTTCGACATCATCAAGATGCTTTATTTCAAGCTAAATTAGCACGTTCTCTGGGGATTAACTATTGTTCACAATGTCGGTTTGAAGATGCTGAACTCTGGTTCAATCAAGCCGATGAGCTTTTAAATAAATTTCCCCAATGTGAGAATTTAGAATACAATCGTTTAGCGGCTCGGTTACTGTGGGATTTGGGACGAATTCTCGTGCAAGCGGGAAATTCTGAACAGGCTAAAGATAAATATACCTTGGCTTTGGAATTGGCTTGTCAACTGAACTGGGTGCGACAAATTTATATTGTGCAGTGTTGTTTAGCCGATATTGCCATTTTTCAAGGTCAATTAGACGAGGCTCAATTGCTGTTGAAAGATGGATTGTATTTGGCTGAAGTTAACTGTGATCGCACGCATCTTGCCTATTGTCAGCGTACTTTAGCTAAACTTGCACAGGCTCAAGGAAATGCCTCAGAAGCTGTATATTGGGAAAAATTAGCTTTGGAAACCTTTGACGCATTGGGTATGGAATTAGAAGCTCAAACTACCCAGAATTTACTCATTGACTGGGGGGACAACAAAGAGGGTTAGAAAGCCGACTGGATAAGGAAAGCAGTCCTCATCTTTTCTTCAGACTTTTGGAGAGTGAGCTTGCTTTGAAAGTTTTAGTAAATCAGATACAAACTGCACGGTTTTTATCTAAATGAAACGAGTAGCACCCACATCTTAATTTACGAGACATGACAACACCCAGCGAAGAGTAAATTTAATGCTATTATCAAGCGATTGAAAGGTCAGAAAAATCTAGGTGCAAAGTTAGTCCATAACTCCAAATTGTCATCATGTCTGAGATTTATCGCCGTCATTTTATCCAATTTGCTGGCTCTACCCTAGCAACCTTGAGCTTAAGCCAGTGGGATGTTATCAATAAAAGCAACCGCTACGCTCAAGTTTTGGCTGAAGATACCCCTCGGAAATTAGCATTGTTAGTTGGAATTAATCAATATCCCAATAGCGATCGCTTCGATAATTTAGCCGGATGCGTTACGGATGTAGACTTACAACAGTATCTTCTGATTCATCGTTTTGGCTTTAATCCTAAGAATATTATTCGCCTCACCAGTGACGAAACTCCAGACAAACAACCGACTCGCAAGAACATTTTAACAGCTTTTGAAGAACACCTGATTAAACAAGCCCAACCTGAAGATGTTGTCGTTTTTCATTTTTCGGGTCATGGGTCTCGATTGTCTGAACAAAACATCATCCAAAACTGCTCAAATCCACTAGTTAGTGATGGAATAAATAGTACCTTAGTCCCGGCTGATGATGGAGAAAATGGCATATCATTCGATATTATGGGACGCACATTATTTCTATTAATGTTGGCATTAAAAACGGAAAATGTGACCGCAATACTCGATAGTTGTTATTCCGGTGGTGGTACACGGGGTAACTTTCGGGTGCGTTCGGTTTCGGGTGAGGGATTACAATTAACTTCTGAAGAAATCACCTATCAACAATCTTGGATAGAGAAGTTAAAACTCACTCCCGAACAACTCACCCGTCGGCGCTGTGCAGCAGTGGCTAAAGGGGTGATTTTTGCCTCCGCCCAACCCGATCAACAAGCTTTAGATGCCGATTTAGGTGACTTTGCTGCGGGTGCATTTACTTACTTAATGACTCAATATCTTTGGCAACAAACCAATACTATAGAGCGGGCAATTGCAGAAATTTCTCGGGCAATTAAACCGATTTCATCTCAAGTTCCCTTAGCCGATGGTCGTCTGAATCAACCCGTTTATTTTTTGACTTCAAATATTCCAGCGATTGATGCAGTGATTATTGAAGTTGTAGGTAGTAAAGCGATTGTATGGTTAGGAGGTGTTGAGAAAGAAAGTCTGGAAGCGTTTCAAACCGGTGCAACCTTCACCATTATTAATCAAAGAGCAGAAGCGTTAGGAAAGGTAGAATTAATCTCTGAGCGAAAAGGATTAATGGCAGAAGCTAAACTCATTGAAAATCGTGGAAATTTGACTCTCAAACCCGGAATGTGGTTACAAGAATCAAGTCGCGTGATTCCCGCTAATTTAAAATTGTATCTCGGACTGGATTCCTCTTTAAAAGCAGACCTAAATCTAGCTCAACAGAAACTTTCTACCATCAACCGTGTGGAAGTTTTACCCCAACAACCTGGAAATAATCCTTATCCCGGAGGAGTACAGTATATCTTCAGCCGCATGACAGAAGAATACCAACAAATATTACAACAACAAGCAGAAGTTAATCTTCCAGCAGTAGGAAGTTTGGGTTTATTTACATCTAGCTTAGAACTCATTCCTGAATCTTTCAATGAAATAGGAGAAACGATTAACGAGGCAATTGAGCGTTTAGAACCCAAACTTAAATCCCTGTTAGCGACTCGTATTATCAAGAAGACATTAAATGCCAGTTCCTCAGAATTAGATGTAGAAGTGTCAATGCAATTAGTGGAACAACCGAATCAAATTCTAGCGAGAACAGCAACCAAAACAGCGAGAAATAATCGAGGGCAATCTCAACAAAACTATTCCCATCAATTACCCGTAAATCAATTGTTTCAGTTTCAAGTAAAAAACCATGAAAATAGTCCTCTTTATTTGACCACATTATTGATTGATTCTACAGGAGGATTAATTGTAATTTTCCCTTATTACTGGCCAGCAACAGAAGCCTCAATGCGATTAGAACCCAATCAAACCTTATCTATTGGCGATCCGGAGGAACTGAAGTTAAAAGCAATAGAAAAAGGAACGGGAGAAGCACTCGTTATTGTCAGTCGTTTGCCCTTGAAAAAAGCCGTGAAAACATTAGTCTCTCTAGCAACAGAATTGAATCGTTCTCAGGGAGCAATAGCACTGAAAGAACCTGTTGAGGTAATTGGTGATTTGTTAGATGATTTAAGTGGCGATCGCAGTCCTGGAGGTTTTGCAGTTAAACCGATTAGCGTTTCTGATCTGGCGACTTTATCGATTACTTTTGAAGTGGGTTAAAGCAGTGATAGACTCAATATTAATCCTTTCGTCTTGAAGGCAATTCTATTTTTGCATAAGCTTCCAACTCCGAAAAATATGTAGCAACGTCAACTCACCATCGGCACTCTGTAACCCTTAACCGACGAGCCAATGCACTACCATCTCCAGCTTACTGCTACTGCACTGCTGCTTTCTATCACATCTCCGGTTTTAATCGATTGTCTGAACCCTTTCTCTGTACAGGCACAGACCATTCAACAGACTAATACACAGACAAATTCTTTGCTGAAAACAGGCATTGAACAGTTTCACAAAGGTCAATTACAACAAGCTTTAGCAACATTTGAACAACTACTGGCACAGAGTCGAGAACAAGACAATCAACTCAACGAAGCCGCAGCATTAGTGAGAATGGCTGAAACCTATACTTGGTTGGGTCGTTCGACTGAAGCTTTGGAAACAGCACAGCAAGCCTTCGCAATTTACCAAAAGTTAGGAAATCAATCCGGTCAGGCAGAAGCCTTGTACCATATTGGTAATAGCTACTTGGCTCTTAGTCAGTTTGCTCCAGCCTTAGAAAACATCCAGCAGTCACTCGCTACTTATCGGGAAGTTGGAGACTCTCAGGGAGAAGGACGAATTCTGGGACTCTTAGGAGTGGCTCAGGTGAGGCAAGGAGAGGAGACACAGGCACTGCAAACGTTACAACAGTCAGTGGCTATTTTAAGTGAGTCTGTTAACAGTCCAACAGAACAGTTACAGCAGCAATTCTATCAAGGACTATTCCTGGCTTGGCTGGGAAATGCTCAATTACGCTTAGATCAACTTGAACAAGCTTCTGAGACGTTGCAACAGGCTTTACAGTTTAACAATCCTTCTGGACAAAGAGTAACTTGGTATTTTATCGGTTTGCTTAATGAGAAACAGAAGCAACCAGAAGCAGCCATAGAAGCCTATAGGCGATCGCTAATGCTGGCTCAACAGACGGGTAATCGTCCTTCTGAGGGTTATATTCAGAATATAATTGGACGGATTTATTATGATCAACAGAAATATGATCAAGCGCTTTCTTTCTTCCAACAAGCGTTAGTAGTTCATCAAGAAATTGAAGACTACAAAGAGATATTGACTAGCTTGATTAATATTGCATTTTCTTATCGACAACAGGAACAATATCCACAAGCATTGGAATATTATCAGCAAGCACTCAATGTGGCTCAGAAAATTTCTAATCATCTGCAAGAAGGTAATATTTTTAATCGAATGGGGGTGATTCACTACAGGCAGCAAGATTACGAATCTGCTCTTTCTTATTATCAGCAAGCTTTAACTATCTACCGAAAAATTGAAAATCAAAAATCCGAACTAACTGTCTTGAATAATATTGCGTCAGTTTATCGACAACAGGAACAGTATTCGGAGGCATTAGAATATTATCGACAAGCACTCAATATTGCTCGTAAGATTCCCGATCATTCTCAAGAAGGTAAAATATTTGATCGCATTGGAGGAGTCTACAACAAGCAAGGAGACTATGAATCAGCAATTTCTTCTTACCAACAGGCTTTGGTCATTTATCGTGAGATTAAAAATCACTCATCAGAGATCGACACACTCATACAAATTGCAAATACTTATAGTTATTATGGGGCTATATTCTTAGTAACCAACTCTAGTGAACAATCATTAGAATTTTATCAAAATTCATTGAAACATTTTCAATCAGCACTTGCTATTGCTCAAAATCTTACTGATTCTGAACGAAAAAATACAATTTTATCGAAAATTTTATCGAAAATTGCAACGACTTATATTGGAATGGGCTTTGCTTACGATGCTCAGAAAAATTATGCTGAGGGAATAACTGCTGCTCATCAGGCTCTCGACTTTGCTCAACAAGCAAATGATCCGGAAACTGAGCTTAATGCACTTCAAATACTTGCCAACCGTCATGTATCCTTAGCAAATCAGTTCGTTGCAAACAAAGAATTTCAACAAGCATTAGGAATATTACAGCAAGGTTTGGAGTATGGAAAACAGACTCTAGAACTTGCTGAAAATGATGAGGAAAAGCGGGAAGCACTGGAAATCCTTTGGCTTATTTACAGTACGTTTGCAGATTTGTATGATGAACAGGATGAATATCTTAAAGCAATTGAAGCCGTTCAGCAAGCATTAGTAATTGCTAAACAACTCGGTGAGCGCTATTTGGAAGTTGTTATGTTGGGTTCAATTGCAAACTATTACTCTCAACTGAGTCAGTATCAACAAGCTTTGAAATTTAGTCAGCAAGCTCTTACAATTGCTCGTGAGATTAATGATCCGCTTCAGGAAGGAATGTTACTTGGCAGTATTGGAAATATTTATAAGAAGTTAGGACAGTATAAAAAGTCACGAGAACATTACCAACAAGACCTAACAATAGCAAAGGAACAGGGATTACCCTTAAGACAAGCCTCAATTCTCAATAATCTTGGTACTCTTGATATGGAACAAGGAGAGTATCCGAAAGCGTTGGAAAACCTCCAGAAAGCATTGCAGATTAATCAGGAGATTTATCTTCGTCTACCCACTGAGTCTGACGAAACTTTAGCGCAGATTTGTTCTTTGGCAAAAGATGACCAAACTTCTGTTCGGTTCACTTATATGGCAAACAAACTTCTAGAACATTCAAGAAATAGGTGCTTAGAATCAACACGCCATCAACAAGGCGTAATACTTGGTAATATTGGATTAGTTTCTAGCGACCAGGGACGTTATCAAGAAGCTTTAGAATACTATCAACAATCCCTCTTGATTGTAAGAGAACTTCAGGAGCGTAACCGAGAAGCAACAATTATTGCTAATATCGGTTCAGTTTATTTATATCAGGGACAGTATGGTAAAGCTTTGGACTTTTACCAACAAGCAATGGAAATTCAAGTCGCGATAAAAGACCGCTATGGAGAAATGACTTCTCTCTACAATATAGGACATATTTATAATGCTCAAGGGCTTTATCCTGAAGCATTAAAGTTCTTTCAAGAAGCCTTAGCGATTTCTACTGAAATTGGGACTCCCAGTGAAAAAGCAACACATATAAGTGGTATGGCAAATGTCTACGCCAATCAGGGTAATTATCGCCAGTCTATGGAGTATCAGAAACAGGCATTGGCAATTTATCGAGAGATTGGAAATCGCTCTGGAGAACAGTGGTCTTCCAATAATATTGCCCATATATTTTATACTCAAGGAAACTATCCTGAGGCATTAGAAATCTTCCAAAAAAACCTCATAATTGCTACTGAAACTGGTACACGTCCAGAAGAGTCTACAATTTTGAATAATATGGGTCAAATTTACCAGAAACAGGGTAACTTCTCCCAGGCAATGGAATACACCCGAAAAGCTTTGGCGATTGCTCAAGAAATTGGCAGTCGTTCTAGCGAAGTAACCTATCTCAGTAGCATAGGCTCTATTCATCATGCTCAAGGAAACTATCCTCAAGCATTAGAGTTCTTCCAAAAATCTCTAGCAATTGCTACTGAAATCGGATCTCGTTTAGGAGAATCTAGAGCCTTAAATAATCTTGCAGTAGTTTATGAAGATAAAGGTAATATTTCTCAGGCAATGGAATATTATCAACAAGCTTTGGTGATTGAGCGTGAAATTGGCAATCGTAATAACGAAGCCAGTAGCCTTAATAATATTGGCTCTACCTACTATGAGCAGGGAGAATATGCCCAAGCATTAGAATTACTTCAGCAAGCATTAGATATTGCTCAAGAGATAGGGGAACGAAATCAAGAAGTACATTTTCTCTACAATCTCGGCATCCTCCATAATATCTTAGGACAATATTCAAGAGCAATAGAGTACCATCAGCAGGCGTTAGATATTGCTGAAGAAATTGGACAGCTTTCTCTACAGAACTCTATCTTAAATGGCTTAGGCAAAACCTATGAAGATCAACAACGCTACACAGAAGCTTTGGAATATTATCAACAAGCATTAACTATTTCTCAAGATATTGGTGAGCGTGTTTTTGAGGGCAAAATTCTTACTAATATGGGTAATGTATATGAAGCTCAAGGAAAAACATCCCAAGCATTAGAATCCTTACAGAACGCGATCGCCATCTTCCAAGACATTGGTTTTCCTTCTGGAGAAAGTATAGCTTTACGTGGATTAGGACAAGTTTATAGCACTCTGAAACAAAATGCTCAAGCATTACAATCTTACCAACAAGCCCTGACAATTCAGCAACGACTTAACCATCAACCGGATCAAGCTTTAACCCTCAGCTATTTGGGTAAGCTCTACAACAGTAAAGGACAGTATTCAGAAGCGGAAAAGACCTTATTTGAAGCGGTAGAAATTTTGGAGTCAGTGCGAGGTTCAAAACTCAGTGATGACAATAAAGTTTCTCTGTTTGATACTCAAGCTGAAACTTACCGTTCTCTCCAGGAAACTCTGATTGCTTTGAATAAAACAGATGCAGCTTTAGAAGTCGCTGAACGAGGTCGAGCCAGAGCTTTTGTTGAGTTATTAGCTAAACAATTAGCTCCTCAATCCGATGAACCGATTAAACATCCATCTCTTGCTGAAATCCAACAAATTGCTAAAGAACAAAAAGCGACTTTAGTTCAATATTCCATTATTCGCGATCAATCTCTCTATATTTGGGTGATTCAACCCACTGGAAAAATTGACTTTCATGCTGTTGACTTAAAAACTTGGCAACAGGAACAAAATACTTCTTTAGTTAATTTAGTTACCAATAGTCGTGAATCGATTGGAACATTGCGTAGCAGTGGTATTTTTTCGGCTGAAGCTCAGTATCCGGTTCGGGAAAAAGAACAAAATCAGCACTTACAACAGCTTCACCAACTGTTAATCGAACCCATTGCTGAACTCCTTCCCACCCATCCAGAAGAACGAATTATTTTCATTCCTCAAGGGGAACTATTTTTAGTG
Source organism: uncultured Lyngbya sp. (assembly GCA_964571155.1). GTDB lineage: Bacteria > Cyanobacteriota > Cyanobacteriia > Cyanobacteriales > Microcoleaceae > Capilliphycus. The sequence goes on along the minus strand of CAZNCM010000258.1, from coordinate 932 downwards.
CCTTTTCCGGCATTAAAATATTCACAAGACAACTATTTGATTGAAAAACATACAATTTTGACGGCCCCATCCATTCAGGTGTTGCAGCTCACTCGCCAGCAACGAGAGAAAATTGTAGGGATGCAAGAAAACCAAAGAGCAGCAGAAAATGTTCTGATTGTTGGTAATCCGACTATGCCACCTATACCCTCACAAAATGGAGAAGAACCTCAAAAGTTAACTAATTTAGACTCAGCCGAACGAGAAGCTATTGCGATCGCACCTTTATTTAATACTAAAGCCCTCACTGGTGGTTCCGCGACGGAAACTGTGGTTAAAGCCCAACTGCCCCAAGCCCGAATCATTCATCTAGCAACTCACGGCTTATTTAATGATCTTCAGGGGTTGCAAAGTGCGATCGCTCTAGCTCCCACCAATACGGATAACGGCTGGCTGACGGCGGCTGAAATCCTTGAACTCAAACTGAATGCAGAATTAGTCGTTCTGAGTGCTTGCGATACAGGCAGAGGGCAAATTACTGGCGATGGTGTGATTGGCTTATCGCGCTCCCTATTTATCGCCGGAACTCCTAGTGTGATTGTCTCTCTGTGGAATGTACCCGATGCTCCACACAAGAGTTGATGAGTGAGTTTTATAGCCAGTTCCAGCAAACAGGCAACAAAGCCCAATCTTTACGACAAGCTATGCTTAAAATGAAGAATCAATACCCCGATACCCCTAAGAAGTGGGCAGCTTTCACTTTAATCGGTGAAGCTGAATAATTGGTAAGGGAACGTCAGTGGTCAGGTTGGGAGTTCAGTTTGGGTGACGATGAACCGGTTAAACTCAAATGGGTTTGCGATCGCAGTTTTGACCTTTGTTCGGCTATCAGATCACTCTCGACTGCATATCTGCAACACCCCCAAAAATAGGTTAGAAGTGAAGTGACATTT
>CAZNCM010000257.1:0-9027 GCA_964571155.1 uncultured Lyngbya sp. | reverse complement strand
CTTAATTGACCGCCCTCTACGTCCACTGATTCCGGGCTGGATTCGCGATGATATTCAGATCGTTGCCACCACCCTGTCAATGGATGAACAAGTCCCACCCGATGTCTTAGCCGTTACAGGTGCATCGGTCGCCGTAGTCATGGCTCAAATCCCCTTTTACGGGCCAATGGCTGCCGTGCGCGTCGGACTGTTAGGGGATGATTTTATTATTAATCCCACTTACCGAGAAGTCAGAAACGGAGACTTAGATCTGGTGGTTGCGGGTTCCCCTGAAGGGGTGGTCATGGTGGAAGCCGGAGCCAACCAACTTCCGGAACAGGATATTATCGAAGCAATAGATTTTGGCTATGAAGCCGTCTGTGACTTGATCAAAGCTCAACAAGAGATTGCCAAAGAACTCAATATCGATATTACACCCGGAGAACCTCCTCAAGAGGATACCACCCTGGTTGAGTTTATTCGCGAACGCACAACCGAACCGATTAAACAAGTTCTCACCCAATATCATTTTGCCAAAAGTGAACGGGATGCCGCTTTAGACGAAATCACACACACCCAAGTCGAAGAACCCCTCGCAGAAAAACCGGAAGATGATCCGCTACAGGTGCTGATCGCTGAAGATCCCAAAGCAATTAGCCGCATTTTTAAAGATGTGACTCGCGAGTTCATGCGACAACAAATCGTCCAAGACAGCATTCGGGTCGATGGTCGTAACCTCGATCAAGTCCGTCCGGTTTCTTGTCGGGTGGGATTTTTGCCGAAACGAGTTCACGGAAGCGGTTTGTTTAACCGAGGGTTAACGCAAGTCTTGTCTATTGCCACTTTGGGAACGCCCGGAGATGCACAAGACTTGGATGACTTGCACCCCCAAGACGAAAAACGCTATATGCACCACTACAACTTCCCGCCCTATTCTGTCGGTGAAACCAAACCGATGCGATCGCCGGGAAGACGAGAAATTGGTCACGGGGCTTTAGCAGAACGGGCTTTATTACCTGTGTTACCTGTTAAAGAGCAGTTTCCCTATGTGATTCGGGTGGTCTCAGAAGTGTTATCTTCCAACGGTTCGACTTCGATGGGTTCGGTTTGTGGTTCGACGCTTTCGTTGATGGATGCAGGGGTTCCCATTACGAAACCTGTGAGTGGGGCGGCGATGGGTTTAATCAAAGAAGGCGAAGAAGTCCGCATTCTCACCGATATTCAGGGAATTGAAGACTTTTTGGGTGATATGGATTTCAAAGTTGCGGGGACAGATAGCGGTATTACCGCCCTGCAAATGGATATGAAGATCACAGGCTTATCTTTGGATGTGATTGCCAAAGCGATTCATCAAGCTAAACCTGCTCGTTTGCATATCTTAGAAAGTATGCTAGAGGCGATTCAAAAACCCCGTTCTGATTTGTCTCCCTTCGCGCCTCGCTTGTTAACGATGAAGATTGATCCCGATCTGATTGGTTTAGTGATTGGGCCAGGTGGGAAAACCATTAAGGGGATTACTGAGGAAACAGGCGTTAAAATTGACATCGATGACGATGGTACTGTGACTATTGCCTCTACCGATAGTGATAAAGCCGCCCGGGCTTGTCAGATTATTCAAGGAATGACCCGCAAACTCAACGAAGGCGATGTTTATGTGGGCCGAATTACCCGAATTATTCCCATTGGGGCGTTTGTAGAGGTGCTTCCTGGAAAAGAAGGGATGATTCACATTTCCCAATTGGCTGATTATCGGGTTCCCCGTGTCGAAGATGAAGTCGCCATTGGGGATGAAGTGATTGTTAAAGTCCGTGAAATTGACAGCAAAGGTCGTATTAACCTAACTCGCTTGAATATTCACCCGGATGAAGCTGCGGCGGCTAAAACGGCTGCTGGAGGAGCGGTCAAGTAAGGTTTAGAACCTCACCCTCAATCCCTCGCCTATTTGGAGAGGGACTTTGATACTCAACAGAGTCTTTGTTGGGGTTCTTCTCTCTCCTGGCAGGACAGGGAAGTTAGCAGGGTGAGGGGATTGGATCGCTCAATCAAGGGGGTTAAACTACTTGGAATTCAAACGCCCCAATATCAATCACATCGTTAACAATCCGAGCAAAGGGGTCAACCTGACGTTGATCGAAGGCTCCGGGATCTGTAAATACGCCCGAAAATTCAGCATTTCCCGCATCAATTGCTGGACTTCCTTCTAACAATGCGATCGTCGGAGTCAATCCCCCGTTATCGGCTAATTCACCAATTAACAACGCATCAGGTGTCACGCCAACAATATCTGTGGCAGTCAACCCATCAACACCTGTTCCATCTCCAATTAAGTTATTTCCACCACTATTAATCGGAAATATCGGGGGTGCTGAAATATCGGGACTATTAGGCGCAGTATTCGCCGCAACCAGAGTATTTTTGAGATTAGCCGTATCTAAATTCGTCAAACCTCCGGCACTGCTTTCAGCTATATTATTCGCAATTGTACTGTTAGTGAGAGTCAATCCACCAAAGTTAAAGATACCCCCTCCAACATTGGCTTGATTATTTGCAATTGTACTGTTAGTAATCCGAATTGTGCCACCTAAATTCAGGATACCTCCACCATTACTTCCGGTATTACCTGTAATTGTGCTGTTATTAATGGTTAATGAACGGCTTAGGTTAGCAATCGCTCCACCATTATTAGCTTCACTTCCTTGAATTACACTATTGTTTATCAGGACAACACTGGATGTCGATGAAATGTCAATCGCACCCCCTCGGCTTCCCTGAGTGGCATTTTCAGCATCAGCGATGGTTCCTTCAGCAAATCCGTTAGCAAGGGTTAAGCCTTCAATTTGCACTTCTCCACCGTTGATGGTGAAAATGTTAAAAGGATCTTCGACGCTGCGTTGAATGGTCAATCCATTTGCACCGGGTCCATCAATAATCAGGTCACTGTTAATATTGGGTAAAGCTGCAACCAAATTAATTGTATTATTACCCGCAGGTTGAGCCGCAAAAGTAATTTCATTTGCATCCGAAAAGTTTTGAGCATTAATTAACGCCTGTCGTAACGAACCCTCAACCGCATCAAAATAAGCCTGTTCATCGTTAACTTGATCGCTATCAGTTAACCGAGTGACTTCCGTATCATTTGCCAAAATCGTAACCGTTGCTTCATTATCTTCCGAATCAATCACATATTCAGAATCGTCGATTTCTGCTAAAGTTAACGTCAGAGATTCATCCGCTTCTGCTTGCGGATCATCAAGGGGAACTAAGGTGATATCAACACTGAGTTGATCAACCGGAAGCGTTACGGTTGCACTTCCTGTATTTGTTTCTGCGTCAACCTGTATCGGAACTGCTTGAGTCCCAATTTGTAACTCATATTCTGGCTCACTTAATAACAGCTTATTCCCAGAAACCGTTAAATTAACTGTTAATGCACCGGCTGCTTCTGGCGATCGCTCTATCCGAAATGTACCATTTTGAGTAGCCGGATTAAGATCGGGTTGATTAGCATCGGCTTCAATTGCATCCGCTTGAATCGCGGTAATCGAAACCGTCGCCGTATCATCATTTTCAATTGTTAAAACCGACTCCGGTTGAAGTGTTCCGGCGCGTCCAGCAGCGACTTCCTGACCATTATTACCAACCACTAGAAAATTAGCAAAACTCAAATCAAGCGTCTCATCATTTTCAACGCGATCATCGCCTAAAATCTGAATGGGTACCGTTTGACTGGTTTCACCGGATGCAAAATCAATTGTAATTGGGCCGTCAGTATAATCACTACCCGGAGCAGCCGTTCCCTGCGTCAGAACCACATCGACGGATGAAGGGTTGCTGGTTTCCCCAGAACGCAGAACCTCAACAACATTGGTTGTATTCGGACTATTGCCTTCGATAGTGCTAAAAGTTGCCGCAGAAAAATTGTAAACCGGAGGCGAGTCATTATCTAAAATCAGTAAATTCGCCGTCGGGAACGTGTTACCCGTTTGTCCCTGGGGTGCAAAGTTTTCAAAACTCAAGCTGACTGCTTCGGCTTCTTCTTCAAGCGTATCGTCAATGATATCTAAAGAAATCGTTTGAGTGGTTTCACCTGGAGCAAAGTCTACAGTAATCCGTTCGGGTGTAAAATCTTCTCCCGGTGTACCCCCATTTGCTGCTGCTGTCGTCAGAACCACATCAACCGATGAAGCCAATTCCGCATTTCCACTCCGAAGAACGGTGACAACTTCTGTGGTTCCCTCCTCCTCGCTAGCCGTGTATTGATTGGTCGTAAAATCGTAGGTGGGAATATCGTCATCATCAACAATAATTAAATCAGTTGTGGGATTATCCATCCCCACATTTTGTCCGGGAGGAGCAGCCAGAGACAATCTTACCGTTTTGTTGGGTTCAGGAGCGACATTTCCAATAATGGCAATGGGAACCGTAGCAACACTTTGATCGGCTTCAAAATTGACCGTAATTGGCCCGGAGCCAAAGTCTACATCAGCTAAAGCATTATTGATTCCCTCTAAGTTCACCGTCACACTAGACGGGTCAGCCAGGCGTCCACTACGAACGATCTCAACGACATTAATCGTGTTTAACGCATTCCCTTCAGAAGCGATAAATGAGGGGTTGGTAAATTCGTAGGAAATCGGGCCATCATCGTCGTTAATCGTGAGTGTAGCGGTGCCATTGGTTACACCTGCTTGTCCCCCCATAATCGGATTACCATCTTCGGTAATAATCTCGAAGTTCCCAAAGCTGAGATTTAGACTTCTCGCCTCTTGTTCTTCGGTATTGGGAATCAGATCAACCAAAACGGTTTTTTCGGCTTCTTCGGGTAAAAAGACAACTGGAGTGGGCTGAGGAGGAGTATTATAATCGGTTCCTTCAACTGCGGTGCCATCGGTTAAAATCACATCAACCCGAGATTGTAAAGTCAGATCAGCCGAACGCCGAATGATGATTTCTGCTTGTTGAGGATTGTCTGGATCGCCTTCAACACCAATAAAGTTAGCTTGAGTAAAGTCGTAAACCGGGGGATCGGGCGGATCATCATCATTGACGATTGTACCCATTGCCGATTGACGAGCAGAATCTGCGGTATACAATGTTCCCGAGTCGGCGACGGTTAATTCAACGGTTTTATCGGCTTCAAAGATATCATTAGCAACCGGAGTCAGCGTCACTTGAGTGGTAGAAGAATTGGGGGGGAAAACGATACGTCCTGACCCTTCCGCAAAATCTAAGGCTCCGGTGACAGTGTAATCTGTTCCTAACTCTGCACTTCCGGCGATCGCAAAATCAACGATAATTCCTGTAGCAAGAGAACCACTCGAACGGCTAAACGTATAAACTAATCCCTGACCTTGATCTTCTGGAACTTCGGGTGGAGAAACGGAAACCCCCACCGTAGAAGGAGTAATGGGCGGAGTCGCAGGTAAAATGGGTGTATCGTCGGGTGTCGGTGTCGGTGTGGGGGTTGGTGGGGCGGGAGGTTGATCATCGTCTTCGATATTAACGATGAATTCGCTTTGTCCGCCAATGGTTGCGCCGCCAATGGGGTCAGTTAACCGCAAACGAATTGATTCGTCGCCCTCAAATTGATCATCATTATTAATCGCAATTGTCACTCGTTTGAAGGTTTCAAAGGGTGCAAAAACCACTTCTATTCCCTCTGCGGGAAAGTCTAAATCATCTGAGGAAGCACTGACTTCGGAGAGCAACAATTGAGCGCCGACGGTGTTGAGAGGAGAACCTGTTCGTTCAATGCCAATTTCTACAAAAGCAGAAGTTTGATCTTCTTTGATTTCAACCGATTGTTCACTAAACTCTACAACTGAAGTGATTGTGGTGATGGATTTTGTAAAGTTAGAACGAATGAGAGTATTGCGTTGGGTGGCTTCTAATATCGCCAGTTCTTCCCGACTTTCACGTTCTATAATCGTTGTATTATTTCCTGTTTGAATGAATTCTAAATCTTCAAATTCTAAGTCTTCGGTTAAGGCGATTAAATCAAATCCGGGTCGGAAATCGGTAATAATATCAGTTAAGCCGCCATTCAGTTCACGACCGATTACAAATAAATCTGCTCCGCCTCCTCCTGTGAGAGTATTTAAGCCGAATCCTGTATAGAGAATATCATTATCGCGATCGCCAAAGAGTTGGTCATCGCCCTCTAAATTGAAAATTGTATCATTCCCTTGACCGCCATAAAGGGTATCACTTCCACCAATATCACTAATGAAGTCATCGCCTTCGTTACCGAATAAGAGATCATTTCCGAGATCTCCTTCGACGGTATCATTCCCTAACTCGCCGAATACAGAGTCATCTCCTTCGCCCCCTTGTAAAAAGTCATCATCTCGACTTCCGAGAATAGAATCGTTATCGGAGTTGCCTTGTAGGGTATCATTACCCGGAAAGCCAATCAGGGTATCGTCCCCTTCTAGTCCCTGTATCAAATCAGTATCAAGTGTTCCTTCGAGTAGATCTGGGTTAACAGTACCAATAATATTAGCCATAAAAGTTGTGTCAGTGAACAGGTGAATGGTTCAAATGTCAATCCGGTGAAACTCGTGGTAAAAATTAACACAATCAAAGCCAAATGTAACTGAGGGGAAGGAATTATCCCAAACCCACAGTCTGACTTGACTGTTGCATTTTTAGGAAAACATAACAAAAGGTTGTCTCAAATTGTTCTCAGCATACCCACAATTGGCTTGGCTGTTAACATAGGTTCAACCCGTTGCATTTTCTCCGGTCTCCTGCTGATCAGGTTCTTGTCTATAATCGCTTTGTGAAATGTAACAGAGTATAAACGACTTTGATACTTCCGATTACAGATCGTTAAGTATTTGACGAGAAAACCTGTTTTGCGTGATAGTGTCTAGAGGTGTTTACCGAATTGCAGTTGACTCACGACGAGGAGAACCCATTGAATTCACAGATGACACAATACCCATCCTGTTCACTGCATCATGATGTCAGCGAGTATGTGGCTGACCTTCAACTTCACATGACGTTGCAGGCTCGTAACTTAGTTCCCCCATTGACTCAAGACGGTCAAGATAGTCGCGAACAAATGTTACAACAAACTCAGGCTTATTTTGAAAAAATGGCTTCTCGACAAGCGAGTTCTATGTCGGTATGAATCAGTCCTTATAAATTCTCATCAAAGCCGACTAGGAACCGATAAAGTTCTCTACTTTTAGAGAGCTTTTTGGGATTGATTTTGGTTTTTAGTCGGTTTTTCGATCTGGGTTTTAAAGAGTTGGAATTTCTAGATTTTGATAATCTTGAAGCGACTCAGAAATGAGCTGATTTCGGATAGCAATTAAATCACAGTAGTCAAATTCATTCCTTCCAAATGCTTTGAGAGTAATGGTTTTTAAAGTATCTCCGGGTTGAAGGTTGTAGGAAATCCAACGATAGGACTTTCCATTTAACTTAAACTCGGGTGAAGATTGCAGCCATTTTTGATAGTTTTCATCCCGTCCTTTTGTGTAGCGAGACTCGGTTTGAATTAGCGCAAATTGCCAAACCTGATAACCCGCAGGAGTCAAATGTAAGCCGTCGGTTGTCAATTCTGAACCCAAATTACCCAAGTTATCGCTAAAACGAGAATGAAAATCTAAATAGGTTACATTCGATTGTTGAGCCAATAATTTCAGTTCTTGATTGAGTTGCAAAATTTGAGCATTGGGAATGGTAAATGATAAAATATCACTGGGTAGCGAAGTCGGAAATAATGATTGAATGAAAAGCTGAGAAGTCGGATGTTTTTCTTTTAATTCTTGTAGAATGCGCTGATAGTTTTTTAAAATCACATGAATTGGAGTTTTGAGTTTTAAATCATTAATTCCAGCTAAGATATAAATCGCATCCGGTTCAACCCCATCCAACGCAGACAACCGTTTTAATATTCCTCCGGTTGTATCTCCAGAAATCCCTTGATTTAGCCAAAATCTTCCCTCCGGAAGTAAAGCAGTGGGAAACCACATACTCAGAGAATCCCCCAATAAAACCGCCAATCGTGTAGAATGAGATTGAGAAGTAATAACCGCTTTGATTAATTGAGCTTCTTCCTGAAAAATCTGTATCCAGTCTTTAGAAAGTGGAGTAAACGGATTAGAAGGTAAACGGGTGTATATTTGTTTGTTGTAAAGAGCAACCAGCCGTTGCTGATACATTTCCAAACCCGTTTTAGGCACTGACATAAAAATAAACCATAAAAAAATTTAAGCCAATCTTAGCATTAGACTAGCCTAAATCCTCCCAAATCTTTCCAAATCTTAAAACTTTTATTTTTTGTATAGCATTTTAGTGATTAGGCTTAGAAAACACCTAAACCCAGTTATTACGTTGTATCGGGGCGCTGCATTACGAAAAGATTAGGTTTACCGCAACGCCGTCTTACCCCAGTTTTTGACCTCAATATGCCTTTTAGGTGGGTACCTTTGTCGAGCTTTAAGTTTCCGGATACTAAGTCCGGTATACTGCCACTCGAAGTTTCTCTGGTTCCCGGATACTGAGATTTACAGATCAAAAAAACATAAAGGCAGTCACCAACGCCGCAGCAGAACCTATTTCCTATTATAACGATTCTGGTTCAACTGTGGAGAGGTAAATATACTTATTCACTCATGGCGTGTCGGGTGTTGGTGAAATTACGGATATTAGAGTCAGTAAGACCAACAGAATTCCGTAAACTTTCTGATGCGGAACCACAGATAGTCAAAGTAGACTGGAACTGATAAAGCATAGCAAGGTAATACTAATGTTGAAATCAAGAATGGTCGTGTTTGGGTTAGTCTTAGGTATGGGTCTGTTCGCTACGCAGACCCAAGCCGGAACCGAAAGTGTCAGCTTTACCTTAGTTAATCGTACCAGTCGCAATTTACAAGAGTTCTACGCCTCACCTCCTGAAGTTGAAGACTGGGAAGAAGACATTTTAGGGAGTGAAGTTTTACCCCCCGGAGAGTCCATGACGATTGTCATTAATGATGGTCGCGAAGATTGTCTGTATGACTTCATGGGCGTTTTAGGGCCAAATGCAGAGGGAAC
>CAZNCM010000256.1:1966-9133 GCA_964571155.1 uncultured Lyngbya sp. | reverse complement strand
AGCCCTAAACGAGAGATTCGTTGAGCGTCTTCTGCTTTCAACACGGGACATTGATCATAAAATTGATTAAACTTTTGACTGAGTTCAAATAAATATTGACACAAACGGTTCGGAAGCAACTCTGTCGCCACCGTTTCAATCACTTCATTTAACTGTAATAAATGCTTGGCTAAGGTGAATTCTGCTTCTTCTTGAAGCTGCATTTTAGCCTCGGTTCCCACTTGTTTAAAGTCTATTTCTCCTTTGCGACGAATCCCTTGAATTCTCACATAAGCATAGAGTAAATAGGGTGCTGTATTTCCTTGTAGAGAAAGCATTTTATCAAAACTAAATACATAGTTACTGGTGCGATTTTGGCTGAGATCTGCATATTTTACCGCACTCATTCCCACGACTTGCGCTACGTTTTCAATAAACTCTTTTGACTCCGTTCTTTCTTCTTCTTTGAGTCGCATTTCCAAATCTTTTCTAGCACGATTAATCGCCTCATCTAACAAATCTCGCAGCCTAACCGTTTCCCCAGAACGAGTTTTTAACTTCTTCCCATCTTCCCCCAAAACTAACCCAAAGGGAACATGAACAACATCCACATCATCGGGTATCCAACCTGCTTTTCTCGCCACTTGCCAAACTTGAGCAAAATGATTGGCTTGACCCGAATCAGTCACATAAATCATTCGATCTGCTTGATCTTGATTAATTCGATATCGTAGCGCCGCTAAATCAGTTGTTGCATAATTATATCCGCCATCCGACTTCTGTACAATTAACGGTAACGCCTCCCCTTCTTTATTTTGAAATCCCTCTAAAAAGACACATTTTGCGCCTTGATTTTCTTCAAGTAACCCTGTTTTCTCTAAATCCTGTACAACTTCGGGTAAGAACGAATTGTAAAACGATTCTCCTCGTTCTTTGAGTTGAATATCCAATAAATCATAAATAACTTGAAATTCTCGTCGAGATTGTTCACACAAAATCGCCCAAGCCCGACGACTATCTTCAGCACCCGCTTGCAATTTCACCACTTCTTGACGAGAGGCTTCTTTAAACTCAATATCTTCATCAAAGCGAACTTTTGCTTTGCGGTAAAAAGCGACTAAATCTCCAATCTCTAACGCATCGGCTGTCGTTAACGCTTCGGGATAAACTTCTCGCAAATAAGTAATTAGCATTCCAAACTGCGTCCCCCAATCTCCCACATGATTGAGGCGCAAAACATCGTGATCTAAAAATTCTAAAACCCTCGCTATCGAATCCCCAATAATCGTCGAACGCAAATGGCCGACGTGCATTTCTTTGGCAATATTGGGGCTAGAAAAATCAACAATTACCTTTTGGGGTTGATCAACTTTTGGAATGCCTAAGCGTTCATCGGTTAAAATATTATTCAGTTGAGCTTCTAAATATTCCGGTTTCAGACGCAGATTAATAAATCCTGGCCCGGCAATTTCTGGCGGTTCACACAAATCACCGATCTCTAATTGTTCTATAATTTGAGTGGCGATCGCACGGGGATTACTTTTCAAAGCCTTTGTCAAAGACATCGCCACATTACATTGATAATCCCCAAATTTAGGATTACTCGTCGGAACCAACATCGGATCAGTTCCTGCCATTTCCTGACCAAACGCAGCAACAATCGCGTGATCAAATTTAGCTCTTAAGTGTTCGACGGTAGAAGGCATTGGAAAGGATCAAGTTTTGATAGGGGATTACCAGTTCTTATCATAAAGGAATCTTACTCCAAATCGCTGATCAATCTCAGGGAAGGAAGCGACGCATTTGGGTAATGAGATGATCAAAGTAAGGGGCGATTGCTTGGGGATCAGTAACAGGTAAACGTTTTAAACTGGCGGTTTTCAAGCCTTCTAGCCCAGAAACCATCGCCTGTAGCGGCACATTTAATTCTTGATACAGCAATTCCATATAATATAGTCCTTCTTCACTGGTGTATTCGGTTTGGCCTCCAGCTATCCCGTAGGTTATGCAGCGGAGAAAATGCCAAAAGTCCCGCCAGCAAGCTTTTGCACGTTCTGGGGGATAAAGATCGCCCCCTGGATCGGTAATCCCCGGATATTGGCTTAAAAGGGTTTCGCGGGCTTCTGTAACGATTGCATTGGCCTGATCGCGCAGCAAACGAACCACACCAACTCGGGCGAGGGCGGCGGATTTTTCGGCTTCGGGGAAGGTTTCAAAGGTCGCAACTAACTGATCGAGATCGGTATCGCTAGGATAACGTCCTTCATCATCTGCGGCTTGAAACATCCCAATTGTCGCCGGAGGATAGGTTGATTCCCAATTGGCAAAGCTAACAATTCGGGCTTTGGGAATCAGGTGTTTGGCTCGTTCGGTGAGCATAATTTTTCTGGTGTTGAAATCCTATTCCAGATTATCAGATCTTTATTCTTTCTAGAAAAGCTAATTGATGGGGCTGGAGGTGAAGTCCAGTCACAGATTCCGGAAACTTTAAGAAAATTAACACTTTATTCCGTGAATCCACCAATACCATAATTCAGAACGCTATGATAACTTTGAATCAAGCAGGACTATTAACAAAAGGTAGAAAGATGATGGATTCCTTAAATACAAAAGAAAATTTTAAAATGTTAGAAAAAGTAACCCCTGATACATCAAAAGCAATGGAAAACTCTAACTTAACAATGATGAGTAGCTTGGGAGTTGTCGGTGGATTTGGAAGTGCTGCAATCAATACACCGATGACGGTTGCCGGGGCAGTCGTGTGTGTGGCTGCTTATGGTGCGAAAAAAGCGATTCAAGAAAAGGACAGTTGCGCCCTGATTTCCGTGGCAGGCGGTGCATTTACAGGCGTAGGTATTTCGGCAATTTTAAGCGGGATGAGCTTGGTTGTTGCAGAAACGGCAGTCGGTATCAGTATGGCGCCGGTGGTTGCTGCTGGTGCTACTATTGGATTAGCCAGTTATGGTTTAACCAGGCTGGTTCAACGAGTGATGACCCTTCAATTTTCTCATCCTTTCCCCTCTAAAAATACGATTGTTGTTCCCGTGCGTTCTAAACTTTAAGCTGATATTTGAGTTGACTTCGTTGAGTTTAACCTTTTCAACAGGGTGCCTTTTCTAAAGATGAAATCTTGCAAATTAGGCGATCGCTTCCCGTTTCCACTTCCTTCTCAACCTAAACCCCGAAAAAAATATTACAAATTGTTAAGCAGTGGGTTGAGTTCTCAGTAAATATACGGACAGACTCAGAGAAGGATAGATATGCCCATTTGACTCAGCATAACAGTCAAATATTAGTTAAATGGGTTAGTGATGCTCAAAGATATCTTTATAATGCAATAAATCTAAGGTGACAATCGTCGGTAGACAATCAAAGCAGTTTTGAGCTAAATCTAAGCGTTCTTCTCGCTCTAACATCATTACCAGTTTTTGCTGAACATTCAACAAATATCGCACATCATTGGCTGCATAATTGAGTTGGTCTTCGGAAAGATTCCCTACATTTCCCCAGTCTGAACTTTGAGAAGATTTATCGAGTTCGACTTGTTCGAGTTCTTGAACCAGTTCCTTTAAACCATGTTTTCCGGTGTAGGTTCGAGCTAACTTACTGGCAATTTTTGTACAAAAAACCGGATTGACATCAATATCTAAATAATACAGCAGTGTTGCCATATCAAACCGAGCAAAGTGAAAAACTTTCAACGTGTTACTCGCTTCTAACAGCTTTTTTAAATGAGGGGCTTCTGTTTGATCCTTGGCAATTTTAACCGCCGTTACTTGACCTTTGGGATCACAAAGCTGCACCAAACACAAGCGATCGCGCCACGGAAGTAAACCCATTGTCTCGGTATCGACAGCTAACCGATCCGCCGTTAAATAACTTGATAGAATGTCTTCTGAAATATCGCGATCGCAAACTTGAAAATTACTCATAAGGAAAAGAAAATTAAACTCTAAATTGGATCACCGACTCTGAACAAAAATCTGAGTAAAATAATACTCTCCCTTTGCATTTCTGGCAATCCCAATCCCAGTTAAATTAAAATTTCCTTCTATATTGCGACGATGACCTTCGCTATTGATCCAGCCCTCGACTACTCTTTCACCTGGATTAGCATATCCCGAATTATACCCTACATTTTCGGCAATCCTCCGATAAGGAATCATCTCGCCAATCGCCTGAAATCGTTGTTCTGATCCCGCATGACTAAATTCGACTTGTCCACTCGCCATCGCCTCACTATGCTGCTTTGCTTCCTGGCTAATACGCGGATCAAGTTTGAGGGGAGGTAAGTTTTTTGAGGCGCGATATTCATTCACTAGCTGATGAACAGACTGTTTTAACTCATCGAGACTAGAGGTATTTTGAGCGACAGGAAAAGAGGACATTGGAAGGATAGAGAATGAAGGAACAATAGAAGTTTTGAAACCCTGTTCTTTTAAAAATAACACAATTATCGCAATTGCGGGAAGGGCAAAAGAAAGAATATGCAATCGTTGTTTGGGCATGGATTTGTAATCAGAATCAACTCTATTCTCTATTGTAATTAATTTTCTCCAGTTTGGGGTTAATAATAACAGTCTTCAGTCTTTAGAGGGGTTATAAAATCTCCCAATCCCAACTAAACTCACCCCGAATCTTTCAAGGCGTTTTCAGAGTATTAATTAATAGAATATGGTAAGATCGCCTATAAAGCTTAAACCCGGTCGTAATTCGGGAGTTTTTCATCTACCAATTTATGAGTAATTCTAGCCGAAAGAAAAAAACCATATTATTTCTAGCTGCAAACCCCAAACAGACAAACCATTTGCGGCTAGATCAAGAAGTAAAAGAGATTCAAAATGGATTAGAAAGAGCCAAAAAACGCAGCCAATTTAACCTAGAGTATCGCTTGGCTGTTACCGCTAGAGAAATGCAACGGGCGGTGTTAGATTTAAAACCCCAATTTGTACATTTTTCGGGACACGGTGCGGGAGAACAGGGGTTAGTTTTAGAAGATGAAGTCGGGCAAATTAAGTTCGTCAGCGCTAAGGGATTAGCAAGTTTATTTGAGTTATTTCAAAACCAAGTTGAATGTGTTGTTCTCAATGCTTGTTATTCAGAAATTCAAGCTAAGGCAATTGTCCGTCATATTGACTATGTGATTGGTATGAAGCAGCAAGTTGGAGATCCAGCCGCCCAAGCATTTGCTATCGGATTTTATGATGCGTTAGGGAATGGTAGAGATATCGAATTTGCCTATAAATATGGTTGTACAAGTATCAGCATGGCGGGAATTCCTGAAGAACTTACACCAGTTATTATACCAAAACCCGATGAATCAAACGCCGAAGATATTGAGGAAATAGAGGAAGATTCAACGCCCGAAAATCCAATTTTAGAAAATCCCCGTTCTCCTGAAACCTCTACTTTTTTACCCAATGAATTAGAAAACCCAGAAGGTTCGGTGAGTCTAGATTCTCCATTTTATATCGAACGTCCGCCCATAGAATCAGACTGCTATGAAACTATTTTAAAAGCAGGAGCATTAATCAGAATAAAAGCACCCCGACAGATGGGAAAAACCTCTCTAATGCAGCGCATTCTCGCCCACAGCAAACAAAACGAATACCATACCGCCTATCTTAATTTTCAGTCAGCCGATAGCGAATTTTTCAGCAATATTGATGATTTTTTGCGCTGGTTTTGTGGAACTGTTACCGAAGAATTAGAACTCGAAGATCGCCTAGAAGACTTGTGGAAAGGTAATCTCGGAAGTAAAAATAAATGTAATAACTATTTTCGCCGTTATCTTCTCAAAGCCATCAATCAACCTTTAACGTTAGGGTTAGATGAAGTCGATCAGGTGTTTCAACACTTAGAAATTGCTCAAGAATTCTTTGCTTTGCTGCGGGTTTGGCACGAAAACGGCAAAAACCAACCCGACTGGAAAAAACTCCGTTTAGTAATTGCTCATTCCAAAGAAGTTTATATTCCGCTTAATATCAATCAATCGCCTTTTAACGTTGGTTTACCGATAGAGTTACCCGAATTAACCTTTGAACAAATTAGCGAGTTGGTCAAAAGACACGGGTTAAACTGGTCGGTGCGGGAGGTAAACTCGTTAATAGAAATGGTAGACGGACACCCGTATTTGGTCAGAAAAGCACTCTATGAAATGACACGACACGGGTTAAGTGTAGCCGAATTTATCGAAACCGCACCCACCCAAAGCGGCATCTACAACGATCATTTGCGGCGACATTTGTTGAACTTGCAAGATAATGAAAAATTGGCAGAAGCCATGAAAGAAGTTGTCTCAACAAATGAACCCGTTCGACTCGAAGAAAGTCAAGCCTTTCAACTGCGAAGTATGGGTTTAATTAAACGGTTGGGAAATGATGTGGTTCCCCTTTGTAATCTTTATCGTCTCTATTTTAGCGATCGCTTTGCAGAATAATATGACCTCCCAAAAACCCGGTTTCTCAGAGAAACCGGGTTTTTAATCCTCACCATCCCTCATATAGGGTAAAGTTACTTTTGATATCACCCAGCCTACTGTTAATATTAGAGAAGTCATATCCTAGCCCGAGAATCGATAAAAAAGTTCGGGGATTCCCCGAAGTTCAATCATTTACCCCACTGTTTAAACCCAATACAGAATAAGGTTTCAGCCTAAAAATTGGTTCATTTGCTTGTGTACAGTAAGTCTCCATATCCTAAAGGAAACATCTCTAAAAAATGGTGATGTTGATATTAGTGTCGCTCATTTAAGCGACAAAACCTCTAACTCAATGACCACAGGAAGGAAAACCAATGTCTCGAACTTTTGCCATCAAAACAATCAAAGCAGGTGACACTTTATTCAAAATCGCTGAACAATTTTATGGTGATGGCAATTTATGGACTAAAATTGCTGCGGCTAATGGCGATATTTTACCGGAAAATGTGAAACCGGGTCAATATATTACGATTCCAAGTTAATCAGAATGTGGGGTGGGTGAGAAGAATGCCCCTAAATTCCCCTTGGGAAGAATGCCCCTAAATTCCCCTTGGAATAATTCCCCTAAATCCCCCTTGGAATAATTCCCCTAAATCCCCCGCCCCCTTTTTACCCCCAATAATGGGGGTAAAAAGGGGGACTTAATTACCTTAAATCCTCTGAGAGATCCCCCTAAATCCCCCTTAGAAAGGGGGACTTTTACCACT
>CAZNCM010000256.1:0-1956 GCA_964571155.1 uncultured Lyngbya sp. | reverse complement strand
AACAATTTAGGAACAATTACTAGACCTCTTGCAAAATTCTTTAAAGCCCCCCTGGAACTCAACATTTATTCCTCTGGCTCCCCCCTTCTTAAGGGGGGCGGGGGGGGGATCAGAAGTCGGAAGTCGGAAGTTTTCTTAAAACTTTTTTTAAGAGAATTAATCCATTGAATATGGTAAAATTGTTAATCAACCGGACTTAATCTAATGAGTGATTCATCTGAGTCTAATTTTAGCTACCAGGTCGGTGGGAGTCTACCCGCAGACGCCCCAACCTATGTAAAAAGACAAGCCGATGAACGCTTTTATCAGAGACTCAAAGCGGGTGATTTTTGCTACGTTTTTAACTGTCGTCAGATGGGGAAATCTAGCTTAAGAGTGCGGACAATGCAGCGACTCCAAAGCGAAGATGTTGCTTGTGTGGCGATCGATATTACCGGAATAGGAACGTTTGATATCACGCCGGAACAGTGGTATTTGAGCGTGATTGATGCGATAATAGATAGTTTAGACCTCTACGAAATCTTTGATTTGGAGGAATGGTGGGAAAGTCTCAATTCTCTGTCTATTATCCGCAGATTTAGTAAATTTTTTAGCGATAAACTCTTACAACTGGTTTCTAAAAATATAGTTATTTTTATTGACGAAATTGATAGTATTCTCAGCTTACCGTTTAATATAGATGACTTTTTTTCCGTTATTCGAGACTGCTACAACAAACGCGCCGACGAACCCATTTATAAACGTCTAACCTTTGCGTTATTAGGGGTAACAACACCCGCAGATTTAATACAAGACCAGCGACGAACCCCGTTTAATATTGGTCACGCGATTGAACTCGACGGCTTTCAACTTCACGAAGCCGAACCGCTAAAAAATGGGTTTATTTCTTTAACCGAAAATCCCCAAGCGGTGTTGGAAGCGGTGTTATATTGGACGAACGGACAGCCCTTTTTAACGCAGAAAGTTTGTAAATTGATTCGGGAATCTTCAACCGAAATAACGCCGGGAAATGAGGCGGACTGGGTGGCGGAATTGGTGCGGGAAAAAATTATTAATCAGTGGGAATATCAGGATAATCCCGAACATTTGAGGACGCTACGCGATCGCCTGTTGAAAGCCGAAGAAAAACGCACCGGACGTTTATTAGGACTCTATCAACAAATCCTGCAAAATCAAGAAATTCCCGCCGATAATAGCCCGGAACAAATGATATTGAGACTGACGGGGTTGGTGGTGCAAACCGGGGGGAATTTGCGGGTTTATAACTCAGTTTATCAGGCGGTTTTTAACTCAAATTGGGTAGAAGAACAACTGGCTAAATTGCGACCCTACGCAGAAGCCATTAACGCTTGGGAAAAATCCGGTCGAACCGATGAGTCCCGGTTGTTGAAAGGGGAAGCGTTAACCGAGGCGAAAACCTGGGCAACGGGAAAAAGTTTGAGCGACCAAGATTATCAGTTTTTGGCAGCCAGCGAACAACTTGATAAACGAGAAATTCAGGCAACATTAGCCGCAGAAAAACAAGCCAATGAGATTTTAAAACAAGCCAAAAAACGCGCCACTATTATATCGGGGATTTCAATTGCAATATTAGGTTTATCTTTAGGGATCGCAGCTTTCTTTTTTAAAGAAGCGAATGACAATTTCAAATTAGCAGAAGTCCACCGTAATAGTGCCAGAGCAAAGGAATTACATCTCTCTGGTAAAGGACTCCAATCAATCGTAACCGCACTGAAAGCAAGCCAAGACCTGAAAAAATTACCAGCATCTTATTGGCTGAGAGACAATACAGAGGGGAAAGTGATGTCAGTTCTTCACGAAGTTCTCGACCGATCCCAAGAGCAGAATAGCATTAACGGGCATGAGAATTGGGTCATCGGTGTGGCATTCAGCCCGAATGGGGAATTGATTGCCTCTGCGAGTGCTGACAACACGGTGAAACTGTGGAAGCCCGAT
>CAZNCM010000255.1:8951-9172 GCA_964571155.1 uncultured Lyngbya sp. | reverse complement strand
TTTTCGAGATCGGTAATCGCCTCTCGCATTTCATCTGCGGCATTCGCACTAAACGTATTCAAGCGAATATAACCGACTGTTCCGGTTGAGCTATTTTGAGTCGAGTAGCGGACCGGATGAATTTCGATTTTTGCCCGATTGATGGGAACGACAATTTCCTCATTTCCCCGCTTAATTGTCAGCGTGACCTGAGTTCCAACTGGCCCGCGAATCAACTTCAC
>CAZNCM010000255.1:0-8902 GCA_964571155.1 uncultured Lyngbya sp. | reverse complement strand
TCGTTGATATCCATATCTTTCGTGCTTTGGTCATCAATCTTCAGAATGATATCCTGAGCTTGAACCCCTGCATCAAAAGCCGGAGAATCTTCAATCGGAGAGATCACAATTAGCTTTTTC
The DNA here is from genome assembly GCA_964571155.1 of uncultured Lyngbya sp. GTDB lineage: Bacteria > Cyanobacteriota > Cyanobacteriia > Cyanobacteriales > Microcoleaceae > Capilliphycus. The sequence goes on along the minus strand of CAZNCM010000255.1, from coordinate 8,782 downwards.
GACTCCTCATCCTGAGTTAGTTGAATCCCCACCCCTGTGAGTTCTCCAGAGGTATCAATCTGCATATTCTTGAACTCTTCCGGGTCCATGAAGCGCGTATAGGGATCATCAAGCTTATCGAGCATCTCTCGGATGGCTTCATAAGCCTGTTCATCGGTGGTATAGCTCCGGTTCAGATATTCATTCCGAACGGCTGTCCAATCAACTTGATTAAATGTTCCATCAACATAACTTTTTTCAATAATTTGCCAAACTTCGTCAATGAGTTCTTTCGGACTTTCTCGAAACGATGCTTGACTGGAAAGATGTATTCCTGCACCTGCAACCGCAACTGCTGTTAACATGACTGCCGTTGCACTGACAACAAGCCCACTTTTTGATACAACCATCTGTCTTCTGAACCGGAGGAAAGGACTGCAATTTTATTATGCCCAATTTAGCACAGGCAATGCTATTTCATGTACTCTCAGTACACATATCTACAATCACGAGGGTAGATCACCGATAGTAGAATTTTAAAGAGACAAGCCAACAGCAATACTCATCAACGAATTAACTGTGAAAACCCCACACCCCTAAAGTAACATCATAGGATATTTACCGTTTGTCTAACCGCAATCTGTATCACGGATAACTAGAGTAAATTGGGTTGGTTATCGCTGTGTCCTGTCTCTTTTAGATTCATCTACGGATCGATCCAGCGTCCATCTGCTTTGATTAAATTAATTAATTCTTCAACTCCTTGATCTTCTGGCACTTTTTTGACTTCTTCTCGTCCGCGATACAACGAGATATAACCGGGTTGTTTGCCGACGTAACCATAATCTGCATCTGCCATTTCGCCAGGGCCATTAACAATACAACCCATCACCGCAATATCTAAACCCGTTAAATGATTGGTAGCTTCTCGAACTTCATGTAACACATCTTCGAGATTAAATAAAGTCCGACCACAAGACGGACAAGCCACATATTCCACCATTGTTTTTCGCAATCCCAATGCTTGCAAAATACTATAACAAACGGGGATTTCTTTTTCAGGTGCTTCGGTTAAAGAAACGCGAATGGTATCGCCAATTCCTTCGGCTAATAACGTTCCAATTCCGGCGGTCGATTTGATTCGACCATATTCACCATCTCCGGCTTCAGTAACACCTAAATGTAGGGGATAATCCATTCCCAATTCATCCATGCGTTGCGCCATTAATCGATAGGCTGCTAACATGACTGGAACCCGAGATGCTTTTAGAGAAATCACCAAATTTTGAAAATCCAAAGATTCACAAATCCGGATAAATTCTAAGGCTGATTCGACCATTCCTTCGGGGGTATCGCCGTAAGTAAATAGCATTCGTTCAGCAAGCGAACCATGATTGACTCCAATCCGCATCGCTTTGCCTTGATCCCGTAAAGAAACCACCAAAGGTTCTAAAGTTTGGCGAATTTTATCCCCAATTTCATCAAATTCAGCTTGAGTATATTCATTGCGATCCGATTTGGGTTTTTCAAACACATATAACCCCGGATTAATCCGAACTTTATCAACGTGTTTGGCAACTTCTAGGGCGATTTTCATGCCATTATGATGAACATCGGCCACCAGGGGAACCGTTTGATAAGTTTGGGCGAGTTTTTGTTTAATTTCTCCGACGGCTTTGGCGTGACCCACACTCGGCACCGTCACCCGCACAATTTCACAGCCGATTTCATGTAAACGACGAATTCCCGCCACAGAACCGTCTATATCCATTGTATCTTCATTAATCATCGATTGCACGACGACCGGATGACCACCCCCGATGGTGACATCTCCGACTTGGACGGGACGGGTTTTGCGGCGATGGATCTTCGTATCAATACCGGGTTGAGAGGGGGTTGAATCTTCTGTAGGACGGGGTAGAGTTTGCATAATTGAGTTGTTGATTGCTGTAGCAGAGATTTCAAAATATTTTTTCTCCTACTGATTAGGTTGCCACAGAAGTGGCACTTGTGGGAGAGGTAAAAATAGAGATGATCCTAAACTCAAGACTATGAAAAAGAACACCCAGTATCTTCTTAACCTGATTTTGCCTCCAAACTGTCATTGTCAGCATATTCAGCCTCAGACTGATCGCATTAACTGTTTTGATGATCGCACCGCTCTTTGGGGTTTGGGAAAAGCGACATCGCCTTTACTCAATGTTAACCTCGGGCGATATTCTCGAAGTTGTTGGATGAATATCACGCTAGGAGTCATTCTCAGCCTTAAATTCCATTTTAAATATAAATCATTTTGTGGGTCATTCCTCCATCAACAACAACATTGATACCTGTGATAAAAGTCGCTTCTTCTGAAGCTAAATAAACAACCATTGATGCAATATCTTTCGGCTGTCCGACTCGTCCAACCGGATGCTGTTGATGATCTTCTGGGGTAAGTTGAGAGTGTTGATCTTCTGAGGTCACAATCCAACCCGGACTCACACAATTAACCCGAATATCTGGCCCCAAACTGTTGGCTAAAGCGTGAGTGAAAGCGACTAAACCCCCTTTTGCGGTTGAATAAATTTCGGTATTCGGTTCAGACATCAAAGCCCGAGTTGAGGCAATATTGAGAATTGTACCTTGAGATTTTCGCAAATGGGGAACCGCATATTTTGTACAGAGAAATGCACCTGTTAGATTAACGGTTAAAATCTGGTTCCAACTCTCCAAACTTAACTGTTCAATGGGATCGTTTTCCGGATCAGAAATTGCCGCGTTATTCACTAAAATATCCAAACGCCCAAATAATTCTATCGTTTGATAGATGACAGTTTTAACGGATTCTTCGTTAGCAATATCGGTTTGAATAAACTTAATTTCTCCCAACTCACTCAATTCTGTTTCTGTCGCTTCTCCCGCTTCTGAGTCTATTTCTGCAATAATAACTTTCACCCCAACTTGAAGAAGATGTTCGGCGATCGCTTTTCCAATTCCCCGTCCGCCTCCTGTAACAATAGCAACTTTATTTTCAAAACTCATAATCACTCAACTTTGCTGACTGTTATTTAGTTTTTTACACTATTGTTAGGATTTGATCTACTCTCTAGAGACAGACTTTAAAAATAGATATTATACAAAATAATTGTAACATAAAAATAAATTTTATTATTTTTATAGAATAATTTCCATCGGAATGTGCTTTTCAATATATACAATACCTTTAGGTAAAAGAGTGCAAAATCTATCTTGGTCATAATGTATGATAGCTTCAGCATCTAGCTTCACAATAATATTTCTTCTATAGGCAGATAGATTAGAATACTTTGTCCACTTACATAATAAACTATCTTTAACTTTTTCAGGATTTTTATAGTAAAGAATAGCTAAGGTTTTATCTCTAAAGTTAAGACTCGTATTTTGTACCCGAACAAAACCATCTACATCAGCGATAATGGGTACACGCACTTCATTAATATTTTCAATAATTTTTCTTGCACTATCTATAGAGCAGTTAAAGTATATCCGAATTATTTCTGTAAGAATCCAATCGGTGATATTAGATATCAGAAGTGAATCAGAGTAGTTAGGACTAACATCTCCACCAACATGAGCAACATCTCTCCTATTACGCACATCTAAAAGAATTCTTAATAGTCGAGGAATATAAAATCTAATAGATTCATGTAACGAAGTATTTGATTCCACACGAGATATGATATTATTTGTGTTATATAAAGAGGTTCCAAAAGGTGTATATGGTGGATTATCTAAATACTGTATTAAACGCAAAGCGCATTCTGCAAAGCGTCCTCCATTTAACTCACTTGGTCTAAATTTTCTGAAAAATAATTGTTGCTTAATATCTTGATATTCATCAAGTAACCGAGTGACGATATCCTGCGGTAAAGGTGGTGAAAGTACAGAAATTATTTGATTCTTTGCAATACTCATTATTAAATCTCCATATCATCTGCTGAAGAAGACAATGGTTCACCTGCTATCCAGCGTTCTACTTGTTTTTCTGCTTCTGAAGTTAGATAGTAGCGTCCTGCGCTTTCCGAAAAATATTTCTTATTATTTGAGTTTGACATCGCCCTACTAAACCCCTGAGGAGAAACGGAGATTGTTTTAAACTTTTCTTTAAAGAAATTATATGCTTCCGTTGGACGTACAGTTTGAGCTTTCTTCAATTTAATAGTAATGAGCCATAAAGAAATCATTGCATAATCTCTAGGCTTTTCTATATCTCGAACTTCAAGTTGACCGAGATCAAAATCTTCCTGCGCCCACTCCTTCAATTTATTTTTATCATCTTTGCTTAATCTTTGTCTCTTTGTGCCAGAGTTAGTATTTCGACTCCAATATGGATGACCTTGCTTAATATTTTCATCATCAATATAGCCGATTATCTGATTTACTTCTTTTTCTCCATCATGGTTAAGCTTATAGCCTTCTTCTAGCTCACTAATGAATCTTTGAACAGATTCATTCAAATACTTAGGAAAGTTAGTAGGATCAAGAATGCTAGCCTTTTGTGCAGCAGTTTTAAAGTGTTCCTTTGATGGAACTGGTTTACCATAGTAATGATAGTATGCAGAAGTGTACAGCAGAATAAACCGTCTTTGTTGTTCAGCCCAGTTACTACCTTTAAAATCTTTTCTAGTCGCTACCAGAAATTCCCCATTACGCTCAAAGTACATTGAAGTTGGACAGTCAGCAGGATTCAATTTCTGAATTTGAGGGGCTTGTGCTGGTAACTGTGGAAGCTCCTGGCTGTCTATCTCACTGGTATTTTCTAATTCAACTTCCGGTGACTGAATAGAATTATCAAAATTTAATGGAGAGTGAATTCGTGCAGGAGGTGATACTATCTGATTTTTAATAACAGGAGCTAGCTCCTTAATTGCATTGTCTGATGCAGTTAATTCAAAATATTCTTCAAAGTCTTTCCCTTTCTGTTCAATTCGACGAATTAATTTATTAGGTTGTGTCTGAGAAATATTTTGACTAACAATTGACTGACCACAATGAAAACAGAATGACTTGCCAGGAAGCAATGGTTTACGACATTCACGATTCAGGCACTTAATCTGTTGATCGCAGTTAATACAAAAATTATACTCATCGAATGAAGTTTCAGCACGACAATGAGGGCAGCGAAAGTTTGAAGACACTAACTAATTCCTCCTATTTTGATCAATTATTATACATAAAATTTATCATAAAATTCGCTAGAAAGTCTCAAGCCTCCTACAAAATGGGGAATGATGGGTCAATTTTCACCAGTTATTGAATTTGACAATTAGCTGTTTTGTTTGACCCATCCTACGGGATGAATTAGGAATCAGACTGAAGTTGTTGTAAACGTTCGCGCAAAATTGACCCTTGCTTTTCGGCTTCAGCTAACGAATCTCTCGCCGTTTGAACAACTTCCGGGTCAGCTTTATCGACGAAATTCTTATTGCTTAACCGCTTAGAAAATGACTCAATTTCCTTTTCAACTTTTGCCAATTTCTTCTCTGTTCGCTGTTGTAAACTGGCAAGATCAACCACACCCGCCAACGGAATTAACGCTTGAATTGTACCGATAACACCCGCTATGGTTTGACCCAAATCTGTGGGTAAACTGTCGGTAATATTCAAGGTTTCAATCTTCACCAAATCCTTGAGATAATCCTCACCTTTTGTCAAAATATCCCGTTCTTTGGCATTCTCACTTTGCAAAATTGCGGTAACTTTTACTTTGGGTTTAATATCCGCATCCGCCCGCAAGTTTCTTAACGTCCGAATGGTTCCAAAAATCAACTCAAATTCGGTTTCTAATTCATCATTAATCAAACCCGTTTCTAACTCTGGATAGGACTGAACTGCTAAACAATCTTCTTCCCCAGTTTGAGTTAAAGTATGCCAAATTTCCTCGGTAATATGGGGCATAAACGGATGCAACAGCTTCAGAATTCCCTCTAAAACATAGGCTAAAGTTTGTTGGGCGACCAGTTTTGATTCTGCATTTTCGCCTTGCAAACGGGGTTTAACCAGTTCAATATACCAGTCACAAAAATCACCCCAGATAAACTCATATTGTTCTCTCGCCGCTTCTCCCAACCCGTAACTTTCCAAATAATCGCAGGTTTGTTTAACGGTTTTGTGGAAACGAGATAATATCCATTTATCGCACAATTCCAACTTTTCGCTATCCGGTTTTCCCAACTGTTGGGGCGTTTTTCCCTCCAAATTCATCATTACAAACCGGGAAGCATTCCAAATTTTATTGGTAAAGTTTCGCGACGCTTCGACGGAAGCAGATTCATCTTTTTCCCGGTCATATTCTAGGCGAATATCCTGACCCGCCCCGATAACTTCTTTAATCAGTGTATAGCGAACCGCATCCGTTCCATACTTATTAATCAGCAATAACGGGTCGATACCATTTCCGGCAGTTTTTGACATTTTCTTGCCGTTTTCATCTAGGATTAACCCGTGAATATAAACGGTTTTAAACGGCATTTTATCCATAAAATATCCCGCCATCATCGTCATTCGGGCGACCCAAAAGAAGATAATATCAAACCCCGTTGATAACGTATTTGTCGGGAAATAGGTGGCTAAATCTGCCGTTTCTTGCGGCCATCCTAACGTTGAAAACGGCCACAAACCCGAAGAAAACCAAGTATCCAATACATCGGGTTCCTGTTGCAGTTTAACATCTTTGCCAAATTTTTCGGCGGCTTTTTTAACGGCTTCTTCTTCCGTTTTGGCGACAACAAACGGCGTGTTATCGGTAATTTCTCCGTCGGTTTCGCTAACCGCATACCAAGCCGGAATTTGATGTCCCCACCACAATTGACGGGAAATACACCAATCTTCTAATTTTACCAACCAATCCCGATAAACTTTCATCCAACGTTCGGGAACAAAGCCGGGATTATCTTCGTTATCGAGACAATTTAACGCCTTATCCGCGAGGGGGCGAATTTTAACAAACCACTGGGTTGATAATAGCGGTTCGATGGGAACTTTTCCGCGATCGCTGTAGGGAACGCTGTGTTTATAATCTTCTATTTTAACTAAAAATCCCTCTTTTTCCAACTGTTTTACCACATTTTTTCGGGCGACAAATCGATCTTGTCCCTCAAAGATTCCGGCATTTTCATTCAGCGAACCATTTTTATTTAAAATATTAATCATCGGCAGTTGATGACGCTGACCCATTTGAAAATCGTTCGGGTCGTGGGCGGGCGTAACTTTCACGCAACCCGTCCCAAATTCGGGGTCAACAAATTCGTCGGCGATAATCGGAATTTCCCGGTTCATAATCGGTAAAGTTACCGTTTTTCCGATTAACTTTTTGTAGCGTTCATCGTTGGGATTAACTGCAACGGCGGTATCTCCCAACATCGTTTCGGGGCGAGTTGTTGCGACTTCAACATAACCGTTTCCTTCGGTTAACGGATAGCGAAAATGCCACAAATTGCCGTTAACTTCTTTATTTTCGACCTCAACATCCGACACCGCAGACTCGCTCGCCGGACACCAATTTACCATATATTGACCGCGATAAATTAGCCCGTCTTCGTACAGCCGAACAAACGCTTCAATCACCGCATTCGCCAGACCTTCATCGAGGGTAAAACGTTCTCGGGTCCAGTCGGCTGAAATTCCCAAACGTCGCAGTTGTCCCGTAATTGTACCGCTTGATTGTTCTTTCCATTCCCAAGCCCGTTCTAAAAATTTATCTCGTCCTAAATCAAAACGAGTTTTTCCTTCTTGTTTTAGCTGTCGTTCGATAACGCTATGAACCGCAATACTAGCATGATCGGTTCCGGGAAGATAGAGGGTATTGTAGCCCTTCATGCGATGATAGCGAATCAGGGTATCAATCAAGGAATTATTGAAAGCGTGACCCATGTGGAGGCTTCCCGTGACGTTGGGAGGCGGAATCATAATACAGTAGGGTGAGCCTGGATGGTTGGGGTCAGCTTTGAAGGTTTGTTTTTCTTCCCAATAAGTTTGCCACTTGGCTTCGGTGGTCGAGGAGTCGTATTGGCTTGGGAGGTTGGGGATAGTTGAGGTCATGGGCAGGCAGACAATGTAGGCGTTTTAACTTGTTCCTAACATTTTGCCATAAAGCCAGAAGACCGAGAGATTTAATCTGGAACTTCTGAAGTTGTACGGAAAATTCTGGTGATTTTTGTAGAGGATGGAGAGAATCAGATGATTTTTTAAGGTCTGGGTTAATATGTTCAGAAAAAGAGTTTTATATCCCGTTGTTGCTGTGGGTTTAGCTGCGGCTATTTCGGGGGCTTTAGTTTATCGGGCGAACTCCCAAAACAAAACTCCTGCTAATATTTTTGATCCCGTGGAAATTCAACAAAAACAAGAGTTTCTGGGGCTGGATGTGGTTAAGGTTGATCTTCGTCCTTTTGGTGAAAATCGTTGGGTTGGTGAGGTAACGTTTGACGGAGAAGTAACCATTAGCGGGACTTACAAGCCGAATACTTTAATCGGTGAAAGTCAACAGGGGAGTCCTTGTTTCTATGTCGATGAACGCACAGAAAACAAACTCCCTCGGTTAAAGGGAGATGAACGGTTGATGTGGTTCTGTTTTAATAATTCTCAAGCGGTTTTAGATGCGTTAGGAACGGTTGAAAAACAGGTTGAAATTGTGATTGATGACTACAAAACGATTTATATTCCCAGTGATGTCACGAATACAGCAACGTTTGTGCGTGGGGTTTCTCAGTAGTTAAAAATTCGACTAATCTTCAAAATATTCATAAGTGTCACCATCGCACACACTCACACCGGATTGAATTAA
>CAZNCM010000254.1:5608-9189 GCA_964571155.1 uncultured Lyngbya sp. | reverse complement strand
TTTCAGAAATTTTGGGAACATTAGGAGTTTTGGGAAATGCCAATTTATTTTTAATTAACCCGAATGGGATTGTATTTGGGCCAAACGCACGGTTAGATGTGGGGGGTTCATTTTTTGCGTCTACAGCCGATGGAATATTGTTTGAAAATGGTGTTGAATTTGCAGCAAGTAACCCCGAAGCACCACCATTATTAACGATTAATATGCCCATTGGGTTGAATCTTCGAGAAAATCCGGGGACGATTGTTAATCAGACAGTTACAGTAGATAGCGAGAAGAATTTTGTTGGTCTTCAAGTTCCGCCGAAAAGAACGCTTGGTTTGGTTGGTGGTGATATTCAAATAGAAGGAGGAATTTTAACTGCGCCTCAAGGACGAATTGAATTAGGAAGTGTTGAAGGGAACAGCTTTGTGAGCTTAAATACCATTGATAAAGGATATGCCATAAGTTACGAAGGAGTACAAAATTTTCGAGATATTTCACTTTCTCAAGAAGCGTTAGTAGACGTTCGAGGTGAAGGAGGAGGAGATATTCAAGTACAAGGTCGGCAAGTAAGTTTGACAGAGAGTTCAGTAATTGAAGCAAGCACACAAGGTTCTGAACCGGGGGGACTTTTAAGTATACGAGCATCAGAGTCAGTAGAAGTTGTTGATAGTGATATCTTTGCCAATCTAAATTCAGGCGCTACAGGGAAAGGCGGAAATATAATCATTAACACTCAAAACCTTTTAGTTCAAAATGGATCGCAGGTATCAGCTTCAACTTTTGGGAATGGAGATGGAGGAATTTTAACCATCACCGCTACTGATGTTGAAATAGTTGACAGTTATTTGTTTGCTTTAGTTGGACTTGCAGCTATAGGCAATGGTGACACTCTAACTATTAATACTCAACATTTGACACTTCAAGATGGCGCACAAATATCAACTTCTACTTTTGGTAATGGAAATGCAGGAGATTTGTTTATTAATACTCAAAACTTGCAAGTTCGAGATGCCTCTGTAGTTGCAGCAGATACATTTGCTCAAGGAGATGCAGGTCAGTTAATCATCAAAGCTACTGATTTCGTGGAAGTGAGAGATGCTTTGAGTTTTATCACTACTAATGTTGAATCTGGAGGAGTGGGAAATGGAGGAACTTTAATCATTGATACTCAACGTCTATCTGTTCGAGATGGCGCACAAATAGGAGCTGCAACTGGGGGTCGTGGAAATGGAGGAGATTTAACTATTACTGCTAATGATATCGAAATAGTTGGTACTGCTGCTGGAGGTGCTAGTAGTATAGGTGTTTCAGTTGAACCAGGTGCAACAGGAAATGGAGGAACTTTAACTATAAATACCCAACGCCTACTTGTTCAAGACGGCGCACAAGTCAGTGTTGGAACTTTTGGAAACGGAGATGGAGGGGATTTAATTATTACTACAATAGACATGGAAGTTATCGGTGCTGTTGTAGGTACTTCCGTTCAATTGGGAGCAGTGGGGAATGGAGGAAATATGACTATTCACACACAACGTTTGGTAGTTAAAGATGGCGCACAGGTACTAGCTTCAACTTTTGGGAATGGAGATGGAGGAAATCTCATTATCACCGCTAATACGATTGAACTAATTGGTGCTTCGAGTGGTTTGTTCACAACTGTTGAGCCTGGAGCAGTAGGCAATGCTGGTACTTTAACGATTGATACTCAACGCCTAATTGCTCAGGATAGCGCACAAATATCAGCAGCTACTAATGGTCAGGGAGATGGAGCAAATCTCACTATCAACGCTACAGATGTAGAGTTAATCGGTACTTCTGCTGAGGGTCAACTTCCCAGTGGTTTGTTTACTTCAGTTGACAACGGAGCAACAGGAAACGGAGGAACCTTAACTCTTAATACTCAGCGTTTGACAGTTCGAGATGGCGCACAAATAACCACTACAACATTTGTAAATGGAGATGCAGGTGATTTAATTATTAATGCTACTGATATTGAACTGGTTGGAACTTCTGCTAATGGTCAGACTGCTAGTGGTTTATTCGCAGATGTTGAACCTGAATCAACTGGAAAAGGAGGAGAATTAACAATCAATGCTGATAATTTAATTGTTCAAAATGGAGCCAGGATAGATGTTCGCTCAGAAGGGATAGAAGCCGCAGGAAACCTAGAGATTAATGCTCCGACTATTCTTCTTGATAACGAAGCCAGTTTTAACGCAGAAACGACAGCAGGTCAAGGTAATATTATTATTAATACATCAGATCTCAGACTTCGCAACAATAGCAATATTACAACGAATGCAACCGGAGAAGCCACAGGAGGCAATATTGAAATCAATACCGATAATTTAATTGCTATTGAAGATAGTGATATTTCCGCCAATGCACAAGCTGCTTTTGGAGGTCAAGTGATTATAAATGCCGATGCTATTTTTGGAACGGAGTTTCGTCAACAACAAACAGGCGCGAGCGATATTACAGCCACATCAGAACTCGGTGCTTCATTTAGCGGAACTGTTGAACTCAATAGTGAAATTGATCCGGCTCAGGGATTAGTTGACTTGCCTCAAAGCGTTGTTGATCCTGCGGCGTTAATTGCTCAAGATCCTTGTATACAAGGTCGAGATAGTTCATTTATTATAACTGGACGGGGTGGTATTGCACCTGACCCCACTCAACCTTTATCCATAACTCAAGGGTTAATTGAATGGGAGTCTTTCATCGTTGAACCTACACCTCCTCAACCCAACAATTCCTCCCAACGTCGTCAACAACAGTCTCAAAAACGAGATAATAATCGTGATGATTATCCTGTAGATTCTCGGACAATTGTTCCGGCGAGGGGTTGGATAAGAACCGAAGATGGGGAAGTTATTTTAGTGAGTTATGACCCGACAAAAATGGGAGTTCAGCGTCAACCCAACAACCCACACACCTGTCAATCCTCAAATTGAGAAGTCTATGAAAGTGTAATTTCTCCCAATTGGCTCATCTGCATAAGCTCAACATACTCATAATTCTGTAAACTTATTTATGATTGTATTTTTAGGAGACTCAGATTGTGGCAGAAATTTTAGGAACGGTAGGCAACGATCTATTACTTGGCGAACAAGGTAGCGATTCTCTCTTTGGTTTGGAGGGAGATGACACAATTAATGGTCTAGCGGGAGATGACTTTATTTTTGGTAATCAAGGGGCAGATATCCTCGGTGGTGAGGAAGGAAATGATGTGATTTTTGGAGGGAAAGGAAATGATTCAGTTGGTGGTCTTGGAGGTGGAGATGACCTAGTTTTTGGTAATTTGGATAATGATCTTCTACAAGGAGGAGAGGGCAATGACCAGGTATTTGGAGGTCAAGGCGATGATAGAGTAATCGGTGGTGGAGGAAATGATTTGGTATCTGGAGATAAAGGTGATGATGTCCTGATTGGAGTTGACATCCAAAATACCATAAATCCAGGTTTTGGTGAAATTGATACCTTAGTTGGGGGAGAAGGTGCTGATATTTTTGCTTTGGTTAGCTCGGATTCTGCATCTTACTATGTTGGTTTAGGAAATAGTGACTTTGGATTAATTACTGATTTCAACGTAGCGG
>CAZNCM010000254.1:0-5525 GCA_964571155.1 uncultured Lyngbya sp. | reverse complement strand
TTTCAGTCAAAATGGTGATCTGATTAGTTTAGTTCAAGGTTTAGCAGCTAGTCAACTGCGTTTTGATATTGATATTATTCGGATCTAATATAACGTGAAGATTGAAGATTTTCAATGTTTTCAATATTTCTTATAAAAATTTAGTCGAGTTTTTTCTCCTTGGAATTCTTCTAGTCTCACCTTCAGAAGCTAACTGGAAAGGGGGATTCCCGATAATCTTGACGAGCAATCCCAATCAAAGGAACTGCATCTGTGCGAGCATTAATCACCACATATTCAGAAGGCCCTGTTAACAACAAATCAACTTGATTGGATTGGATAGCAGGTACAGCAGCAGTATAACTTTTGACCGGAAAAAATTCAATCTTTGTTGCTAAAACAGATTCTAAAGCTTGACGAAATTGACCATAATTTTGTTCTAATGCTTCTATCCCTTGTTCGTCAGTGACCGTAAAACGCAAAAGTTCAGGTTTCCGTCCGGTCAAGGAATTATTAGCCCTTTGATTCGTGGCCCTACATCCAGTCAGAAACAGTAAAGAATACTTCAGAAAATGACGACGTTTCATAGAATGTTAACCGAGTTCAAAGATGATCAACGCTCAAAAAAGTATATCCGGTTCTAGTTTACGACTTTTTACTCTCAATTGTCTGATATCAGTTAACCTCTAAACCCTTCTCAGTCTTTCAGATGTTAAGCAGAACTGTTATTTTTCGGTAAAACCATGAAATTTTACGGAATTTTCACGGTTGACGACCATTTTTTTTCTTGACTCGACTATCCGGTAATGAATTTCCAATTCCTTGCAAAATTCCCCGACCAATTAACCCAATTCCTCGACCCACAACTTGAGTGAGAACATAAACCACTCCACTTCCTAAAAATGCAATGGTAGCCCTGACTCTCGGCGCGACTGCATCCCGAGTTTCTAAAACTAAAGTCACGGCTAGTTGTACTCCAACCAGTTGTTCAAGTTCAAGATTTCGAGGAGAATAAACTTCTTGTTTTTGAATTCCTCGTTCTCCTAAGATGCGTAAACTATATAAACTTTCAAAGATTTCTTTGGGTTCATTAAAATACTTTTCCGCTCGATATTTCCATGATAAATTATTTCTAAACTTCTCTAGTTCTCGGGTTGACAACAACCGACGATCATAATATTTTTGTTTAATTTCTTCAAAATCAGCAAAATGATTGAGTAACGGTTGAATCACTGCATTCGCAACTTGAATCACTAAGTTTTGTAGAATTGCTTCCGCTCGAATAACTGCTTCTGGACTTCCCACTGGACAAGCATTATTATCAATCATCAAGGGAATTTGAAACAGTAAGTGAGCCATCAAGTCCGGAACTAAGGGGATTTTATTTAGAATTACGGTTTGAACAATCAGTGCATCTTTCAACAAAACGGCAACGACTTCAACTTCTTGTTCCCTGACTTTTAAAGTATAGTATTTTCCAAAAAAGTTCGTGACTGTCGCTTCCCAAACATCGAGAAGCATAGTCTGACATTGATCGGATAATTGCTCAACCTGAATCTCAGAAAATTCACATTCATCTAATATCTGTTCAAACTTTTGTAAAATTAGATAAATCAATTCTCGCTTTTGAGTGAACCGTAAAATATCAATTTCTAAAGGAGAACCCGTGAGATTAATTAACCCCGACTGTAATTTAGAAAAAGTGACATCAAATAAAAACGATTTCACCTCCGTTGCTAAGACCGGGGTTTGATAGGTGAGCGAGGCGTTTGGACGCACCACCAGGGATTCTTTGGGTCTGAGAGGGGGATTTGGGGGAGTATTGGGGTAAGGGTTCGTTTCTTCAGGGGGAGGGGCTTGAGCGCGAACAGAAGCGGGTAAAACTTGACTGACAATCCAACGAGCCGCCAAAAGTTCTCGCCGTTGACCCGTCATCATTAACCAGTTGAGAACAGCCATCGGTTCTCCCCGTTTGATATCGTAGGGATTGGGAAGTTGAGTGGTGACTTCTGCTAAAGTTTCGTCAATTTGTCGCAGTCCTGACTGTCCCATCCGATAACGCCAACGACCCCACAAAGATAGACGTCCTATCGGGGGCGCAGATGTAGTGACTTCTAACTCTGTATTCAGATTTTCCCAGAGTGTCTCACCCGAAGCGACAACCCGAATAGCAGTGATAATTTTCTCAATATTTACCCCCTTCGGACAATAGCCTTGAACCCCGACCCGTTGGGCAGCTTGGAGTCGGTGGGTTTGTTGGACAGAAGTCAGCAGCAGAACCACGAGATCCGGATAATTTGTGGTCAGATGTTGACAAAAAGCGATCGCACTATCAGGTGTAGAATTGAGGCGGACAACCGGGGTGCTGAGATTTGCCATCCCCAACTCCAAAATTGCCACGTCAATTATGTTATTGGCAGAAGTGCGAACAGAGGAATTTTCACCCGTTGTCCGTTGAGGTTCTAAAATCGCGAGTGCGGCTTCTGCGGTTTGGGCTTCTGCGACGACCTCCAAATCAGCATACTCTTGACAAGCAGCTCGTAATCCGATCAGAAAAATCGGGTCATCATCAATAAGCAGGAGTCGCACAGTCGATTGGGTCATTAATTCACCGAAGTCTGAAAAGAAGGACTAGCGCTATTTCAGACTCTACCATTTACTCTGTATTTTTAGACTCCGATCCGCTACTCCAAAAATAAGTTGGCATCGGGAGGACTATAACTCCCACTTCCCGAAGACGAAGGTGCGGTCGCTGGAGCCGGAGCCGCTTGGTAACTTCCTGAGCTTGCTGGTGCCGGACTCGGCGATGAGGAATAACCCGACCCGCTAGAATATCCACTGGAACCCGAGGAGTATCCACCGCTATACCCAGAGTAACCGCCTGAGTAGCTACTACTAGAACCCGAAGAATAGCCCCCAGAATTGTAGTCAGAGGAGTATCCACTGTTATATCCAGAATTGTAGTCAGAGGAGTATCCACTTGAGCCAGACGAATAGCTACCCGAATACCCAGAGGAGTATCCACTGCTATAACCCGACGAATAATCACTAGACGAGTATCCCGACGAGCTAGAGGAGCCAGAAGAATAGCTCGAATAGCCGCTTTGTTGGGAACTGCTGGAACTTGAGGAACTCGAAGGAGATGAAGGCTGAGGTTGTTGAGAAGCCCAGTAAGCATCCCGTTCTTCGACCCAACGCGCGATCGCCCCTTGAGCTTCGTAGTAGAGGGCGCGACCATAGCGAATTCTAGAGGCTTCGGAAATTGCAGAACTCAAGCTACCTTTATCCGCTAAACCATAAGCCTTATCGAGAATGGGACGATCTTCAGCAATTTGGACTTCTGCAACCCAGTCGTTAATTTGGTCACGGGCTTGAGAGTAGAGAGCACGACCTTTCTCGATCTCGGAGGCTTTATCAATCGCAGCACTTAAGTTTCCTTCTTTGGCGAGTGCTAAGGCTTCATTGAGGAGAGGTTGATCTTCAATAATCTCAACCCGCTTTGTCCACTCAGCGATTAAGGTTTGAGCTTCGATCCGCAGCGGACGACCCAGAGCGACTTGAGCCGCTTGAGCAACAGCCGCTTTAAAACCCTCTAGATTTTCTTGTTCTGAGAGCATCCGAGCCAGAATGAGATGAGGTCGGTCTTCAATCCGTTGAGTTTCTTTGCGCCAGTGAGCCACTAAGGTTTGAGCGTGTATCCGCCGAGGTCGTTGGGAACTAATGGTTTGCGCTTGATCCATTGCCAGTTTGAGCGCAAAGGGATGACCGATTTTAGCGATCCCGTCAGCGACTTGTAGAGCCACTAGATCTTGAATTTGTCCGTCTAATTGTTCGGTGGGGATGTGGGCTTGTTGATACAGGGTTTGATCAATTGACTGTTGTTCTAGAGCGGCTTTTCCTTCGAGCAAGATCACCAACTTTTCAATAAAAGGCTTACTGTTGGCTTGGTTGAGGGAAACATCTTGAACTTCGGCCAACAACAGCAAGTTTTGAGCATCTTGATAGAGAGGGGAATATTCAGGAACTCGTTGAGCGATATTGAAGACGTTTGAGAGGTTTTTCGCTTCTAGCTCTTGTTTGGCTTGGTCAATCAGTCTTTGGCTCCAGGTTTTAATCTCTTGACGAGCCACTGAATTGACGTAGAGTTGGGGGTTGACTTGATGGGCGAGTGTAATGGCTTCTTCTAGGCTATCGGCTGTATTTTGTTTGGCAATATTGCGAGCTTCTTGAAGTCGTTGATAGCCCTGTCGTTCAACCGACATTCGATCAACTAACTCATTAAAGCGTTTTTCTCGCCAGTGAGCATTGTTGAGTTTTGCTAGGGACTGAATATTGCTGAAAGCTTGCGCCCAATTTTGTTGCTTCAAAGCCGCAAGTGCTTTGTCATAGAGTTGTTGACCTTTATCCCAGTCATTTTGCCAGTCAGCGATCGCGTCTTCAACTGTCGAGTAGGCGGGACTGGTTTTCGGGACAATACTGACTAACTCAATTGCTCCTTCTAAGTTCCCTTCGTCTATTTTTTGGTTCGCCTGGATAATCAAAAGTTTGACCCATTTCTCCATCATTTTGCGACCTTGAGGCTGAAGGGGATGAGTCGTAGGCCAGCTTTCGACCAAATTAAAAGCCGCTTGAATTTCCGGGAGTTGTCCCGACTCAGCCGCTTGATTTGCACAATAGAGCCGATCTCCATCGGCTGATAACGGTGAAATTTCTTGACAGTTGGGAGCAGGGGGGGTGATCAGTAGCCAGAGTAAAGCTCCAGCCCCCATTGTTCCAAATCCGAGCAGAACAGTGAGCCAGAGCAGTTGCCATCCCCAAAAGCCTTTGGGTAATTGCAGTGAACGTCGATTTGTTGCTTTTTGATCGGTTTGGGGCGCGTTCTCCGGGTCTAACTCCGAGGGGGAAGTCGGAGAGAGATCCGTTTCTCCTGCTGCACTGAAGTGAGTGGATTGGTTCTGGGTTTGGTCTCACCCTGTTTGAGGAGCGTGTTCAGCCTCAGCTTAACCCGGAGCGACAGCTCACCTGAGAGCTAATATAGACTATTTTAAGTCTGGGGTTTCTTCTGAGTTGGACTTGGCTCTCACCGTCGAGTGGTTGGGAGTGCTGAGTGGATCTGCTGTGATTTTATACAGTGATGAACCGAGTTTGATTATTGGAGTTCATCATTTAAAAAAATATAATCAAATTGTTCTAAGTCTTACATATATTAGCTATCCTGACCTAAGTTCGTCAAACTCAACTGTTTTCCAGGTTTGACTAAGATCAAAGGTCAATACCCCATCGGGGGCTGAGTGTCTGTGTGTATGAGCCTCTGTGTCTGGATGATTTAGGAGGCTTTGGGGGTCGAGTCGCTGCTGTTGTCCTCACTCTGAGCTGAATCTAACGAACTGTAGCCAAAAAAGTCAATTCGATAATCTGTAATTTTGATTCCGGTTTGTTTTTCGACTTGTTCGATTACGGATGCCGGAAGTTCGATATGAACATCAACAATCCGGTCTGTATCTAGACAATTTACATGGGAATGGGAATCACTGATATGTCCGTAT
>CAZNCM010000253.1:0-9208 GCA_964571155.1 uncultured Lyngbya sp. | reverse complement strand
ATAGTATATAGGGTTAGTGCGAATGCCCCGTGTCTTTAGACCGGGGTAAGCTTACGCACCCGCTTCAAACTGCGATTGAAAATGACGATTATCGACCACCAACCACAACATCTTTCATCCGAACGTGCGGCCCTCCTACACTGACCGGGAGAGGCATTTGACCGCTTTTCCCACAACCGCCATTAGAATAGCTTAAATCATTACCGATCGCTTCAATATCCTTGAGGGTTTGAAACACATTCCCCGTCAAGGTCACATCGCTGACAGGTTTGGCTAGTTGACCATCCCGAATCATATAGCCTTCGGCTGCTGCAAAGGTAAACATTTCCCCATTTGTTTGGCCGCCCAACATTCGGACTGCATAAACCCCTTCATCAATATCGGCGATCATCTCCTCAAAAGAGCGATCACCTGCTTCGATAGCAGTATTGGTCATTCTGACAATCGGCGGATAAGTCGCATTCAAAGCCCGAGCATTTCCCGTCGGAGATTCTTGAAGTTTACCTGCGGTTTCACGATTGTGCAACCGTTGATTTAAGACTCCATTTTGAATCAAATATTTACGTTGAGCCCGAACTCCTTCGTCATCGTAAAGAATCGAACCCGGTAAATCTGGAATTGTGGCATCATCAATCACATTAAGCTGTTCAATTGCCATCGGTTTACCCAATTGCAATAATTCCTGCATTCGAGGATTTTCATAAACGTTATCGGCTTCGGAGAGATGACCAAAGGCTTCGTGAATAAAGACACCCGCTAAATAAGGATCAAGAACCACCGTATATTGACCGCCTTTAACAGACTGGGCTTCTAACTGACGAATCGCTCGTTCAGCTGCACTTTTAACTTGATCTTCGATACCGATTAAAGCATTATAATCAGAACGAGAATTAATCGATTCAAAGCCTTGTCTGACTGTACCATTATTCGTGGCGATCGCACCAAATCGACCCGTGACATCTAGACGTTCCTGGGTGATACAACTGCCTTGAGAATTGACAAAATAAGTTGTACTGAAGCGATCGCTATAACTAACAGCCGTGGTTTGAATGCGAGAGTCAAAATCTAAAAGAAGTTTATTGTAATTTTCGATCAGTTGACGTTTTTCTTGGAGAGAAATTCCTCTAGGGTCACGTCCCAATTTGACAGAGACTTGATCCTCAATTGCTTCAATCTCCACAAGTTGGGTTGTTTCTTGACCGACTAAATAGGCTTGAGAAATCGCTTCAGTAATGCGAGTATCAAGTTCAGATAAACCATTAAAAGTGACAAAACTCCAACCCCCTTTGTGACAAGCGCGAATTCCACCCGCGAGGGAAAAGCTACGATTGACTGAATCTAGCTGAGAACCCCGAAAGGAAATTGATGTAGTTTCGCTTTGTTGGAATCGAATTTCGAGATAATCTGCGCGATCGCGATGGGTTTTGATCTGATCTCGCAATTGTTCTTCGATAGCCGTATTCACCTGTTCCAGTCCTTACGCGAAAGTGTTACATCCTT
Organism: uncultured Lyngbya sp.; assembly: GCA_964571155.1. GTDB lineage: Bacteria > Cyanobacteriota > Cyanobacteriia > Cyanobacteriales > Microcoleaceae > Capilliphycus. The sequence continues at coordinate 7,708 of CAZNCM010000253.1, read as the reverse complement.
TACGATAACGTGTTGGGTTCACCGAAAGCTAGGGAAACAGAAACAGGCGATCGCATCGGGTTCAATGATTACAAAATTAGAACGGAGAGGGGGGGATTTGAACCCCCGGAGACTTTCGCCTCACTCGATTTCAAGACGGTTACTCTTTTTCTTCTCAACCTCCCTTCTGTCGGTGTTTTTGACAGTTGTTCCTTCTGGGGCTTGACTGATATTCGCGTCAAGTTCGCGTCAAAAAGATGCTGTACGAACAGAGTTAGTCAGATTTCCGGCAGTGATAATCCGGTTCTGTGGCCTGCGTAGTGCTTGTAAATTATGGCTGCACTATTGCCGACTAACTTGCCTATGTCTTTGGCATCCTGCCCGGCTTCTAGGTAAAGGGTGATGAATGTGTGCCGCATTTGATAAGGTTTCCTGTACTCAATTCCTAGTTCATCTAAAACCTTTGCCCAAACTCCTCTGAAGTAGCCGATGTCAATCACTTTGCCCGTCACTGAGGTAAAGACTTGTGCGTTCGCTTTTCTACCTGTCTGGCTGATTTGGCTCAGTATCTCTCTGACTTGACGATTACAGGGGAATGTTCGCTTTTTCTGGGTCTTGAGTCCTGAGCATTTCTGTTTTCCGCCTTCACCTGCTACAACCGCAGTCCTGAAGGTGATTTTGCTCAAGTCGTCTGAGATGTCATTCCAGGTCAAGGCGATCGCTTCACTGGGCCGACAACCAACATAGAAGCAGAAGTAAACATAGGGGTAGTAATGGCTGTAGTCCGGGTGAGTTCTGAAAGCCTCTATGATGGCATCTCGCTCAGAACTGGTAAATGGGTTGATGTCGGTTTCCTCATCCTCTGATTTCTTGATCAGCTTTTTGGCTTTCCCTGCCAGACCTTCAAAGGGTGAACGGGTGAGTTTAACTCGCTTGGATTCTATAGCCCACTTTAGGCAAGCATTAAGTTGTGTCATCAACCGCTTACAAGTGTCGGCTGATAAGGTTTGGCTTGCCCAATCAAATAGCTTTTGAGCATAGCCAGTAGTTTCTAAGTCCGGGTCAACATTTGCAAAAGGCGATCGCCTGATGTGATTGAGCATCACGTTGTAACCGTTTTTCTTAGTTCCGGGTCGGGCCGTTGAACTCTTGACCTCTATGTACCGTTTGTAGAGTTGTGCTAGTGTCTCTGTCGCTTGGGGTCGCTCAATTGCTACAGCTTTTGGGGGACTATAGCGCTCAAGTGTGGGGTCAAAGCGCTCGTAGATTATATCCGCTTCAATCTGTCGGGCTTTTGCCTCTGCAAGTTTGCGGTTGTCTGGGTTGTCTTGCAGTCCCAAATAGAGATGTTTCCGTTTACCTTCAAATAGAAAACGGGGAAGTGATAACCTCAAAACTCCTTTGCAGGACGACACTCCAACCCGACCTTTGCGGCGCTCGGATTGATTGCTCATTTATTTTCTGTTACTAGCTAGGCTTTTCTCAACTGGGTTTGGTAGCAAATTAGAGGCTCTGGAAACTCCCCTCTCTTAAGCTCAACGATATAAGAGTGAATTCCGTCTTCATTAAATCCGTTGTGTTGCCGAACAGTTCCCCAAATACCTTTGCGATCGCCTTCGGTGACAACCACTGTGTCTCCAGATTTGAATTTTTGAACACTCAAACTATAGATGTATCCAGCCTTGCGATAAATCCGTCCTAGTCCTTCAATTTGCTTGATTAGTGCTTCTACTTCATCTGGGTGATCGGGAAAGCGACTGAACAACTCCTTCTCACTGACACGTTTGCTGGATATCAAACCTTCTCTGAGGTAATCCTTTATCTGTTTGGCGATCTGTTCGGGTGATGGTTGTGTGTCTGGGTTTTTATTGTCTTGAGAAATGTCGGTTTTTACCGTCTGGCCGTCTAGTGATGACTGAGACTCTTTACTGATAGTGGTTTCAGCGTAGACAGCCCCCCTAGACGGCTCCTGTCTTTTGTCTTTAGAGTTGTCTTGAAGGCTGTCTAATCGCTCATACCCCCGGTATTGTTTCCCGTCTATTGTTACCCGGCCACTCTTGGGCTTTATCCATCCGTTCTGCTGTAAAACTTTCTTGATGGTTAACTCTAGGTCTTTGCGGTCTCTGGAAGTGTCAGCCTTGATTCCATGTCTTTGAACAAGACTGTCTACAATCTGTTGAGTTGCAGCCTTGTCCTTGCCGGAGACTATTTCTAAAATCTCATCCTCAAATGGCAAGGCATCCATGAAACCTTGGTTAATGTCTCGTGACTGTCCTTCTTCTTCTCGGGTGAGCCACCATATCTCACCCTTCCTGTAGAGGTGAACAGCAGCAGCCCAAATCTGATCGCGGTGTTCTTCCAACCATTTAATATCAACGGGTTTTTGAACTTCTATTACCTCAAAGCGTCGGTTCCCGGTTCTATCTTGCAAGAAATCATCCGAGTTTGTTGTCCCGACAATGATGCCTCTACGCTTGTTTTTCTGCAAACTCCGTCCGTATGGGTCACGCATCCAGTCAATTGAGGTTGATAAGAACTGTTTAACCTTGTCAGCGTCTTTTTTACGAGTGATTCTGGCAATTTCACTTAACTCACAACCCCATCCTCTCCTCATTTTTGTGACTTCATCTTTGTTAGAAATGTCGCCCACATCCTCACAGTAATGTTCTTCACCAAATAAGGTTTTCCATGTGGTTGATTTTCCAATCCCCTGTTTGGGACTGTACAACACTGTGGCTGTATCGCACTTACAACCGGGCTGATAAGTTCTTGCTACGCCTGCAATTAGGGTCTTTTTAAGCATGGCTTGGGCAATGGGTTCGGTCGCTCCAAGTAGAATCTCTGCCAGGTTATCCAAAATGCTTGTATCGCTGTGCTGTTGAGCGCATTGTTCTAAGTAATCCCTTACGGGGTCATAACCATTTTCTTCGGCTATTCCTCTGACAATTCCTTCAACTGTTTTGTCTTTTGTATCAATTGTTATTCCAAAGTGTTTGGATAGGTTGTTTTCTAAAAAGTCCAGTTCAAAGCGCTCTCCTTTGATACCCAGCTCTTCAATGAATAACTCAAGTTCTTTACTGCGTTCGTTGAACCGCAATTGATTGCCAATTATTCGTCTGGCTCGGTCACGTTCCATTTCTATTTTGATTGCTTTATTGTCTTTTGCTCGTGGTGGTGGTTGAGGCTCTGGCTGTTGAGGGGTTTGGAGTTTAGCCGTCTTCTGTAACTGTTTAACCCGTTCATCGGGTGTCAGTTCAACTCCTTCAATCCAGTCAACAATGTCGCCTTTATCTGGCATTTCTGACCACAGCTCAACCGGGTCAATTAGATAAATTGGAAAGTCTGCCCGTTTTCCCGCTTCAACAATTTTTTCTGCTTTCTTAGTCCCGGCATCATCGTGATCACGTTTGTGCGCGAAAAATGAAACTCCTGCTATCTTGAGCTTCAGCAAGTCGGCTGTTAATTGGTCAACCGTCCAGTTTGAACCCTGCCAGGTGATCGCCACAATCTGATTCTCACGGGCGACTTCAACGCATTTCTCACCCTCAACGCCTAACACCCCTTTGCCCTTGCCGTAACGGATAGCCTCATCAATCCGGTAGGCATTCCAGGGTAGATCGCCCTTGCCTGGTACCATCTTGTCGTCTTCCAGATGGTACTGGTAGATTTGTTTTCCGGTTCGCTGACCTCCCTCAAATGTCTCAACCCGTTTTATCTGATGTTCTGGGCTGTAAGGGTAGATGGTGATGCGTTGATCGCCTTTGGTTACAGGTTGGGGAATTTTGGGCTGTTGGGGTAGTCTTGCCAGTTCAATAGTTGGTGGCTGTGGTGGTGAACTGGGACGTGGTGAGTGACCGTTGAGATAGTCGCGGCGCTCTCTCTCATCTGCCGTCAGGATTTTAGCAATAAGCTTGGTATCTTCACAAGTCCAGCACTGATATTTTCCGGTTTTCTGATCAATGCTGAGGTTGTGACCTCCACAGGCAGGACAGTGATACTTACCCTTTTCCTTGCCAGGTTCTAGCTTGTCTAAGTAGTTGCGGATATCAAATTCGGAGGCAACCATTAGCGATCACCTCCTTTAATTTTCAAATAGGACAGTACAGTTAGCGACTGTATTCGTTGTATTTGATTTGCTGCGAAACTGTACTTGTTGTGATATGCTTTATTCATCTTAAGCTTTGGGTTCGGGTTTACTTTTGTGGCCCGAACCTTTTGGTATGTGTAGTGCGCTTAAGCATTTTTCTTTGCAAAATATCCCTGTTTAAGCGCGCTACGTGAACAATTAGTCATGAAAAGACTGACCAGACTCTAGGCAATCTGGTAATAAATAGATATCAGCGAACAACTCCACCTCTTCCTTTGCCGCTGATTGATAGACGAGCCTGGCTTCTTGCCCTTAGAGCCTACTGCTCTATTGCGAATTACTTAACTCCAGAATTTGGACAGCCCTTAAAGTACCTTGTTCAGCAAGATACTTTAATTCAGTCTGCGCTGAGGGGGTAGCCCTACTGGCTGAGGAACATCGTCTACCTTTTCTCTAGACCACGTAGCCCGTGATGCTAACGCTTAAACAGGGATATTCTATTTGCTGATGTTAATATACCATTTTTGTTGAGGTCAAGGTCAAGCAGATGGAAACAATTGAACAATGACTTTAAAAGAATTATCCAAGTTTGCGCCTTAGCATTTAGTGCATTGTTTTTAGAGCCGTGCTAGAAGGGTTAGGTAATCCTGTAGGGATTGCTTCTGAGTTACAACACAACTACAACACATCTCTAGCAGAGGTTTTCTTGAGCTGTGTTAGAAGGGTCAGCCAATCCTGTAGGGTTTAGTCCCAAGTTACAACACAAGTTCAGCTCAACTGCAACGCATCTCAAGCTAATCTTCTGAGGATGGACGAAACTGCAAGCGATCATCTGGATTAACATCACCCAGTAACTCAGCTTCTAGGTAAGCCCGTTGATATTGGCTGTTACCCCGGTTGCTGTAGTTGCCAGAGGTTTCTAACAATCGGATGACGTTAGCATCGGCTAGCAGGTCAAAGAAGGCTTTCCAGTTGTCTAGTTCCTGTTGAGTTGCCATGAGTCGGATTTTAGCTGTCATGGTATTTGGGTTGATATTGGTGAACTTCATCAGAGGAAACTAAGAGGTTTGGGTGAATTTTGGCTGTAGAATCACCAATCCTAACCTCGTAGAAAACCTCAAAGCGGTTGGCATTAGCTGAGACCTGAAAACCCTCAACAGTTCCCTCAACTAGAGTTTTATTTGTGAGGTCAAGGTACAGTACAGGTTGACCGATTTCAAATACTCTGTGAAGGGGTTCTATACAGAAGTGAGTGGCAAAACATATCGCATCCAGTAAGTGATCTATTGAGTCGGAATCCATTATCAATTAAGCTTTAGCCTCCAGTGATTCTTAGAGTTTTGGCAATTAACACAAATCAATGATGTAAGTGCTTCTTTGTAAGCTTTTGAACCCCCTTTTAATACTTGCATTCGTTCAGTTGGGTTCGGTTCAATCTGGCTGAACCCTTGGTTCGGTTCAGAGTTCAGATTTTGGTTCAATCACTGAACCCTATCTCACTGCAAGGGTTCTAACGGGTTCACAAAACGAGATGATTTAGCTACAGGCTAGATAGTTATAAAAGCAGTCTAAGAGGTTTTTAATCTCCTCATCAGAATATCCAGATTCGTGGCTGTACTGCCAAAAGTCATAGGCAATCTTACAGTAATAAAAACCACAAATTAAATTGTCTAAAATGATGTTCCGACAGTAGCCAATTCTTTTTAACTTGCTCATTGCATTTAGGTAACTAAGTTAACAGATGGGTAAATTCTGGCAACTCGGGAAACCACCGTGTAAAAGGGGTTTACCAATTCGTTAGGGTAAATTTACCGAGTTACCCCATAGCGGGAAACAGCGATTTACGGGTTAACGTAAATTGGTAAATTTTCGGTAAGTTCTCTTTCGCTGACGTGAAAAACATCAAGCTGATTTATTTCAGGAGATGTGTCTGCTAACTCAATACTCTTTAAAGTCGTTACCTGATACCGCAATGAGATTTTATTGTTGCTTTCCAACAAAACTTCGTAACCCGAGATAATTACAGGAATTCTGTGTTGATAGCACAAGTAGATAGCTGTCTGGCCGAGTTTCCATTTGAAATGCTGTGAAACCTCAGTCAACAGTTTTGACTGAACTGTAAAAGATGGTAATGTCATAAGTACCTCATTATTGTGGGGTAACTAACCCGTTGGTGAGAAAGTTTAGGCACTGGACACCAACGGGATTTAATTTGGCTGATGGCGTTTAATGTACACCAAAAGTACACCCACCGTCAACACTTTTGGTAAAATGTAGGGGTGTCGTACAATTAAAAATGCACCAACATGAACAGTCAGACAGTGCCAAGCAAGTTACCGAGAGTGAACGTTTACATAGAAGAGGGGTTAAAACAGAAGGGTGAAAAGCTGGCAAAGAAACGACTCAGGTCGTTAAGTAATCTACTTGTGTGGCTGTTGCAACAGGAGGTTGAATCGGCTGAGAAGGCTGGAGAAATTGAGTCAATTGACGAGCCTGACAACGACACAATTAATAATCAGTCAGACGGTTCGGTTAATGGCAACGGCAAGTCAGAGGACTCAGAGGAGTAAATGAGAGGGTGTCCAGTTGGATGCCCTTTCAGTTAGGAGAAAAAATTATGACCAGTTCAGACAATATTGACCAGCGTTTAAGTGCGATTGAGACAGAGATGACTCAGCTCAGAGAGGGACAACAAACCTTAAGCTCTCAACTGGAGAACTTGACCCGCATCTCTATGAGCTTAGTTGAGGTTTCTAGGAGTCAACAACAACAGATTAGTGCTTTGTCCCAACAAGCTGATCGCGATCGGACTGCATGGCAAGCAGAAATCCGGCAGATTTGGGAGTACCTATTGAGGCAACGTCCCAACGGAGGACAATCTAATTAACCGAGTGCGATCGCAACTGCTAACCTGAAGTTGAGTTCTATTCGGCTTCTCAATAAAAGTCTGAGTGCTTTACCCCTAACTGCATAACGGTTAGGGGTTTATTTGTTTAGGGGGCTAACCGCTCAATTGACCTGATCAACCGACCTGCTGAGTTAGACGTGTACCCTCTCTCTGATTTCAACTTGGGGAGTGTTTCAGTTAGCCACTTTTCTAACTGTTGACACCTGTTAACATCACTGTCTACACTGTCTACACCACTGTTAACCATCTGCCTGAGTGTTTCAACCTCATCACTCAGGCTTTCAGCTTTCCCAAGCGTTCCTCAATCTCAGCTAAACGTTCATCCAGATTGAATTGTAGCTGTTCTAATTCCTCTCTTATGTTGGGAGTGTCTACACTGTTAACACTATTGTCTACACTGTTTACTCTACTGTTAACACCTTGACTGAGGGACAGTAACAGTCTCTTAGCTGCAAGGTTGAGAGATTCTCCATCCTCACAATTGTCTTTAAGCCAGTCTAGCTCACTGTTTGAGAGTCTAAAGCTTATCAGTTCACTTGCCATGTATACACCTGTCTACACTACCTGTTAACAGTGTATACAGCAGGTGTCTACAGTGTCAACACTATCTGTTAACAGGTGTCTACATCCCACTGACAGGTAGACTAATAAAAAATAGTATTGGCCATGTTGAAAGATTTAACGGAACTTCCGTCAAAAATTTCACCAAAAAGGCTTGAAACCCTTGATTTGTA
>CAZNCM010000252.1:0-9223 GCA_964571155.1 uncultured Lyngbya sp. | reverse complement strand
TAATTTTCAAATAATTAAAGAATTGCTATATAACCCATCTTATCCTTGAACTAATTGTTTTACAATTCGTCGGGATTTACTCCCAATTCCCGCAACCGTTCTGCAAACTTTTCTGCACGTTGGCGTTCTTGTTCTGCACGTTGTCGTTGTTGTTCTAACTCCTGTTCGGCTTGTTCTGCGCGTTGTTGTTCTTGTTGTCGCAATTGGTCGAGTTCTACGGGAGTTAAAAACTTTTGTCCATCGGGTCGATAAATTTCCAGTCCGGTTTCTGTTAATTCAAACCGAATTTCTAGGCGAGGACTCACCCAACCGTTCATCTGTTCGATGGGTTCTAACCAATGATCTCGGCGCTGCAACCCGGTTAATTCTTGTCGCTTTGGATCATAAAGATAATATTCCTCAACACCATATCGCTGATAAAATAATAACTTTTCTGCCATTTGTTTAGCTCGATTTCCGGGGGAAATAATCTCAAAGACAACTTGAGGGGTAATATTGTTTTCTTGCCATTGTTGATAGGAACCCCTGTCACCTTTAGGACGACCAAAAATAACCATCACATCGGGGGCTTGACGAATTTTGTTGTTTCCCTGAACCGGATACCAAAGTAAATCACCTGCAACAAAGACATCTGCAACCGATGCAAATAGGATTTCTAGATTTTCTTTAATCGTAACAATCCAGCGAAATTGTTGGGTATTGTCTGCTATCGGTTGACCGTCACTTTCCGGGTAGAGAATGGGAGTTTCAGTTTCCGGTGTAAATTGTTGTACCATGATAGTTCCTGTTTGCTGAATTTATTGATGTTTTTTCTTACTATTTTATTATTTAAAAAAGGAATCAATTGAAAATAGTATAACCCATTTGAGGTTTAAACTGATAGTGTTACAATTCTTCCAAGTTGTTGAGTGCGATCGCTAAAGCGTTAAACTTTGGGTGGAGAAGGGGTTAAGCAAAAGATAATTTTTGAGAACCAAAATTTTTTAGGCAGAATTCGCCTCAATCCTATAAAATATATCTTGCCAATGCCACGGCTTGACATTCATTATGCACAGTTCTGATTTGCTGCTAGCGTTTCAATTTACGTCCCCCGGCCCGATCATGTTGCGGTTGGGACCGATCGCGATTCGCTGGTATGGTTTTTTAATAGCATCTGCGGTGTTAATTGGCGTAACTCTTTCTCAATACCTCGCCAAACGTCGTCAGGTTGATCCGGATTTGATCGGAGATTTAGCAATCTGGTTGGTGATTGGGGCGATCCCCTGTGCCAGACTTTATTATGTTGCCTTTGAGTGGGAAAATTATGCTAATGATCCAGCAAGTATGATCGCAATTTGGCGAGGAGGAATTGCCATTCACGGTGCGATTCTTGGGGGAATAATTGCGGCTTTAATTTTTGCAAAAGTACAGAAAGTTTCGTTTTGGCAACTAGCGGATTTAGTCGCTCCTTCTGTTATTTTAGGTCAGGCGATCGGACGCTGGGGAAATTTCTTTAATTCCGAAGCTTTTGGCGGTCCTACGGATTTACCCTGGAAACTTTATATTCCGCCTGAAAATCGTCCGCCTGAGTATGCAAATTTTGAATATTTTCATCCGACTTTTCTCTATGAGTCGCTGTGGAATATTTTAGTTTTTCTCTTACTGATCACCCTATTTTTTATAGGGTTAAAAGGAAAACCTCCGTTAAAATTGGGGACTATATTTTTAGTTTATTTTGTGGCTTATAGTTCCGGCAGAGTTTGGATTGAAGGATTACGCACAGATAGTTTAATGTTTGGGCCGTTGCGAGTTGCTCAACTGGTGAGTTTAAGTGGTATTATATTAGGATTAGCAGGTTTAGCGTGGCTTTATGTGCTAAATCGTTCTCTACCAGATGTGGTTTCACCCAAGCAACAACGGGATGTATCTTGAAAGAAAAATCCCTAGATCGAATGATCTAGGGTTTCAACCAGGGTGCATCTACCATTATTATTCTCTAGAAAACTCGGGCGATATCCGGAACAAAAAAAATAGATAAAAAAAATGCCCCAGATTTTAAATCTGGAGCTTCAACCAGGGTGCATCTACCACTATTTCTATCTAGAGAAGTTTAGTAATATCCGGAATTAATCGATAATTTTGACAAAAAAAATGCCCTAGATTTAAAATCTAGAGCTTCAACCAGGGTGCATCTACTCTTGTTATTATCTAGATGACTTTGGCAATATCCGGAACAACAAAAAAACAGACAAAAAAAATGCCCCGGATATTTAGTCCGGAGCCTCAACCAGGGTGCATCTACCATTCTCTTTATCTAGAAAAGTTTGGTAACATCCGGAACAGTTTGGGAAATTGATTAATTTTTGGACAATTTTTAAGTATGAACAGATCAGCTACAAACTCACTACAACCTGCGGTTTACATTGTTGGTGCCGGACCTGGCGATCCTGAGTTACTGACGATAAAAGCCCAACGCCTACTCGCCCAAGCTGAGACGATTTTGTATGCAGATTCATTAGTACCTCAACAAATATTACAGGATGTGCGTTCTGATGCAGAATTAATCGCCACAGCCAATAAAACCCTAGAAGATATCATTCCGATGATGATTGAACGGGTGCGACAAGGGCGTTCTGTGGTGCGTTTGCATTCGGGCGATCCAAGTTTGTATAGTGCCATTCACGAACAAATTCATCAGTTAGCCGAGGCGGAAATTGCGGTTGAGGTGGTGCCGGGAATTAGTGCTTATCAGGATGCCGCAGCGAAATTACAGCTAGAATTGACGATACCTGAGTTGGTGCAGACGATTATTTTAACTCGATTTAGTGGGCGGGCGACTTCTGTTCCCTCTCGTGAGGCTTTGGCGGGTTTGGCGGCGCATCAGGCGAGTTTGTGTTTATATTTGAGTGCGCGTCATGTCGAACAAGCCCAGCAAGAATTATTGGAACATTATCCGCCTTCAACTTCTGTGGCAATTTGTTATCGTTTGGGATGGCCGGATGAAAAAATTAGAATTGTGCCGTTGACAGAAATGGCAAAAGTGACTGAAGAAGAAAAGTTGATTAGAACAACGCTTTATGTGATTAGTCCGGCGTTAGGAAATCAGAAAACAACTGCGCGATCGCAATTATATCATCCTCAGCATTCCCATTTGTTTCGCCCAAATTCTAAAAAATCTCAAAAAGTTTAGACAGGTAGGGTGCATCAAAATGATTGCTCTGGTTAAATTGAGTAAAATGGGGATAATTTGATGCACTCTACTTTTAATTTTAGGGGTGAATTATAAAAGATGAATTTTAATCAAAAACACGCGATTATTACGGGGGGTTCGAGCGGTATTGGTAAAGCAACGGCGAAGTTGTTAGCCGCATCGGGGGCGAATTTAACAATTATTGCCCGTTCTGCTGAGAAATTAGAAACGGCAAAAGCGGAAATTGAAGCGGTTAAATTACAGTCTGAACAGCGAGTTTTTACCGCAGTTGCCGATGTTTCTGAGCGCCTAATTCTAGAAAATATTATTGAAAATTCTGTTAAAGAAATGGGCGCTCCCGATATTTTAATTACATCGGCTGGAATTTCGGTTCCGGGTTATTTTCAAGACTTGCCTATTGAAGTTTTTGAACAAACAATGGCGATCAATTATTTGGGTTCTTTGTATGCGGTTCGGGCTGTTTTGCCCTATATGGAACGGCAAAAAAAGGGTAATATTGTGCTGATTTCTTCGGGGGCAGGATTGATTGGAATTTATGGTTATACGCCCTATTGTCCGTCAAAGTTTGCTTTGCGAGGGTTGGCGGAATCTTTGCGGGGAGAACTAAAACTGTTAGGAATTCGGGTGTCAATTGTTTATCCGCCCGATACGGATACGCCCCAATTAGAAGCGGAAAATAAGACCAAACCTCCAGAAACAAAACAGATTACTGAAACGGCGAAAATGTGGCAACCTGAAGATATTGCTCAAGAAATTATTAGGGGAATTCAAAAGAATAAGTTTATGATTACACCTGGGATTGAAATGGCGTTGTTGAGTCGGTTGCATAGTTTGTTAGCGCCGGGATTAAATTGGTATTTTGATAAAATTGTTACTCAAACTCGAACCCAAAGATGAGATAATAAGAATTAACTTACAACTCACATTTTTATTAAGTTTAGGGGGTTTCTTGATTATGCTTGATCTTCAAGAACAAAATTGGATTAATCTCTTTGGAAAGTATGAGTCAGATAGTCCGGGTTGGTTTGGAACTTGGACTTATTATTCGCCGGAAAAAGAGGAAGTAAAAAGCTTTCAAGGGGTGCGATGTTTTCAAGCCAATTCCGATAAAACCGTTGTGACTCATACGAACAATTATACATTTTCTGATGGTAGCACCTCCTCAAAAAGTTGGACGCTAGAAAAAGAATCTTGCAGTCAACCGGATGGGTTAATACATCCCGGACTTCCAAGCATGAGAACGATTTATTTAAGTCCAGATGCGGTGGGTTCTTTCACTCAAAAACGACAAAGCGATCAATCTTTTGGGGCCGAACTGTTTTTTTATGCCGGAGAGCGGCGTACCAGTATCGTTCAGGTTTACAATGAAGAAGGTGAATTAGAAAAAATTGTTCAAATTCGCGAACAATGGGGTCATTTTCCCGAAGATAAACCCACAGAACCCCTCACTCAACTGTCGGGAAACTGGACGGGAGAAAAGCAAACAATCACACCGGATTTAAAATCCTCTGAACCGGAGAACATAGAAAATTTTAGCTTCGATCAAACTTCCGATCAAGATCAATTAATATCGCTACCCGATGGTTTCTTTTGTTCTCCTCAAAAATCGATAAAACTGGGAGAACCCTTTCAAATTAAAGCGGGTCTGATATCCGAACGGGAATACAAACAAATTACCGTTGGATATGATAGTTCGGGAAATTTTGTGGCTTTGAGTTTTGAAGTTTTACATCGCCAAAGTTAATTAATATTTTTGCAGGAGTTAGGGTTTATAAACAAGGCTTAAATATTCTCGATAACAGCAAATTTTATCACCCCGAACATCAAAGGAAACGGCAACTTTATTTTTATAAGGGTTTCCGAACATTAAGCCTTCTGACGTTCCCTCAAAAACAACGGTATTTTCATTAAATGTTGTTCGTTCGAGAGTGAAAAATAAGCCCTGACTAAACACTTTTTCAGACACATAAGCTAAAAATTCAGCCATGCGTTCTTTTCCTTCATTTAACCCTTGATAGGGGCCGGCGGGAAATGAGAACGTAAAGTCATAACTCAACATAGCGATGAATTTTTCCCATTCCCCTGTGGCTAAACCGTGACGAAAATATTCAAAGGTTTGTTGGGCAGTTTCGAGCGTTTGTTGTGTTCCGGTCATCGATAAAAACTAGAGAGAATTGCTGTAATTATAGCCTCCTTTACGGCAGTCCATCAATATCTTCTTCGAGTATTCGCAAAAGCCGAGAAATGTATTCTGTTCGCCATTGTTCTCGGTGTTCGGACGTTTTTTCATCGGGTTGATAGGTTTCTATTTCCGCAGGTGATAAAATTCCTTTTGTTTCTAACAGTTTTTCTACGGTATCAAGACGTTCGCGGAGTACAGAAACTTCACCTGCTAACGCCATAATTATTCCTAACAATTTATCCTGTTGAGGATCGTTGAGGTAAACGGGGCGTTGTCCTTTTGCTGTTTGTACCATTGGATTTTTTACTAATAGTTATTTTTGGGCAGCGATCACAAACCAAGTCGGACGTGTGGTAACGGGTGGTGTTTTTTGATAAGAAGAATTTTGGGGTGTTTTACAACTATATTTGCGAATAAAGTTTTCACTCACTTTTTCAGAGTTAAAACCCGCTGTTTTAACAATAGCAGTTAAATCTAACTCTCGCATTTCCCCCCAAAAAGGTTCGTTGTTGTTAATCGTTTGCCAATCGGAAATAAAGGCGGTGTAAGCATCCATATGGCGGTATAAAGGCGCATCTAGATGAACCATAATCCCACCGGGCGACAGTAACCGATAACATTCTCGCATGACGTTTTCAATGGCAGAAGCTGGAATTTCATGCAGTAAAATATGAGAGACAATTAAATCAAAAGAACCGTCTGGGTAGTGTGTCTTTTCGGCATTTTGTTGAGAGAAATGGACTCGTTTATTCAAAGCTTCTGCGCGAGCGTGACCGTAGTGTAACATGGGTGAACCAATATCAATCCCATGAATTTCTGCATCAGGATAAGTATCAAAATAGGGAAGGGTACTATGACCAACTGCACATCCCATATCGAGAATTTTTTTAGGTTTAAAGTTAGGATAATTTGGTTGAAGATAATTTTGAATAATGGAATGCCCCATGTGATCATTAAGCGTTCCCAACCAACCGCGACCATAAACATAAACACCCCGATCATAAACGGCGCCTGCTGCGAGATCATTTTCGATGATTTCAGTATGATATCCTCCCGGCATACAATGAATATCAACTTCGGTCATATAAGCGGGGGTTTGGAAGTTTGGATCGAGAATTAAAGAACCAATTTGATTTTGTATATTTTTAGCTTTTTTAATCAGATCCGGAAGTTGACGTTCAACGCTTGAACCCACCGACTCCCACATCATTTCCTGTTGAAATCGCTTTAAAATACTCCACCAATGATAATAGGATTTGCCTTGCATTTCTTCTAAAATTTCATGTCGATTTTCGGGAGGACGTTGATGTTTTTCTTCAAAATTAGGCTTGACATTTTTTTCATAAACTGTCTTAATTCCCGATCCCATTTTACGATTAACATAAAGAGATAGGCTCTGCACAAAGTTTTGACGGGCTAACTCATCATGGGTTGTCTGCGGGAGAATTGCGTGTTTAAATTGTGCGTTCATGGTTTAGGTGGTGTCAAGAAAAAAACAAGGTTCTATGGTCATAATTCCCCCAATATTGGGAGTTGTGCGAGTTCGATGCAAGGCTGACAGTTAGAAAATTTCGAGGTTAAAATTGGGTATTGAAATTAATGCTGTCTCGAACTCAGATTAGGGTTGATTGGCTATTTAAATATTCCTAAAGATTGCCTGTTGTTTGCTGTATGGGTTGATACTGCATTTATATATCGAATTTGGTAAAATATTGCCGAGTTTTAAAAATCAATATGGAGAATAGATAAAAAATGGAAACCAATGATTTTTTGAGTGTGGCATTAATTCCTGAAGATTGGGGCGGAGATGGTCAAAGCCGCATGAGTTTATCGGGTCGGCGAACGGCTATTTCTAATGAGTACAAAGCTCGTCAATATCACTTATTTGACAGCAATTCAGTTCCCGAAGAAAACGGCTGGAAAATTCCGGGAATGCCCGAAAATTTAGCCCCTATAACCCGTCGTTTATTAAGTTGGCATGATTGTGGGGCATCAACATCTAAAGTCGCTTTTCCGCCCGAATTTACTGCCCCAGAAGGCATTTTTACCGCAGACTTGGAGATTTTTGTATTAACAGGCGAAGTTCAAGTGGGGGAATGGAAGTTACCGAAACATGGCTATTCTTTTATTCCGGCTGGTGTAAAAGTAGGGCCGTGGAAAGTTTTAGGAAATCAACCTGTTGAACTTTTATGGATGGAAAATGGGCCTGTTCCATTGCAGTATAAATCTGTTCAAAATACTCTTGCTGATGCCAGAATTTGTGATTATATTCCAGCAATGGATACTAAACTTTTACCTTGGGCTACAACCAATACCGTTCAATTTGAGGTCGCCAAGAAAAAATGGTTAAGAAAAAATCAAAATAATAGTGGTGTTTGGTTGTTAGCAATTTTGCCTCATTATAATGGTCAATTTTCCATAATTCAAGCCTATAATGAAGATGATTATTGTCTATCTGAATATTTGGATCTTGGAGATTATCGAGTTCAGAAAGATGGCTATTGTTACTGTCCTAGCTTTAGCCTTATTCCCCGTCATATTAGCGATGAAGGTTGCTTATTTTTTGTTAGAGTTGATCGCGATTTATCAAAACTGGGAACTGTAATTTCCTATGAAAATGGTTAAAATTGAATCACAACTTTTCCGCAATTTTTCCCTCCGAGTAAGTAATCAACCGCAGAGGGAATAGATTCAATTCCTTTAAATTCGGCCGAATCAATTGCAACTTTAATTTGACCGGATTCGAGTAAATGAAATAAACGATTTCTAGCTTCTAAACTGTATTTTTGATAAAGTGGCATTAAAAAACCTCTAACTGAAGCCCCTTTCCAAAATATTTTTTCATAAATTCGGGGTTGATGTACCACTTCTAATTGTTCTGCATATTCGGAGATAAAACCAACGACAACTAAGCGACCTCGAACGGCTAAATTATCAACGCAAACATCAAATATTTTGCGACCAATACATTCAAAAACCAAGTTAATTCCCTCTGGATATTCTCGCTGAAGCACGTCGTTGACATCTTCTTTTTGATAGTTAATTACCCGGTCGCAACCCAATTTTTTGAGTAGGTTGGCTTTGGCTTCTGAACCGCAAGTTCCGATGACATGATTTCCCGCTAATTTTGCTAGTTGAACGGCTATGTGTCCGGTTCCTCCGGCTGCTGCGGTGACTAATATTGTCTCTTGAGTTGTCATTTCTCCCACCTGTTCTAAGGCGACTAAAGCAGAAATTCCGGTGGGAATTAATGTTAAAATTTCTGGGGTTGCTTGGGGAACTTTGATGGCGAGATTTGCATCAATAACTTGATATTCACTATAGCCACCTCCTCGAATTGTTGTGGCGACAGCATCGCCTATTTTAAAGGTGGTGATATTTTGACCAACCGCTACGACTTCCCCCACCGCTTCAACGCCTAATTCAAAGGGCGGAGTGGGTTGAAAATAGGGAATCTTTCCTTGAGATAATAAAGTATCAAAACCGGCATTAACCCCGGCAAATTTATTTTGAATGATAATTTCATTATCTGCGGGTTCAGGTAAGGGAACTGTAATGATTTCAATAGCTGATTTAAAGTCGTTACTAATTTGATTTGCAACTAATTTTTTGTACGTTTTTGGGTTCATTTAATTGGGCGTCTCATCTAAAAAGTGAATTACGGCTTCAGCAACTTCTTGATAAACTTGATTGAGCATCCAAAGCGTACCATTGTCAATAATAATCTCTTGACTGTGAGGAATAGACTCAGATAGCCAAGTTTGATTTTCTGCTTTTGCTAAACCCGCTTTTTCTAAGGGTTCTAACGCTTTATAGCGCTACGCGCTATGGTTAGGACAAAAGTATGATAA
>CAZNCM010000251.1:1520-9256 GCA_964571155.1 uncultured Lyngbya sp. | reverse complement strand
ACGGTAAAATTCGCCATTGGTGTCTTCAGCCACTTTTCCGGTATAGTAGCCTGTTCCTCCACTTTGGGCGATCGCAATCATTGTATTCGCCGCAGACCCTCCACAGCGCAACTCTAGAGATTGATTTTCCAACTCTTGTAATAATTTACCCTGGTTTTGGGCATCCATCAAGGTCATCGCACCTCGATTTAGACTATGGTTTTGGATAAAATTATCATCAACTAATGCCAAAATATCGAGTAAGGCATTTCCTACACCAAAAACACCTTTGGGCTTTGAAGCTTGATTATTTTCGCTCATGCGATCTTCTGGGTTGAGAATTGAACATCGTCACCCATCATATCAAATCATGAGAACAAGGTTAGTTAAAGATTGAGATACAGTATCAATTTAGATCTAAACTCAATTACAAATGACCAATTATCCCTTGGGATAAATGAGTCATCTTCACAAGGGATTTTAATTCAGCAGATGTTAAAACCGTGATTTTATCCTCATCTGGTTTCTGTTGATTACTTTATTTAAACAAGGAAAAATAATGGATCAGAGGAAAAGTGTATAAACTTTTAATTGTCTCATCGGGATGTACTAGGGGAAAAACTCATGGGAGGAAGTTAGTCTACACTCTAGTTTCGAGCCTCAGATTTATAAAGATTTATAAAAAATACTCATTGAGAGCCATAAATTTGGAGTATGATATCTAAGGTTTTTAAATTCTTAAAAAGTTGAGCAAACAAGGGGGTATTAATTATGTCAAGTCGATCCGATTTTGATTATTATTTTGCTTGTGGAAGTCGAGAACAGGTTTCAATCCATTCTCAATTTGGGATTTTATTAATTGGGGGAGCAGAAGGGGAAAAATCAGGTGAATATGAAGCGAGTCAATGGTTTTTAGACCGAGCCAAAGGGGGTAAATACTTAGTGCTTCGGGTGGGAAGAATAGGGAGTCAGGCTGACTGGATTTGTCGTCATTATCGAGATTGGATTCATTCGGCGGCTGAACTTTCGATTAATAGTCGAGAAGCAGCAAATGACTCAGAAGTTGTCGAATACATTAAAGAAGCTGATGCTCTATTTATAGCCGGAGGCGATCAAAATAAATATAAAGAATATTGGGAAGGAACCGAAACCGAGAACGCCCTTAATTATTTGATTAATGAAAAGAAAATTCCCGTCGCGGGTACGAGCGCAGGAATGGCTATTTTAGGAGACTATTATTATGCTCCTGAACATCAGGGAGTGATCAGTTCAGAAATTCTCAATGATCCTTTTCACTATAATACTCAAAGTATTCATCGAAGTAACTTTATTCAAGTTCCTTATCTAAAACGGGTAATTACTGATACTCATTTGGATCGGATTAATTCGGTTAATCCTGAAACGAGATATGGAAGATTATTGGGCTTACTCGCCAAGGTGATTTATGAGGATAACAGTCAACTCGATCATTATGCTATTGGCGTAGAAGAAGGAGCATTTGTGGCAATTGATGAAAAAGGCATTGCTAAAGTGTTTGGAAATGGAACACAGATTGGACAAGATGCTTACTTTTTACAAACAAATGGAGCTTTACCTGAACAAATGGAACCGGGCTGGCCAATGATTTGGAATAACTCAGGAAAGGCTGTAAAAGTTTATCGAATTTCTGGTGATCCAGAAGGAAGTGGTTCTTTTGATTTGAATGATTGGTCTACTGCTAGCGGTGGACATTGGGAATATTGGTACACAATTGGTGGTAAGTCTGGATTAAGAAAAGAACTGTTATAATTCCGCAGATTAAGTAGGTATAGCAATCCTAAATGATGCGTGAAAAATCTATAAACAGATAAAAAGTCTGAAATGATTTTACCTCTTGGCTTTTACAAGCAAATATTCTACACAACCGCAATCGGATTGCTATATGACTGATCTATCGAATAAATCCCAAAATAACCTCTATCAGGAAAGTTTTTATTTGTAATTCCAAAAAACGGCTCAATATTACAGGAAAATTAATTTAATTTTAAGGCTAAATTCTGAGATTTAAGATAGAGATTTTTGATCAAACTGTAAACAGTTATCAACAAAAAATTATTCAATTTATTTAAAGAAGAGTTATAGTTTTAGCAATCGCTAAACTTGTGATCGATACGGGTTCTATAACTTGGGTATAAACTTCGTTTTGAACGGAAAGAAATACTTTACAATAATCTCAGATTCACTCTACTGATCACTACTGGTTTGCTGATTTCTCCAAATTTGGGGAGCAACTCCATGATACTTGCGAAACTGTCGAGAAAAGTGACAAGAGCTTTGATAGCCAATCCTGCGAGCAATTTGTTCTACAGTATAGCTGGTTTCTTGGAGTAGAGAACGTGCGGCTTTCATTCGTCGCTCTATAATCCAGCGATTAACTGTTTTTCCGGTTAAAGATCCCACTTGGCTGGTTAAATAAGCCGGTGAATACCCTGCATACTCAGCGACTTCAGCTAAGGTAATGGATCGCCAATAGTTAGCTTCAATAAAGCTAAAGACCTTGTTAAGTGATTCTTCAAAAGGACAATTAAAAGGTGTTGTTTCTTCTAAGTTAACCTTGTCTGATTCTTCTCCATCCTGGGATTCACTGCTAGTTGGAGTATTAGTTGGAGTATTATTAAATTTCAGAGCATACCCCTCCTGTAAGATAGAGCGCTTTTTAATTTGTGAGACGACCGCTTCGATTAGATCTTGAATCTTAAAAGGCTTTGTTATGTAGTCATCTGCACCAAGCACCATCGCCTGCCTAATATTATCTTTCTCCCATTTGCCAGTTACAAAAATAAATGGAATAATTGCAGTTTCAGGACATTCTCGCAGAGAGTTTAAAACACCATAACCATCTAATTCTGGCATAATGATATCGCAGATAATGACTTCTGGCAAATATTTACGAGCAAGCTCAAGCCCAATCACGCCATTTTCTGCTTCAATGGGACAAAATCCTTCAGATTCCAAACTATTAACAAATAGCTGTCGAGCATAATATTCGTCTTCAACAATTAAAACCTTTGCAGAAGATACACTTTCAGAAGATGCACTTATTTTTGCTGGGATGGTTGTCATGGGTTCAGGTAAGTTAGTTAATTACAACAGCAGTCAATTCGACTTTTTTCAGTCAAAAAAAGACAGATGTTTGCACCTGAAAGTAGGGCTTAATTCTGTCAAAGGTAATTCAAATTAAGCGACTTTCAGTTGAACAGATTAATAATTGTTAGTTTCTAAAAAAATACTTCAGAAACTATCGATTCAAATGAATCCTTAATTATTGTAACGCTTTACCCATAAATTAGTCAACTCTAGAAAAAATAATCAAAATTGTGTATAGTAGCTAGAGTTAAGAACAGCTTAAGATATTGGCGAACATAGATTTGGATTTAAGGTTTACTGAATTTATGATTGGCTCACAAAAAAAATAAATATTTTATTTTATTTTAATAAACTAGCCGTCACAAAATTTTCTGAAATGGGGAGAGTTATTACCCCTTAGATCAGAACAATCCTAGTCTTCTTTTCAAGCCTATAGGTGTCAAGAATTCAGCTAACTATTCTGTCTACTTGTCTAGACCATTTTATTGATTCCTGTTGACGATTAACTTCAAGCGGTTCAACTTTGGAAGCCGCCAAAAAGACACTCAGGCTTTCGATCAGATGATCAGTTTCTTGTCGAGAGTGAGGCATTACCGTCTGAAAAGTTTGATGAGCAGTTTCAAAAGCACTTTTGAGACACTCGAGATCATGACAGCTTGCAGCAGAAGCAAGTTGAGCATAAGTTGTAGACAATCGCTGTAAAATGCGACGACTCTGCTCGGAACCGATCATAATCTCTAGAGAAAGAGAACTACTTTGGGCAAAAAAACGACTAGCCGTCGCGATCGCCAAGCGATACAGAGGACTAGACAACTCCAAACTCCGAGCAACATCAACATCCTCAGTCGCCAAAAACACCCCCAACCCAAACGTCATAAAATGACGAATTCCCTGAACCGTCGCCATCATCTGATCATGTTCTAAAGCCGAACTGATTCTCAGCTGACCACCATTGCGTTCAATCAACTTCAACAACCAATCAAAAGCACTCACCTTTCGACCTGGACAAACCACAACATTTTGAGATAAAAAAGAACGAGTACCTGGGCCAAACATCGGATGTAGTCCGATTACCGGCCCAGAATGATGAGTCAACATCGCCTCCAAAATGGGTGCTTTAATACTAATAATGTCCGTCAAAGCTGTCGTCTGTCTGAGGAAAGGCGCCGCCTTTTCAATCACACTCACCGCCTGATCAGTCGGTACACAAACCATCACCAGATCAGCATTTCCCAAAAACATCTCCGCATCTTGCCAATCATCGCGACCCATCAACTCTACCTGATGTCCGGCATCGATTAGCTGATCGGCAAAAAACAGACCCATCTTACCCGTACCGCCAATCAGCGTCACCCGCTTAGGCGAATCCGTTTTGGAAAAATCCGTTGAAGACGTTAACTGATCAGACTGAGTAATTGTAGCTGCGGCTGCCGCACTGGTTAATAAACTCCGCCAAACAAACTCCGGTACACCCGCACGCGCTAACTCCGTTTTGAGGGTTGTAGAATCAATCTCATCCGGTGAGTCAGCCATTGCCGCGATCCGTTCTCCGAGCAACTTGACAAGCTGACGGTCAATTTCTGCTAACTTGGATGGGGATTTTGAACAAAACACAATCCTTTACCTCCTATCTCAGTTGAAATAGAATCTAGGAAACTCAAAAGACGGAGTAGGAAACAGGGTTTAGTAAACAGGAAACAGTACCCAGAGAGGGTAAGTTAGTTTTTGAACATTGCTTTCCTTCTGAATTCCTGAATTCCTGTCGGCACAACAACCGCGTTTGGTGCGCTTACTCCTAAACTCCTGAACTCCTAAACTCCTAAATTCCTAAATTCCTAAACTTGTAAACTCCGAAACTCCTAAAAGCCCGATTAAACCAGAGCCGGAACTCGTTGGGGAAGGAGTTCAGCCGCCAACGCATCAAACTGATTTGGGGTCAAAGATTGCGGCCCATCAGAAAGCGCTTTCGCGGGATTGGGGTGAACCTCAATCATCAACGCATCGGTACCGGCTGCCACTGCCGCTTTCGCCATCGGCGGAACAAACTCAGACTTACCCGTACCGTGACTGGGGTCAATCATAATCGGCAAATGAGTCAGAGTTCGCAACACCGGAATCACCGATAAATCCAGAGTATTGCGGGTATATTGGCGATCGAAGGTGCGAATTCCCCGTTCACATAAAATCACGTTCGGGTTGCCCTCAGACAACACATATTCAGCCGCCATCAGCCAATCTTTCACCGTCGCCGAAATTCCCCGCTTCAGCAACACGGGCTTATCTTGAGCGCCAACTTTTTTGAGTAAAGCGAAGTTTTGCATATTGCGAGCGCCCACTTGTAGCACATCGGCAACCTCAGCAACCGCCTCTAAATCTGCCGTGTCCATCACTTCGGTAATAATGCCCAACCCAGTCGCGGAACGAGCCGCATCGAGCATTCCCAAAGCACTTTCACCATGACCTTGGAAAGAATAGGGAGAAGTCCTGGGTTTATAAGCGCCTCCGCGCAAAAACTTAGCACCTGCGGCTTTCACCCGTTTGGCAGTTTCCACAATCATTTCTTCGTTTTCAACCGAACAAGGCCCCGCGACAATCACCAACGGATGATTTTCACCGAAATAAACATCACCATTGGGCGTGGGAACTTTCACCGCACTCGCTTCGCCATGACGAAACTCCAGACTCGCCCGTTTAAAAGGCTTTTCAATGCGTACAACTTGCTCGATCCAGGGATTCATATTTTGAATCTGGTCTTTGTGAAGTAAAGCCGTTTCACCGATCAAACCTAAAACGGTTTTATGCTCACCAACACTTTTTTCAACTTTGACATTCCACTGTTCGGCGAGGGCTTCGCTGATGATTTCAACTTCAGAACTAGGGATACCGGGTTTGAGAATAACGATCATAATTTACTCCTGTTTTGTGATTTGTAGTTGTTTGCTAGTTGTTTTTGTGTCAATTAAGAGGTCAGTTAGTCCTGTAAAAAATGACTCAGTTCTTCTAATTTTTTCCAAGCTTGTCCGCTGGCTAAAACCTCTTTGGCGATCGCAACGCCTTTGGTGATACTGTCAGCATAGGAAACCGATTCACCCACGTAGAGCGCCATCGCCGCATTGAGAGCAACCACATCCTGTTGGGCTTGGGTTCCTTTGCCTTGCAACACCGCTTTGAGAATTTCAGCGTTATCATTGACATCGCCGCCCTTGAGGGCTGCTGTCGGGGCGATCGCCAGACCACAATCAGTGGGGGAAATTACGGTAAGATTAACCGTGTGTTCGCCGATCGCGCCCTTCGGGGTTTCGCTGACAAAAGCGGCGTCGGTGAGATCGGCCAAACCCACTTCGTCGAGTCCTTCCCGTCCGTGAACCACAACCGCCCGACGGATATTAAGCTGAGTCAAAGCCAGGGCAACGGTTTCGACTAACGACGAGTCATAAACCCCGATCACCTGTCCGGTGGGTTGCATCGGGTTCAAGAGCGGGCCGAGCAAGTTAAAAACCGTGCGAATTTTTAAGGTTTTACGCAGGGGCATGATAGCTTTAAAAGCCGGATGCCAACCGGGGGCGTATAAAAAGGTGATTCCCACCTCGGAGGCTGCCGCTTCTACCCGTTCGGGACTGGCTGATAAATTGATGCCCAGAGCTTCTAACACATCGGCAGACCCGGCTTTGCTAGAACTTGAGCGGTTGCCATGTTTGGCGACTTTTACCCCTGCTGCTGCGGCAACAAAAGCCACTGCTGTGGAAATATTGAAAGTAGATGCACCATCACCGCCCGTGCCGCAGGTGTCAATCATCGGGACGGTATCGATAGGGGAATTTGACTTAAGCGCCTGTTCGCGCAGAACTTGGACCATACCGACTAACTCGCTGGCCGAAACCCCTTTTGACTGAATGGCGGCTAATATGGCGCCAGAGATCACGGGGGGAATTTCCTCAGTTAGCCAGCCCCGCATGAGAACAGATGCCTGTTCAACCGAGAGGGACTGCCGATCTAATAGCTGAGTCAATAATTCGGGCCAGTTTTGTTGTTTAGCCGCTTCCGGGGCGCTCTGCCGCGAGATTCGGTTAGGGTTGGGAGAGATTAATGTTGTCATGGGATTTTACTCAGTTAACAGTTATCATCGGTGAGTTGTTGTGTCTTTACCGCTTTTAGATTAGGGCGATCACAACGACAACTTTTGGAAATTTTTCGGACTCTAGACTGTTTACTGTTGACGATCTTCGAGAGCTTTAATCACCGTCTGTACATCTTTATCACCCCGTCCAGAACAGTTAAGAACAATGCGGGGACTGCCTGTTAAACTCGGACAAAGGATGTCAAGATAGGCGATCGCGTGAGCCGTTTCTAAGGCCGGAATAATGCCTTCAAGAGAAGACAACATTTGAAAACCTTCTAACGCCTGCTCGTCGGTGACGTTATAATATTCGGCGCGACCGAGATCTTTGAGGTAGCTGTGTTCCGGACCAACGCCAGGATAATCAAGTCCGGCGCTGATCGAATGAGCCTCAACAATTTGACCTTCGGTATCTTGCAAAAGATAGCTCATCGCCCCGTGCAGAACCCCAATTTGGCCTTTAGTTAAGGTGGCGGCGTGTTTATCAGTTTCGACGCCAACACCTGCGGCTTCA
>CAZNCM010000251.1:1205-1464 GCA_964571155.1 uncultured Lyngbya sp. | reverse complement strand
GCCCCATTTTTCCAGGCATTGAGCGCGAGTTTCTTTACCAATAATTGCGTGAAAATCTCGGACAATCATCGGATAGGGGTGAGGACCTGCCGCCGAACCGAGAATATAATGGGTTGTTTCTACGTTCGTTACCCAGTCGCGAATCGCTTCCGATGTGGCATCTTTGAGAGTACCGGTTCCCGCTTCTACCGGACGAACTTCCGCACCCAACAACCGCATCCGAAACACGTTCAAAGATTGCCGTTCAATATCGTGTACG
>CAZNCM010000251.1:0-1150 GCA_964571155.1 uncultured Lyngbya sp. | reverse complement strand
ACTGTAGCCGTGGCGACGCCGTGCTGACCCGCTCCGGTTTCGGCAATAATGCGCTGTTTGCCCATACATTTGGCAAGCAACACTTGACCGAGAGCATTATTAATTTTGTGGGCGCCGGTATGGTTGAGGTCTTCCCGTTTGAGATAAATTTGCGGCCCGGTACCGTCAGCTTTGGCATAACGTTCGGAGAGGCGCTCGGCAAAATAGAGCGGACTGGGACGACCCACATAATCTTTCAACAAACCGTCTAATTCTCGGTTAAAATCCGGGTCATCAATATAGCGATGAAACTCTGTTTCTAACTCGGCTAGAGCCGGCATCAACGTTTCGGGGACATATTTACCCCCAAACTGGCCGAACCGTCCGAGTGCGTCGGGTCGTTGATTTTTGCTGTTAGAAACTGTTGGACGTTCATTCAAACTAACCATATGTCAAAAAATCCTTTTTTTCTAGGGAACAGGGAACGACGGATCAGGGAACGGTTTTTTTTCTGACTTCTGACTTCTGACTGCCTTTTAACTGGAAACTGCTGTTTTCAAATCTTGCGCTAACTGTTCGATGTCTTTGAGTCCTTGTGCGGGTGAATTTTCAGCCAAACGCCGGACGAAAGCGCTACCGACGATAACCGCATCTGCTCCCCACTGGGCAATTTGTTGGGCTTGTTTCGGTTCGGAAATGCCAAAACCAACGCCGATGGGTTTATCTGTACTGGCTTTCAGGTCGCCAATTAACGTTTGAACCCGTGACTGAACCTGCGATCGCATTCCCGTTACTCCAGTGACGCTCACCAGATAAATGAACCCCTGCGACTGACGGGCGATCGCCTGGATGCGCTCAGAGCGGCTTGTAGGAGCCACCAAAAGGATCACTTCAATCCCCACCTCGGCGGCAATATCAAGCAGCGTTTGAGATTCTTCTAGGGGCAAATCAGGAACAACCAGCCCTTTAACTCCCGCATCGGCAAACCGAGTTAAAACCGCCCGAATACCCCGATAAAGGATGGGATTGTAATAAGAAAATAAAATCAACGGGGCTTTCAGAGTCGGAACCACATCGGAGACAACCTCTAACACTTGGTCAAATGTCACCCCCTTTGCTAAAGCGCGTGTTGCTGCGGCTTGAATCACCGGACCATCGGCTAAGGGATCGG
>CAZNCM010000250.1:4389-9269 GCA_964571155.1 uncultured Lyngbya sp. | reverse complement strand
TACGCCTTTAAAGGTGTCTCCCATGCCGATTGGCCAGTTAACGGCGTAGGGTTTGAGTCCGAGTTCTTGTTCGATTTCATCGAGGAGTTCTAGGGGATGGCGTCCCGGTCGATCCATTTTGTTGATGAAGGTGAAGATGGGAAGACTCCGCATTTTACAGACTTCAAACAGCTTGCGGGTTTGGGGTTCTAATCCTTTGGCGGCATCTTCGAGCATGACCGCGTTATCGGCTGCCGCTAAAGTACGATAGGTGTCTTCACTGAAGTCTTGGTGGCCGGGTGTATCGAGAAGGTTGATTTGGTAGTCACTGTACTCAAACTGTAGCACGGTGGAGGTGATGGAAATTCCCCGTTGTTGTTCCATTGCCATCCAGTCAGAAGTGGCGTGACGTTGGGATTTACGGACTTTTACAGCGCCTGCTTCGTGGATAGCGCCTCCGTACAGCAGGAGTTTTTCGGTTAGAGTGGTTTTCCCCGCATCGGGGTGAGAAATAATGGCAAAGTTGCGTCTTCGTTCTACTTCGAGTTGGAGTTCGGTTTGAGTTTCTGGGGACATTTCAAAGCCTTGTTGGAAACGGGAAGAACTATTGATTCGGGTGACTACGGTTCTAAAGCTATAGATTCAGAGTAACAAAAAATTTAGTTCCTTTTTTTTATAAGTTTAATTAAATTTAACCCTAATATCAAGTCTGTGGTGAGTAGGGATAGGGCGACGAGGTGGTGAATCTCCCGATCGGTTTCACTAAAAATTCACAAGATTACCGGGGATTTCTTGGTAATTTAGGGGTGAATGGATAATGATTTTGAGAACTGTTGCCGTTTTTTGATGCTAGATTGTTCTCGGAAGATGCTTCCTGCTGAATTGGGGTGATCATTTAACTTTTCTCAATTTTTTGACTTTAAGCCGGGTGACGCTCTTTTTCTGAGGGATGTAACTATTTTTGGGTATCACTTAATCTTGAGTTCAAAGGACTACTCTGTTGAACCTCTGGATGAATTGAGTGTTCAGGGTTAATATAGATCTCATCTTAACTCGTAATGTAGAGATTCTTTCCCGAAGGAAATTACAGAGCTTACCAGAACACCTCTAATATCAAGCTTTCCAGTTTAAATAAAACCAACAAATATTGATTTAATCAAGGCAAACCTGATCTATAAATCGCTTTTATATTTTGACTTTAGAGGGAGTTTGAAAACGATTAAAAATTAATTTTTAGGGGTGATCTATTTTAACTTTGAGTTAACATTAGAGATGAAAGTATCAATCTTATTTTAGATGAATTCATCTATTGTTTGATTACTTTTGAGTTGCTTCAATCCACTCTAATCAGATTAATTAGTCTATTATGGGAATTTTATCAGAGATTTTTACAACAAGTTCTTTTATTCCTCATGGTCATTGTTATCTTTGGCGATCTAATTTAGTTGGATTACACGTTATTTCTGATCTCTTAATTGTTCTGGCTTATTTTTCTATTCCGACGACTTTGTTTTACTTTGTTCGCAAGCGTAAAGATTTACCCTATGTCAATGTTTTACTCTTATTTGCGGCGTTTATTATTGCTTGTGGTTTAACGCATTTAATGGCGATAGTCACCCTTTGGTATCCAATATATTGGGTATCCGGAGTTTTGAAAGCAATTACAGCTTTTATTTCAGTGGTGACAGCTACAGCAATTATTCCTTTAGTTCCCCAAGCTTTAGCTTTAAAAAGTCCAAAAGAACTCGAACGAATTAATCAAGCACTTGAACGCGCTCATCAACAGCTTAGTTTTCATATTGAAAATACCCCTTTAGCGGTGATTGAATGGGATAGTAATTTTCAGGTTCAACGATGGTCACAACAAGCAGAAATGATCTTCGGATGGAACCCAAAAGAAGTAATAAATTTACATCCGAGTGAGTGGAATTTTGTTGTACCGGAAGATGTGGAAGCGGTGAGTGAAGTGATGACTTTGCTGCTAGATAGAACTCAACCTCGGAATTTAATTCGCAACCGCAATTATACAAAAAATGGATCAGTTGTTTATTGCGATTGGTACAATTCAGCTTTATTCGATGAATCAGGTCAACTGATTTCTATTTTATCATTGGTTCAAGATGTCACCGATGAAATTGAAGCTCAAGAAGCTTTACGGGAGAGTGAAAAACGTTATCACACTTTAGCAGAAACCTCACCAGTAGGAATTTTTCATACAGATAGTCAAGGAAATTGTTTGTATGTTAATGAACGTTGTTGTGAAATTTCTGGAACTAATCAAGCCGCTTCTTTAGGAACAGGATGGATCAAAACTATTTATTCAGAAGATCGATCTAGAGTTGTTCAAGAATGGCAAAAAACAGTTCAACAGGGAAAAACATTTCGTTCTGAATATCGAATGCAACATTTGACAGGTGAAGTCAGTTGGGTATTTGGTCAGGCGATCGCTCAAAAAAATGAACAGGGAGAAATAATTGGTTATATTGGTACGGTCACAGATATTACGGCTCGTAAACAAGTAGAAGAAGCTTTGCAAACTTCGGAAACAAAATTTCGTCAACTCGCTCAACAGGAAGAATTAATTAATCGAATTGCGAGTCAAATTCGGAATTCTCTTGACCTCAATACTATTCTAAAAACAACAGTAGGTCAGATTAAGGATTTATTACAGCTTGATCGGTGTTATTTTGTTTGGTATCGTTCTCATTCGTCAAGTTCCCCGTTGCAACTGCGATCATATAATTCTAACTTAGATTCAAACCAAAATTTAAACCAAAATTTAAACCAAAATTCATCTTTCTTAGATTATTGGGAGATTGTTTACGAGGCTAAAAATTCAGAACTTCCAAGTTTGGTGGGTGATTATTCTGTGGAACAGGTGGGAAGTTGGGCGATGCGATTTTTGCAGTTAGAAAGGATTCAGGTTGATGATATTGCTGAAGTCTCAGAACCTGAGATGCGTAAATTTTTAACACAGTTAGGTTTTCTTTCTTTTTTATCTATTCCGATTCAAACTAAATGGGGTGAAATTGGAATTATTTCTTGTGCTTATCATCAAAAAATTCATAATTGGCATAAGAATGAAATCGAATTATTAAAAGCAGTTACTGATCAACTTGCGATTGCGATTAATCAAGCTCAACTTTATGCTAAAACCCAAGCAAATGCGATTCAAGCGCAAGCTCAAGCTCAACAATTAGAAGTAACATTACAACAGTTAAAGAAAACTCAAACTCAACTGATTCAAACTGAAAAAATGTCAAGTTTAGGTCAAATGGTTGCGGGGATTGCCCATGAGATTAATAATCCGGTGACTTTTGTTTATAGCAATGTCATTCCAGCCATTCAACATACAAATGATTTATTGAATGTACTTAATCTCTATCAGAACTATTATCCGCAACCTGCGTTAGAAATCAAGCAATATATTGAAGAAGTGGAGTTAGAATTTGTTCAGGAAGATTTACCCAAACTACTCAATTCAATGCAGCTTGGAGCAGAGCGAATTCGTCAGATTGTATTATCGTTGCGGAGTTTTTCTCGACTGGATGAAGCAGAGTTTAAAGCGGTGGATTTGCATCAAGGAATTGACAGTACGCTTTTAATTTTGCAAAACCGCTTAAAAGAGCAAGCCGGACAGGTTGGAATTGAGGTCGTAAAAGACTATGGTAATCTTCCTTTTGTGGAGTGTTATGCAGGTCAGATGAATCAAGTCTTTATGAATATTTTAGTTAATGCTATTGATGCTTTAAATGAACCAAAGACATCGAAAGTCGAGTATTTATTGTCTGATTTTGAGTATAATGATGATCGCTCTCCCCAAAAACCAACGATCCAAATTCAAACCGAAGTGGTAAACTCGAACTGGGTAATGATCCGAATTGTAGATAATGGCCCCGGAATGCGAGAACAAGTTCGTTGCAAACTATTTGATCCCTTTTTTACGACGAAACCAATTGGTCGAGGAACGGGGCTAGGGCTATCGATTAGTTATCAGATTGTCGTCGAAAAACATCAGGGTCAGTTAGAATGTTACTCTAAGATCGGACAGGGATCAGAGTTTGTGATTCAGATTCCAATTCGACAAGCAACTGCTTCTCAAAAGCGGTAAAATCTGTTTAAAGGTGAAGAATAAATTGAGAATCAGGAGAGTGAGTGATGAACGGAGAAGATAAGCGCAGACTGTTATCAGCTTTGTGTCATGGTTCGATTTTTTTTAGTAGTCTTTTAGTTTCGGTGGGGATTCCGTTTGCGATTTTCTTTGCTGCTGAGGATTCGGTGGTCAAGGAAAATGCGAAAGAAGCTTTAAATTTTCATATCAATCTCTATATTGCGGCTTTTATCTGTGTTCTTCTAATTTCTGTTTTAATTGGAATTCCGCTTTTATTTATAGTTGGGTTAATTAGTTTTGTGATGCCGATTATTGGGATTGTTTCTGTAATCAATAATCCCAGTAAACCCTATCGCTATCCGTTTATTTTTCGCTTTTTTTAAGGGTGAAATTGTAAGAATAAGAGGGCGTGAATAAAGCGATTATTTTTCCTAATTGATACTTCGATAATTTAACGAATTTTCAGGACAGTGAACGCTCGGTTTTATGCAAATAATATCGGCGATATTTTGTTGCATGGTTTGAAAAATAGAATCCAATGCCTGATATATTCCGATAAAATAAGGATTTCAGGTCATTCGTCAACACTAAATGAATCTTAACCTCCCATCCCCCATGTTTGATCCTCTTTTCTGCGTCGAACATCTTCGAGTCGCCTACCCGAGTCGCAGCGATACCGTAACTTGGGCGGTGGATGACGTTTCTTTTACCCTCAAACCTGGAGAAAAGTTGGGACTGGTGGGGGAGTCGGGTTGTGGGAAATCAACGCTAGGACGGGCTGCAATGCGGT
>CAZNCM010000250.1:4024-4379 GCA_964571155.1 uncultured Lyngbya sp. | reverse complement strand
CCTCCTCTACGAAAGTTGAAGGGCGAGTTACGTTTGGAGAACAGTCGGTATTTGAGATGAACCCCAAACAGTTGAGACAATTTCGGGGTGAAGCGGTAGCCTTGGTATTTCAAGACCCAATGACTCGTCTTGATCCGTTGATGACGATTGGTGAACATTGTATCGAAACCTTGAACGCTCATCAACCTCAACTTTCTCGTTCCCAAGCGAAAGAAAAAGCGATTGAAACATTAGAATCAGTTAAAATTCCGGCAAGTCGGTGGTCACAATATCCCCACGAATTTAGTGGAGGAATGCGACAGCGGGTCGCCATTGCATTGGCGTTACTTCTTGATCCCAAATTAATTGTAGCAGA
>CAZNCM010000250.1:0-4014 GCA_964571155.1 uncultured Lyngbya sp. | reverse complement strand
TATGCGAGGAACGAGGAACCGCGATTTTATTGATTTCCCATGATTTAGCAATGGTTGGGGAATATTGCGATCGCATGGCGGTGATGTATGCCGGAAAAATAGTTGAAATGAATTTTACAGATCAACTTTTACAACACCCTCAACACGAATATACGCGATCCCTTTTGAATGCTGCGTTACATATTCAAGATGTCGAAGATTCTTCAGAAACTCCTCTAATTTCTCCGACTCCCACTCAACCCTTATTAAGCGTTAAAGATTTACAACAATATTATAGCTTAGAATCGAATTTGATTCAACAGCTTTTTACTCGCAAAAAAACAGCTATTAAAGCCGTTGATGGAGTCAGTTTAGACCTTTATCCCGGTGAAATATTAGGGCTGGTGGGTGAGTCAGGCTGTGGGAAAAGTACCCTCTCTCGCAGTATTTTACAGTTGGTTCGTCCGACGGGCGGAAGCGTTGAATTTGCCGGGACAGAATTAACCCATTTATCCCTTCCCCAAGTCCGTTCCTATCGCCGTCAAATGCAGATGGTCTTTCAAGATCCTCTCGCTTGTTTAAATCCTATGATGACGATTGGAAAGGCAATTTCTGATCCGCTTTTTATTCATAAACTAGCCACACCAGAAGCCGCAAAATCTCAAGTGTTAGCAATGTTAGAACGTGTAGAACTAACCCCTGCATCCGAGTATTATGAACGTTATCCGGGTGAATTGTCGGGCGGACAACAGCAGCGTGTTGCGATTGCGAGAGCGTTAATTACTCATCCCCAATTAGTGATTTGTGATGAACCCGTGAGTATGTTGGATGCGAGTGTTCAATCGCAGGTTTTAGCCTTAATGTTAGACTTGAAACAAGAATTTAATTTAACCTATTTGTTTATTACTCATGATCTTTGGGTAGCGAGA
Organism: uncultured Lyngbya sp.; assembly: GCA_964571155.1. Classification (GTDB taxonomy): domain Bacteria; phylum Cyanobacteriota; class Cyanobacteriia; order Cyanobacteriales; family Microcoleaceae; genus Capilliphycus. The sequence continues at coordinate 3,106 of CAZNCM010000250.1, read as the reverse complement.
TATTTATGTGATCGGATTGCCGTAATGAATGCCGGAAAAATTGTAGAAATCGGTTCGACAGAAGCCATTTTTAATCATCCTCAACATCCTTATACGAAAACTCTTTTAAATGCGGCACCTTTGTTAGCTCGTTCTATATCATAAAAAACTCGGGTGAATTCAACAAACCTATGTAAGAATTTGTAAAAATTGTAAAAATTTTCTCCCCCCTGCCCATCGCTGAAATTCAAAAAAAATGGTATAACAATGAGAGGACATCGTTAGATTAAGTTTTTGTACAGTTACGGTCAAAAATAATAAGTACAGTTAGGGTTTATTCATCTACCGGAATTTAGAAAAGTGTCTCCTAAATCATCTAAAACAATTCATCCTCTTACTCGCCTATTTCGCTACAGCCATCCTTACCGGATGCAAATTTGGCAGGCGACAATTTGTTCTATTTTAAACAAACTCTTTGACTTAGCACCACCTGTTTTAATTGGTGCCGCAGTTGATGTTGTGGTTAACCAACAAGACTCATTTATCGCCCAATGGGGAATAGAAAATGTTATCGGCCAACTCTGGATATTATCCCTGTTAAGTTTAATTATTTGGGGATTAGAATCAAGCTTTGAATACGCCTACGAACTCCTCTGGCGAAACTTGGGTCAAACCATTCAACATGACTTGCGTTTGGATGCTTATAGTCATTTACAAGAATTAGAATTAGCCTATTTTGAAGAACGAAGTACCGGAAGTTTGATGTCAATTTTAAACGATGATATCAACCAGTTAGAACGGTTTTTAGACTTCGGTGCCAATGAAATTATCCAAGTGATCACAACAGTAATTTTAGTCGGAGGTGGATTTTTTATCATCGCCCCGAGTGTGGCTTGGTTTGCCATGTTACCCATGCCGTTTATTATCTGGGGTTCGCTGATATTTCAAAAACGTCTCGCCCCTCGCTATGCAGAAGTCAGAGAAAGAGTGGGTTATTTAAACGGGCAGTTATCGAATAATTTGAGCGGAATTACAACCATTAAAAGTTTTACCGCCGAAGACTATGAAAGAGAACGAATTAATCAACAAAGTAACTCATATCGCCAGAGTAATAAACGAGCAATTAAACTATCTTCGGCCTTTGTTCCCCTGATTAGAATCTTGATTTTCTTTGGATTTATTGCTACACTATTATTGGGGGGAATGCAAGCAATAAACGGACGTTTGGCGGTGGGAACCTACAGCGTTTTGGTGTTTATTACTCAACGTTTATTATGGCCGTTAACGCGACTGGGAGAAACCTTTGACCAGTATCAACGGGCGATGGCTTCGATTAACCGAGTGATGAATTTACTCGATACACCGATTGAAACTCATCCGGGAGATATTCCCCTTCCTGTGAGTGAAGTTAAGGGTGAAATAGAGATTAAAAATATTACCTTTGCTTACAATAATCGAGTTAATGTTGTTGAAGATTTATCCCTACATATTCCCGCCGGAAAAACGATAGCAATTGTCGGGGCAACAGGTTCTGGAAAAAGTACATTAGTTAAACTTTTACTGCGACTCTATGAAATTCAATCGGGAATAATTACCCTCGATGGCATTGAAATTGATAGAATTCAACTCAGAGATTTACGTCAAGCTATTGGTTTGGTTAGTCAGGATGTTTTTCTCTTTCATGGCACCGTTGCCGAAAATATTTGTTATGGAAGTTTTGATGCTTCTTTACCTGAAATTATCGCCGCCGCCCAAGTCGCAGAAGCCGATAGTTTTATTCAAACTTTACCGCAAGGTTATGATACAATAGTAGGGGAACGAGGTCAGAAATTATCCGGCGGACAACGACAACGAATCGCGATCGCCAGAGCCGTATTAAAAAATCCCCCGATATTAATATTAGATGAAGCGACCTCTGCGGTTGATAACGAAACAGAAGCAGCCATTCAGCGATCGCTAGAATATATTACCCAAAATCGGACAACTATTGCGATCGCCCATCGTCTTTCAACGGTTCGGAATGCCGATTGTATTTATGTCATGGATCGGGGAAAATTAGTAGAACGGGGACGACACGAACAATTGTTAGAAGCACCAGGAATTTATGCGAGTTTGTGGCGAGTACAATCTGGATTAAAATAAGGTCATCCCTGATGGATTTATCAAAGTTAAATAGTCATCTCAAAAGCTTCAAACCCTGAGAATATAGATGAACTCATGGTAAAACTCGCAAACAATTTCAAGTCAATTTGAACTCCACTCTAGATATAGAGTCAAGAAAAAACCTGTTCTAAATTCCCACATTTACTCGATAGACGTTTTCAGTTGGACAGTCGCAAAGTAGATGCACCAATCCAATGTTAAGTGGCTCAAAATCTAATTTGCGGAAATTAGACTCACTCATCATTGTTGGTATTTTTGCGCTGTCTCCAGTTTACTCCCAGTCGCTTGAGATAGTCCCAACCTCTTTGAGGCCAGACGTGTTGGCGACCTGTTTTTTTAGCAATCCATTCGGCTACTTTCGGGCCAGACCAGGCACCTCCATCTGGAGCCGGGCCTTGTAATGCCTCTTTGAGTTCCTGTTGTTGTGCCAAGGTTAACAAGGAACGAGCAACAGGCGGTTGGCGATCGCGGCTGCGGTTCCTGACAGAACTTGGGCCTTCGCGGTTATAGCGCCGAATGATTTCCTTAGAATAGTCGTAGTTTAAACCCACAACTTCAGCGGCCCGTTTAATAGTCCAACCGCTGGCGACGAGCTGAAGTAGGTGCCATCGACGAGCTTCGGTGGTATCCCTAGCCTGTCGGTAACGGACTTTCAGGTCTTCAGTCGTAAGGAGGGATTCTAGATAAGCTTTTGGTGGCATCCTCCTCTCGCATCACATCCGGAACGTTGATCGATCTATCCAAGTTCTGCACAAAATTCCGGAGTGAATCCGAGAGTCATAGAAAATTCTTATCAAAGAACAATCATTGATTAGTGGCTTTGGCAAGAGGAGGCGGAGACAGTGAACAGTGATCAGTGATCAGTTCCATCTCCCCCTGCACCCGACCTCTGACTCTAAACAGTCTTAAACCTTTGCAGGTTCCTCTAACATCAATTTTGACCGCTTGATAGGTTCAGGAACAT
>CAZNCM010000249.1:7482-9272 GCA_964571155.1 uncultured Lyngbya sp. | reverse complement strand
TTAAGATGTCAAATTTTAACCTAAATTGGAATGATTGGTTGTTGGGATCAAACCCTTGGATCGTTGCGATCGGTTTGAATACCATTTTACTCAGTCTCGTGGCGATCGCTCCGAAAAAATTGCTGACGACTGCCGGAATCATTCATGCGGGGATATTAGGTATATTAATTTGGGGCTGTTTAGGTTGGCAAGGTTATTTAGTCGTCGCATTTTATTTTATCGTGGGTTCTGGGGTGACTCGAATTGGCATGGCGCAAAAAGAAGCCGCCGGAATTGCTGAAAAACGCAGTGGTGCCCGAGGGCCAGAAAATGTTTGGGGTTCAGCGCTGACAGCGGCGTTGTGTGCGTTGGGAATTTTGCTGGTGCGGTTGCTGTCTGCTGAAAGTGCCATTAATAGCCAGATTATCTCTTTGTTGCTATTGGGTTATGTGGCGAGTTTTAGCACAAAGCTTTCCGATACCTGTGCCAGTGAAGTCGGAAAAGCCTATGGTCAACGCACCTTTTTGATTACGACGTTACAGCCTGTTGCCAAGGGGACAGAAGGAGCGGTCAGTTTAGAGGGAACAATTGCCGGAGTGGTGGCTTCGATCTTAATGGCTTTGGTGGGTTGGGGAACAGGTTTAATAGACGCTATTGGTATTGTTTGGTGTGTGCTAGCCGCTTTGATCGCGACAAATCTCGAAAGTGTGATCGGGGCAACTTTACAGGCTGAGGTTCACTGGTTAACCAACGAGGTGGTGAATTTTATTAATACATTTATCGGTGCAATTGTAGCGATGGGACTGGCCCTGGTGTGGAATTATAGTCAAACATTGTGAATAACTGAAGCCTTGTTGAGACAGAGTTATTCGGGTTAGCATAGACTAGCTTGCTTGTTTTGTACAGTTGTTTTTTTGTTGAGGAAGTGACTCGGTATGGCTCAACCTTTTTTAACGGTTAATGATGAACCCATTACGTTGGGACAGTCTTTAAGGTATTTGCAATCTTCGGGAAAGTTACAATCTTTTATTGGGGAAATGCTGCGTCAGTATATTCTTGATAAGGAACTCGAAGCGCAAGAAAACCTCAATATTAATTCCGCGTCTGTTGAACAAGCGGTGATTAATTTCCGACTCGAACGGAATCTCAGTGATCCCCAAGCGTTTCAGGAATGGCTGGAACGCAATCAAATGAGTTATGATTCTTTTCATCAACAAGTCGAAACGGGATTTAAACGAGAAACCCTAAAACTCTCGATTGTGCAACCGCAACTTGAGGCTTATTTTCAGGAACGTAAATCATTTTTAGATACGATTATTCTGTCTCGGATTGTTGTTGCTGATTATGAACTCGCCGAAACCTTACACCGTCGCCTTCAAGAAGAAGAAGCTCGTTTTGAGCAACTTGCACGAGAATATTCACTGACTCCTGAACGGAATGTCAATGGGATGATGGGAGCGGTGAGTTTGGGATCTTTACCCGACAGTCTCAAGCCCATAATGACGGTCGCGACTCTCGGACAAATTGTTGGCCCTGTAGAGATTGAAGGGCGCTGGTGTATATTTCGCGTTGAGCAATTAATTGAAGCTTCGTTTGACGATCCGAAATTGAAGCAAAAATTACAAAATGAATTGTTTGAACGCTGGATTAATGAAAAGCTGAAAAGCTTAACCGTCAAAATGCAAATAGCTGATTAAAAAGAGTTATTAATGCTAATTGCTAATGGCTAACTTTAAAAGATAAATTAGCGATTAGCGATTAGCAGAGTATTTACACTTTATTCGTCTTCTTTGGGACCAAAAACAAACTGC
>CAZNCM010000249.1:0-7405 GCA_964571155.1 uncultured Lyngbya sp. | reverse complement strand
GCCCGATCCACTCGCTCAGGCGGAATATCGAGTTCTTCTAAAGCTCGCATGACTTTGGGTTGACGTTCAGCCCAATCTCTCATTAAGCGGAAATATCGAGCAGTATCTTCGACCATGACATAGGTGCGCTCTTCTTGATCTTCTGGGGAATAGGATGCACGGGTGAGTGCATAAAAAGGCATTCCCCAAGGAGAATCAACTTTCGTCACCGTACCCGAATAAATCAAACGACGCTTGATATGTTCGGCTAAAGCTTCACTCAAAGCCATCCGCCGACTCGGATCTAAATCCTCTTGAGAACGTCTGTGAAGAAACTCAATTAACTCCATAAATTGAAAAGAGTTAATCAGTTGAGCATCTGGTAACAGTTTAGGAAGTTTGCTTTCGATCACGCGCTTTTCTTCTGGAGTCAGACTGTTACCCGGAATTCGCGGTTTTCCCGGTTGCCAGGAGTATTGTTCAAGCCAAACATAGGGAAACTGGATTAAGTAGCGAGGTTCTTGAGACCCCAACATTTTCAACAGTTTTCCTTCTGTTACCGCTTGTCGAACTTCCTCAACAATCACCTTAACGCGCTTCGGTTCAATATGGTGCAGGTGTCCTGTCATTCGCAGGTTTTGATCCTGTTCCATATAAGTCATATAGATCGCACATTTTGCTGCGGTAGCCGCCGCATCTAGAAAAGCCCCATGCCGATGTCCACTCGTCCGCATGGCACTAAAAGCCAAATATAACATGATCTGATCCATTGAGCTGGGGCTAAGAGTTTTGATCAGATCGGTATCTTTTCTCATGATTTTCCTTGAAATAGCCTAACTTGGAGGCATGGTATCATCCTCCGTTAACGGTCGCTTAGGTGTGAACTTGCTCAATCTTAACCTGAAGCAAGTCCCCTAATCACATCGCTTATACCAGTCCCTCGCCCCTGATGTAGATGAGGCATGGGTGCGATCGTGAAGTTTCGTCCGAATCACGTACCATAGCACCCTCTGTTGTCAGTCAATTAGGACTGCTTTGGGTATATTATACCCTCAATAATGAATTGCGTTAATTAGTTTCTATAATATAGACAAATGCAAGACTGCTAACATCCCAACAGAAAAAAGGTCGGATAAATAGCAGTCTAATCAAATAAATTCAGTTTAGGGGTGTTCAAGATAACATACTATGATGCTTTTGATTTTCTATTTTAAATCAGTTTATCTTGAATGGATTTAACGGCCACTTCCCCGACGAGGAACAATGGAGTTATCTTCGGAGTTAGCAGTTGGATTCTCTACAAAGCCACGTCGTCCATTACCGCGAGAGGGATCAGAACTTCCGTGATTCTTTAATTGTGCTGACATCATATATTTTTGGTTTTCTAATTCTAAAAAGGCTGTTGATTGATGATTTGCGGCTTGAACTTGACTGGTGATCCCCAAGAAGAAAAGGCTAGCGAGGGCAAAAATTGTTGTAGGTTTCATGGGAAATGTCCGTAATTAACCTGTCCATTTCTTGATACAAACCTTAGTTGATCAGATCAGGATAAGATTAAAATTTTTTCTACAAAAATTGCTCTTGCGTTACAATTTCAACTGCTCTTTCAGTGTTTTTACGGAGACTTCACCCAACAATCAGGAAATTTTCTACAATTTAGATAGAGATTCTATTCTGTAATCGCTATCAACCTAAAACTCTATTCACGATGCAGGAGTTAGATTTCTATCTGTCACACTCCGCGCTCGTCTGTATTTGTGAATTTCGTTATATTTGAATGAGAATAGATTGCCACACAAATATTTGTGTGGAATGAAAATATTTTTATTCTGTTTTGATTCAGGGTGGGAACGCAGAGGATCACCTGAACTCTAGGTCTGATAATTATTAATCAGGGATGAGGGCGAATTTCCGCGACTGTTCCCCCTAATTGATGCAAATAATTGTTTGAATATTAACTAAATTTTTTGAGGCAATTTTATCGCTTCGTACTACTCAATGACCTCGACAATAAACCAATGACCTGAAGAATTAAGTCGTCCTTTAACTGAAACTTGAGAACCATTGACACACTGTTTTAGCTGTTGATCAATCTCAGCATCTAGCGTTACTAATATCCAGGTTTGATCAACGAGTTGTTGTGGAAAAGTTAGGGTTAAAGTATAGTTTTGTTCTTGAGTATGATGAAAAACCCCTTGAAAACAACTTCTATATTCTTCTACTTCAGGTGTTGACAACTGATCAGAACTTTTCGGGTTGAAATCAACTGGATTTGAGGATTGGGTCTTGAGAGTCTGTAAAGACCAATGCGAATAAATTTGCTGGCTGGAAAACTCTAAATCCCAATAACCGTGAGTCGGATAAGCTTCTGGATATTGAAGATAATAACACTGCTTGTCTGCCCAATCCGGACGATTCGGGAGTAAATTAAACAAAGGAATGATAGCCGCAGGTGCAACCGGATCATGCAATAATTCTTGTTGCAGTCGATGAACCGATAATTCTCTCGGTTGACAACGATATGCAATACACAAAGCCGCCGCCATTCCCGCCGCTTGTCCGATTCCTAAAACCACAGGTTGCAAACGAGTCGCACCATTGGCAATATGAGACACGGAGATATTTTTCTCACAGACCAATAATCCCTCAGTTTCGACAGGAATTAACGCCCGATAGGGAATAGTAAATGGCGTTCCTGTCCAGCGTCCCCCCCATCGCAAATATTTCAGTTTGACTGGAAAAATATCTTGAGTGTAATGATGATCATTGGGATAATTGCCAATTGCGATCGCATCACATTCGCCTGTTGTATCATTAATAGGGAGAGGAGCAACATTCCCACCCGGCATCGGCAAGATATCCTGTTCCCGAATTGTTGTTAACCCTTGCAAACGTCGGCTTTCACGATAATATAAATGCAGGGCGAAGGATGTATCGAGAGGATCTTGAGGCTGAATGTGAGCAGTCGGTTGTGGAGACGGAAAGAGTCCTGATGCCAAACCATAGCGGCGTCCGAGTTGCTTCTGAATAAACCGGACAAAACTTTGAGTATGCCATCGGCTTTCTTGAAAAAATTCTTGCTGTTGGGCGGGAGATTGAATTAAACGATTTAATCCTTCTCCGTAGTCATTCCCCCGACAAGGCCAATTAATCATCATTAATCCACCCGGAAGCCGACCATAATTGAGAAATTGTTCAGCACCGTAACCTTCCCAAGCCCCTACAAATTGTTCAGGATTATCGATAGGAGGGGCGGGAATTTCCGGAGAAACGGCATTTTCCCCAAAATCCCGTAAAATTGCTACCCAAGTGGGGGCTTGTACCGGACAAGATTTTGTTAGAGAATTAGCAATCACAGGCGCACTGGGTTCTTCCCATTCGGTTTGCAATTCCCACCCCCAACGATAGGGAACTTCCGCCAGTGCTAGTAAATCCCCCAGTTCAGTGGCATCTACAGTAATTTCAGCATTCACCGTAAACTCCGAAAATCGCACCCCGATAATTTTGTCATCTTGTTTGAGGACCTCTTGCGGTTTATAGCCAGAAATCCAGTGCAAATTGGGTTGTTGTGATACCCAGTCGGCAAAAATTTCAGCCCCGACTCTGGGATTAAACGTAAAAAAACTGACCCAACCCCAATCGAGTCCTTCAGGTTGTCGGCGTTTTAATTCTTGTAAAAATGCGCCCCACAACCCGGTTTGAAAGGCAAGCAATTCGTTGCCATCCGGTGCTGATACGCCCGCTGAGGTGAGCATTCCCCCCAACCAGGTAAATTCACTGACTAAAATAGTATTAGCACCTCGACGGGCCGCTTGTAGCGCAGCAGCAACACCGCCTGTCCCCCCACCAACAACTAAAACATCGGTATTTAATCGGTCGGTCATGGTTGGTTTTGGGGTTGGGGGCAACGACAACAAATTAGCTTATCATGATTAGCCGATTGTGACTTTTTGGCAATGAGTTGGAGAGCAGCTTATATTGGAAACGCGGGGTAGCAACAACGTTTTGAGGCGAGCAGTCGAACATTAAATCGAGATGAAAACCTTGAGTTATTATCAACACCTAGTTAGAAAAACGAGTCTTTGTTCTGTCGCGCTGATGGGAATTTCTGTTCCCCTGATGATTGGAGGTTTGGGAATTCGGGGCGCAAAGGCTCAGTTTCTCCCCCCTAAACCGATTCCGGTTCCAACTCCTACGATTCATTCAGCTCCAATTAATACTGCACCCACACCTATTTCTGAAGGCTATATTCTGGGTGTAGGCGATCGCGTCCAGATTGATATTTTTAATGTTCCTGAGTATAGCGGCCCGAACGGTCAACATCAAGTTTCGGTGGATGGTTCGCTGAATTTGCCTTTGGTGGGAAGTGTTCCCGTGCAGGGGTTAACGACAGAACAAGCCACAGAAGCGATTAAACAGCGTTATGGCGAATACTTGCAACGGCCGATTATTTCCCTAACCTTGCTTTCGGCCCGTCCGATGCAAATTGCGATTGCCGGAGAAGTTCAGAGTCCCGGTGCTTACACGTTTTCTGGAGTCGCTGGCGGTAATGCTATGCCCGGCACAACACCCAGTTCCGGGGGCTTACAACTGCCTCGGGTGACACAACTGTTGCAAATGGCTGGAGGTGTGACATCCCTGGCCGATATTCGCCAAGTGAAAATTCGCCGCAAACAGCCTGGTTCTGCGATTGAACAAATTATTAGTGTTGATTTGTGGGAACTGTTGCAAAGTGGAGATTTACGTCAGGATATTAGTTTGCGAGATGGGGACACGGTTTATATTCCCACGGTAACAGACATGAATCGCATCGAAGCCCGTCAGATGGCGGTGGCGAATTTTGCCAGTTCGACTTCTCAGCCAATTAGTGTGGCGGTGGTCGGGGAGGTGAATCGTCCGGGAACTCATGCTTTAGCGACTTCCCAAAGTGTTCCGTTACCGGACCCGGAAAATCCTCAACAATTGATGGAGTCTTCCAGTTCCGAAGGAATGGGGGTGTTTACAGTGACGAGGGCGATTAAAACCGCAGGTGGAATTACGGCGATGGCCGATATTCGGAGTATTGAAGTTCGTCGTCTGAGTCGGACGGGTACTGAACAAATTATTAGTGTCGATTTGTGGTCGCTGTTGCAAGAGGGGGATTTGACTCAAGATATTGTTCTCCAACAAGGGGATACGATTGTGGTTCCGACTGCAACAGCATCAACTTTTAACCAGTCGGATGATGTAGCAATGGCGAGTTTTTCTCCCGATACGGTTAAGATCAGTGTAGTGGGAGAAGTGATGAGGCCAGGGCCGATTCAGGCGGCACCGAATACTTCTCTTAATCAAGCGATTATGGCGGCCGGAGGGTTTAATCAGTCCAGAGCGAATCGAAAGACGGTCGAATTAATTCGGATTAATTCCAATGGAACGGTGACTCAAAAGACGATTACGGTTGATCTTTCTCAGGAGGTTAATGATCAGAATAATCCGATTTTGCGTCATAATGATGTTATTGTGATCGGACGTTCTGGCAGTGCTGCCTTTCAAGATGGGGTCGGTGGGGTATTAGGAAAGTTAGGCCCCTTTAATGGCGTTTTTGGAGTTCTGAGATTTGTCGGAATTTTAGATTAGAAGCTTTTATTTGGGGGGTGTGAGGAGCGCACTTGTCCCGTTTTTAAGGGTTAATTTAAGGGAAGTTATTTTTTGGGATTATCCTGAGAAATGAGGTGATGTTTTTATGAAAAAGTTTTTGATCAAAAAATTGATTTTGAAGACTTGAAGCTGTATCTTTCTCAGGATATGATTGAAATAAAGCTTTAAACTTGCCGTCAAAAAATTAGCTTGGATTTTTATTTTTATCGATTTCAGTTTTGTTGGTCGTCCTTTTGGATAAACTTCGATTAAAACGTTTAGTCAACAACCGCTCAAATTACAATGAACACCGGAAAAAATAGTCAAGTCTCTGTCTTTCATCCTCAAAATAAAGCTCGAAAGTTAGCCGCAGCCTATCCTTTAGAACAAGGTTCGTTTGGGTATCAACCCGGGTTTTATTCTCCCTCTCAGTCTCAGTCTAAAAATCAATTCTGGAAAGGAATTTGGCGGCGAGCAATTTTAATCTTAGGAATTACGGCGGCGACGACTTCGGGAACTTATCTCTGGACTAACCATCAAACCCCAGAATATCGCGGTTCATTTCAACTGTTTATTCCTTCAGATTCAGATAGCGAAACTGGAGACACTTTATTAGAAGAATCAGTTCCTCAACTGAGTTATGCGTCTCAAGTTAAACTGCTGCAAAGTCCAAAATTAATGTCGGGAATTATTGAACAAATTAAAACCCGATATCCCGAAATTAACTACAGTGCATTATTTAATCAGAAAACAGGTCAAACCGCATTAGAACCCGATAAATTGTCAATCACTCCCATTCCTGACACTCGTATTTTAGAAGTCAGTTATCGGGATACTGAACCCCAAAAAGTGCAGTTTATACTTGAAAATATTGCGAAAAGTTATCTTGATTCTAGTCGAACAGAAGAACGATTTGACCCGAATCAAGAGCAATTAAAGCTGATTAATAATCAACTCAACCCCCTCCAATCTCGGGTAGAAACCATTAAAAAAGAACTGCTCAACTTACAAAACCAGTACACCTTTATTACTCCTGAGATTAAAACTAAACAACTCACCGAACAAATCGGCCAACTCGAAGTCGAAAAACTGGAAACGAGAGCGCAACTGGAGCAGCAAAAAGCCAGTTATTTAATGATGCAACAACAGCTAGGACTACAACCCGAACAGGCGATGTTAGCCTCGGCGTTGTCTCAATCTCCTCGCTATCAAGCGTTGTTACAAAAACTGCTAGAACTCGAAACGAATATCGCGATAGAATCGGCTCGTTTTACCAGCAAAGCCCCCCAAATTCAAGCCTTACTCGACCAACGTCAGAGAATTTTACCCTTATTAAGTGAAGAAGCTGAACGGGTTCTCGGACAAGATTTGTCGAGTATTGACCCCCAAATTTTGTCTTTTCAAGACTCGATTCGCATGGGATTAACTCAACAATTGGTGACAACGGCGAACCAAATTTCAATGTTGGAAATTCGCACCCAAGTTTTGGATAAAGCGGCTCAACAATTAAATGAATCCGCTCAAGGTTTTCCAGCGGTCATGCGCCGTTATTCTGATTTAGAACAAGAATTAGAAGTCGCAACCAGCCGTTTAAATGATTTAACCTTACGGCGTCAAGAACTTCAGTTAAAAGTTGCCCCGCCCCCGCCTCCGGCTTGGGAATTGATTGCTGAACCTTCTATTCCTCGCAACCAACAGGGTGAACTGATTAGTGTTTATCCCATTGTGCCTTTAAATTTGGCGCTGGGTGGACTGGCGGGTATTGTTTTGGGGGTTGCAGCCGCCCAGTTAGTTGAACGTTTAGATAATG
>CAZNCM010000248.1:804-9306 GCA_964571155.1 uncultured Lyngbya sp. | reverse complement strand
CAACGCCTAAACCCGCATTTCCTAACCACAACGCAAACAAATTACTGGTCAGAATTGCGGAGAAATTATTAACCAGATTATTCCCGACTAACAAGGTCGTAATAAATCTGGCTCGATTCTCTAAAACCAGGGTATACATTCCCGTCGGATCACCCTGCTCTTTGATCAAAACCCGTAGTTTCAGATTATCTAAAGCAGTCATCGCTGTTTCTGAACCGGAGAAGAAGGCTGAAAGTGCTAGCATCAAAGCCAGCACCACAGCATCGACCCAAACATTTCCTAGCAGAGGCGTGGCTTCAGAAGCGGCGAGAAGGTATTCGGAAGTGGATGCGGCAATCACAACGGGGTAAGCTATAAATAACTGTTTTGATTTTAGGACATCCTGGAAAAACCAGACTATTAATCAAACAATTCTCCCGTTTCTTGCAACGAGTGTAAACGTTGATAAATTCCCTGTTGGTTCAACAATTCCTGGTGAGTTCCCACTTCAACGATCTGACCTTGGTCTAACACCACAATTTTGTCCGCTTCTCGAATCGTACTCAGACGGTGAGCAATAATAATCGTGGTTCGAGTCCCCAAAATATTGTGCATCGCTAACTGAATCGCGCGCTCTGACTCATAATCAAGGCTAGATGTAGCTTCATCAAACACTAACACATCAGGATTCATTAACAATGCTCGCGCAATTCCTAAACGTTGTTTTTGACCCCCAGATAAACGTACACCTCGTTCCCCGACAATGGTATAGTAACCTTGAGGAAGATGAGCAATAAATTCATCGGCTCGGGCAATCCGACAAGCTTCTTCAACTTGCTCAAAAGTGGCTTGAGGTTTCCCATAGGTTAGGTTTTCTAACAGACTGCCGTTGAAAACATCGACATCTTGATGCACAATCCCTAAGCGTTGACGATATCCGGTAACATTCAAGCTACGAATATCTTCCCCATCAATTAAAATTTTTCCCTGATTCGGTTCAAAATAGCGAAAGAGTAACTTCACTAAGGTTGATTTTCCCGAACCCGAACGTCCGACTAACGCCACCGTTTGATAGGGTTCAATCAGCAAGTTAATCTCTTGCAAAACAGGTTTTTCCGGACTATAACCAAAGGTCAAATGAGACAATTCTACTTTTCCGGTAAACTGATAATTGGGTGTAGATTCGTTGTCTTTTGGGTTGACACTGAGAACAACACCATCTTGACCTTCTGGGAGTTGCAGAAATTCGTGAAACCGAAGCATCGAAGCATAACGACGGGCAAAAACTTCGGCAAGGTTACTAATGGGAGTTAATTCCGAATAAGCCATACTCGCCAACGTGTAAGCGGTAATAAAATAACCGAGAGAAATTTTTCCCCCGAGAGTAGCGGCTAACAGAAACCCTAAAATCGCAAACAAACAACATTGAACAATGGTTGTTTGATAGGTTAAGAGTTTGACATAGCCGATATGGATGCGATGAATGATCAGAAATAATTCTCGTTCCAAACGAGTGCTTTGTCGTTTAAATTCTTGGGCTTCTGTGGCAAAGGCTTTCACCGTTTTGATATTGGTGATAATTTCGGAGTTGCGGCTTTCGGTATTTTCTTCGTGATGTTCTAGAATTTCTTCTTGATCGGTTAGACGTTTGAGGATTTTGACTGTGAGGACTAAAATGACAATAAACGAAGCTAAAAACAGTAAGGCAATCCGCCATTGAATGATCCACAGAATAACAAAAATTCCCAAAACTCTCACCAATTTGGGAATGAGTTGACCTGCAATTTCCGGGTAAGTCCACAGATGGTTGCTTACTCCTTTGGCAACCCGACTGGCAACCCGTCCGGGGTTGTTTTCATCGTAAAATTCTAGGGGAAGGGTTAAAATTTTGCGGATGGCATTACGATGATGATCTCGCCGTGCTTTTAAGGGAATTAGCCAATGAAACCAATGCCCTAACCAAGCTTGAATGGGGGCTTTGACAGTGGTTCCCACAAAAATCAGGCTCAGTAGTACAATGACACAAAGTTGAGTGTTTACTGGATTTCCGGTCCAAGATGCGATCGCACTGACAACACCCTGCATCAAACCATCAAGTGGTTGATCGGATAAAACGTTTAAAATTTGACCAATTGCATAGGGAACCACCAAATCTACCAATTCAAATAGAGAGGAAGCCCCGATACTGAAAATCGACAACGGCAAATATTGCCGATAATAGTTGCAGATGTCCCGAAAGGTAGCCATAAGTCCGGTGAAAATGCACTCTACGACAAAGTAATACAATTATACTACATTTTTGACAAAAAAATAAAGATGCGACCGCTTCGCATCTTGCACCTTGGCTTTAGAGGTGAGTAGTCCTCTCTATTGCAACTAATATATTTAGAATTTTGAGGTTTTAGAAGGAATAGGCGGTTTGAAGCGCCCAAGCGACTAGAAAACCAATTCCTCCCAAGACAACGATAGAAGAAACCAAGACCACAACAGGGCTATCGGCTCCTTTGAACTTCATGATTCCACGATTTAAGTCAGACATCGAAATTTTTACCCAACTCTACCTTTAATTTAGCAAATTATTACTGAAGCTGATCCGGCTCAAAAATTAAATCATTTTGTAATTTCAAGGCTGAGTACGAAGTCAGAGTCCAGATAATCACAAGTGAATATCATGTTGAGCGATCAAAATAATTTGATCATCTTCTTTAAAAGTATAATCATTAGGATTGACACAAGATCCTCCATTTCCTTCATCAACAGCAATTAAAATCGCATTGTGAACTTGTTTAAGATGAATAAATAAGTCTAAAAAAGTTCGACCGATCCATTCTGACTTTAATGGAATCCGATAAAAATGATTACCGCCTTGATAGCTCAAAAGTTCTCCAAAAACTTCCATCAATCCATGATTGAGAGCAACTTGGGCGAGTAAAAAAGCACTATGTTCTTGACTAACTACATAAGCATTTACATTCCCCAATGCAAGATGAGACGCATATTCACGATTAATTAATTCTGCACAAGTATAAACATTAGGATTGAGTTTCTCAGCGGTTAAAGCGGCTAAAATCGTGCGGGCATCTGCATCTTGTTCGCTGCGTCCATGACTTTTATCCGAGAGAATAATACAAGTATTAGCTCGTCTAACACCTGCTTTTTCTAAAACTGTTACTTTGGTAAAGTCATCATTGAGAAACCGCACAATTGATCTTAAAGCGGGATCAATAATTGTATGTTCATTATCAACAAATGCAATCACAACCACAGGTATATCTTTATTTTTTCCAGAGGCTTTATATTCCCGAACAATAATTTCAGCCTTGCGATTCCACCCACAAATAATCGTATGATCACTTAACTGATCGAGTTCCATTAGTGTATTTTCATTGCGAAGTTTGTCAACCATAAATGCTGATACAGTTCCCGTAAAAACAACAAATAGAGTCATGTGCATCAACATCAAACCTACTGTCATTATTCGTCCACCGAAAGACTTAATTGGGCTGACGATAGGTTCACCGGAAAAGAGAGAATAAATACTATACCACAGTGATTCTTCTAGGGTTTCGATTCCTGAATTATTTCCTCGCTCAAATCCTAACATAATCATACTCCCGAATAAGACGGTTAGAAACAACAGTTCAAAAATGAGAAAATATTCAGGAGTACGCCGTTTGAGGTTTAACGGTAACATATTTGTATAGTGAATGATCAGGCTAAATAATCGCAACGCCCGCAATAATCTTAAGAGTTGAATGACTGAAGGTATGCCAAAAACTTGTAATAGGGGTAAAATGGCGATTATATCGATCCAATAGTTTCGGAAAAAACGCGATTTAGAAGAAGCCGCTATCCATCGTAATCCTAACTCAAGCGCAAAAATTGCAGTGATGATTTGTTCAATCGTTTCTATTTTTCCGGTTAAGGGAAAAGCATGGGGTTGAGACAATCCAACGAGAGTTAATCCCACAGAAAAAGTGATTAATATCGCGAGAATAAAATCAACAATAGATTTTCGGAAAAAACGATTTAATTTTGCTTCTAAATTGTGTAGTTTAGATTTTAATTTAGATTTATTTTTTTGTATAATATTCTGTAAAAATAGCTTCCAGTCGCGAGATCGCCTCATCTTCTCTTTCCCCCCAGAAAAAATACTGATCCTCTCTCTATTATCTCTATCCAGAGTAAATCGTACAAGTTGTATAAATTATTAATTTAGAATTGATTACCTGAAAGTTGGGGGAAAATCCTAAAAATTATCAGTGATCAATTATTAATTCTGAACATTGGAGAATAGAGAACTCTGTACTCCCCTCAATCCATCTCTGGCTTGATAATTCTACATTCATATCATCCCCGTAGAAGCCTTAACTCCCGAGCATTCTACGGGGAATCTCCACAAAACTCTGAAGTCGAGTTAATTATCCAAACTGTCTACACTCAAAGGAACGAGATCCCCATTACTCGTAAGTCCTAATAACATCGGTTCCTGGGGGTGAATTATTTTGCCCGTGAGGACACAACGTTCCTCCTGTTGTGCAGTCGCCGATAAACTAGCTCGAATCTCCTCTCGGGAAAATTGAGGTCGATACTCGCCCGATTTTTGCTGCACATAATTCCATAGAATATCTCGAATCAACGCCTGATAGCCTTGGTTTTTAGCCAGATCTTTTAATCTCTCCTTGAGTTCCCGTTCCAAACGGATGCTGGTCACTTCCATGTCAGTCGTTGAAGTCCGAGGTAAGGTATACATGATTTTTCCTCCAAAAAGGTAGACAGTGCTGTAATACTTAGTGTAGTATAAATAAAGTCAGATTCAAAATAGCTGCAATGGAGGTATAGCCTTCTCGTGAGATTATCCCCTACCCGATTAACTGGTCTTTTTGCTCCCAACCTCTTTGGTAGGGGGAGAACTCTTGTGCAAAGTGTTGCGATCGCGAACGCAACGAAAGGAAGTTATGATCATTGTGGCGATGGAATCCATCGAAATTTTTTTAAATGGGTGAATCATTATTTCAATTTAGAAGGTTTGCCGATTAACGCAGAACCCGATCAACATAAACCTAGCGGGAGGTACGGAGACAATCATGCTGTACCCCAATGAAACAAAAAGCAACAATTCTTGCTACCCCCGCTGAACTCACTCTCTAGGCGGGGGTTTGTAGTTTAAAGTTCTAAATATCAATCATCATGGAGGAAAGCCGTGACCAGCACTACTGATGTATTAAGGCAATCTGTCGTGGTATTTTCAAAAAATTATTTACCGATGAGCCGGATCGATATCAAACGGGCGATCGCACTGTTAGTGACTGGTAAAGCGGAACCTCTAGATGCGAAACAAACAGACTCCGGTTGGTTTGTTCGTTCTCCAACTATTGTGCTGCACGTTCCCGAACACATCCGTTTGACGATGACAGGCAATGAACGACTTTGGAAAGTGCCACCCGTTAACCGTCGAGAAATTCTGCGTCGAGATCATCATAAATGTCAATATTGCGGAAGTACCAAACGTTTAACCATTGATCACATTCTTCCCCGTTCTAAGGGTGGAACCCATACCTGGGATAATGTAGCGGCAGCCTGTGAACGATGTAACTCGCTCAAAGGCGATCGCACCCCAGAAGAAGCCAAAATGCCACTCCGCACCCCAGCCAAGGCTCCCTTACATCCGGTTGTTGCCTTTGCTGAACAGTTCTGGCGCGATCATCAACTTGAATAATTATTGTCATTTGTTAGGCCCTATCTGTCGGTTTTGATCACAGCGCATAACCAACAAATGACGAGCTATATGTAGAAACAGGCAGTGAGAGGGGACGAAATTACCAATGCTAAAGTTAACCTACACTGAAACCGCTTTTCATCTGGAGTATTTGACTCAATCTCCAGAACAGCTTGTCTCGCTGCGAGTCAAGTTAGCCATGCGAGTCGGTGACAGCATTCTGGTTGAACCCAGTTCTGCTGCATTCCTCCTTCCCCGTCATTTGCCGATGTTGCCCTTGTTAGAGGATACTTTATCGCAACACAACTCAGATGCGATCGCTGTATGTATCGCAGATAGTGAGTCTGTGGAAGTGAGTTTGACTGGAACTTGGATCACCACTGATTTAGATGCAGAGGAAGAAAATGGAATATTCATCACGGTTTTAGGAGAATACACCGAATATTTGCTGTTTAAATTGTGGAAAGAAGCCTACACGGGTGCATCCGTGATGAAAGAAGCAGGAGAATAAACCAGTAAACAGTTAGGTCGGGTCAAGTTTGATTGCCAAATTAATGAATATAATCGGATTGCTCGATCAAAAAATCCGCCCTAACTTTCCTCTGTAAGTCCTGCTCGATTGGTGTTGAGAGCGTTTATTTGTCTGTTTTACATGAGATTATCTAAAACAGAGCTAATTTTTCCCGGAGTTGAGAAAAGTAAAAGAATTTTTCACCTGTTCAAATGCTTGTTTATACAACGACAAACTCATCGAGAGAATAGTTGAACTGAAAGCCGAAGTTTGTGTTTTGATAAGTCGCCTGACTCTGTAAAACGGGTTCGGGAGTCGCCGATACAGATGATGAAATAGTGTCCGTAGAAACCGGATCAATTTCAGTAGAATTGGCGGTTAAAGATTCAGCTTGACAAGCAATTACTCCTGGAACCATCCAACCCAATGCTAACAGATGTAAAACCCATCTATTAATAGCTTGAGAATACAATGCCATCATTGCCATGATTTTATCCCTTGACATGAATGATTGTGATCGAATAACCAATACATCAGGGATTAATAATTGAATTCCGCCAATTTTTACAAAAATTTTATAAGATCAGTCTTCAGACATTCCATCTTCTAAATCAACAATTCCTCTAATTGATGTTGGTTCCAAAGGGACTGATACAATCCTTTTTGTTGTACCAGTTGATCGTGATTTCCTTCTTGAACAATTCGTCCTTGATCCATCACTAAAATGCGATTGGCTTTGGCTGCGGCTGACATTTGATGTGAAATGAATACAACTGTTTTTCGTTGTTTTCCTGTGGTTAAATTCTGTAAAATTTCGGTTGCAGTTTGATTATCTACGCTCGACAGTGCATCATCTAATATTAACACCGGAGCATCCACTAATAAAGCCCGAGCCAAGGCTGTTCGTTGTCGTTGTCCACCAGAAAGGGTAATTCCTCGTTCTCCAACAATGGTGTCATACTGTTGGGGAAAATTGAGAATTTCTCCATAAATTTGAGCGGTTTTCGCTGCGGATTCAATTTCAGAAGCATCTGCTAGCGGGTTCCCATAGCGAATATTTTCCCGAATGGTTGTACTAAACAAAAAGCTTTCTTGGGGAACATAAGCAATCGCATTTCTTAACTCAAAGAGTTGCAACTGGGTAATATCTTGACCATCGAGAAAAATGCTATCAATCTCAATATCCAATAACCGGGGTAAAGCATTGGCGAGGGTTGATTTTCCTGAACCAATTGGCCCCACAATTGCGACCATTTCACCGGGTTTTATGGTAAAATTAACCTCATCTAAAGCCGGAGTTTTATCTCCTGGATAAGAGTAGCTTAAATCACGAGCAGTCAGCCAACCTTTAACAGGAGTTGATAAGGGAAGGGGATCGGGGTGATCGTGAATTTTTGGTTTGACATTTAAAATCGCTTCGATGCGATCAATACTCACTTCTCCCCGTTGATAAGCCGTAATTGTAAATCCGAGTAATGCGGTGGGAAAAACCAATCGTTCAATATAGAGAACTAACGCAACAAAATCCCCAACATTTAACTCTCCTTGAGCAATAAACTTATCCCCAACTGCAAGAAGAATTAATAAACTTAAACTCGCCAATCCTCCTAAAACTGGAAAGAGAATATTACGAGTTCTCGCTAAACTTAAATTCGCTGAAAATAATTCTTGATTGTATCGTTCAAACGCTCGCTGTTCGTTTTCTTCTTGAGCGTAGATTTTAATCACAGAAATCCCGCTCATATCCTCTTGAATTAAATCACTGATATTGGATAACTTCTCCTGAACGTGCATCTGCTCATCTCGCATCCTATCACTAAAAACCTGCACTAAAATCAACATTAGAGGATAAACAGAGATTGATAAAAGTGTGAGTTTAACATTGATCGTTAACATTACAGGTAGCGTTAAAGCATATGCAAATACAGTATTTGCCAAGCTTAAAATTGCAAACCCTAACAAGCGACGAATATTATCAACATCACTGGTTGCTCTATTAATTAAATCCCCAATTCGACTATTAGAAAAATAAGACGGTTCTAGGGTTAACAGATGTTCAAAAATATTTTGTTTGAGGTCAAACTCAACCTGTCTTCCTACCCCAAAAAGGAGGATACGAGAAGCCATCCGAATCACCCACATTACAGAAGCTAGTCCCAAAATCAAAAGAACTAGACCGATAATTGGACTTAAATCAATGGCACTTTCTAAGTCATTAATACCATTGCGAATTAAGAGCGGAATATAAACCCCTAATGCGTTAACAACCAATAGAGCAAAAATTCCGAGTAGC
>CAZNCM010000248.1:520-794 GCA_964571155.1 uncultured Lyngbya sp. | reverse complement strand
TTCCAATGCGGTCGAATATAACTTGCTAGTTTTTGCAGTCTTGAGTAAGCCATGTCAACCCGTTAAATAATCATCCTTGATTCAAGGATATAAATCTACTGTTCAGTTATCCTTTTACCATCTCTAACAATTGTACAAACATTTACAGATCTTGACAAAAGACTTACTCAGCACTGTGAGTTGAACGTTCTGGAAAAAGCTGACAAGATCGAGAAGTGGGTTGATTGACTTCCAACAAACGAGAGGTTAAAAATCGATCCATCCACCCTTCTAA
>CAZNCM010000248.1:0-510 GCA_964571155.1 uncultured Lyngbya sp. | reverse complement strand
TGCTGTTGTTGGGGTTCGGTGCTATCGAGTGGATAGGGTGCTAACCCCCGAATTGCGGCGGTTGTCACACAATACATCGACTTTTGAAAACTCTGACAAATTTGCACCCGTAAATCATCTTCTCCCCGACAACTGTTGCGATAAATCTCGTGTAAATAGTCGGGTAAATAGTGAATCATATCTTGCATTAACTGTGTGGGGGGAATTCCTGAACCGCCAATCGGAAGCGGATCAGCGTATAATGCACCGTAAGTAAATTCTTTTTGTGGGAATTTGATGGACTTGAGCATTATAAGAAACTACACCTTGAAATGGTGTTCCTCGGAAGAAAATTGCTTCGACATAAGGAACTGCGGTATCCATTAAAAAGGTTAATCCGACTGATTCGGGGATAATCTCATAAATGCGATCGCGAAGTTTTACACTGTAAGTAATTGGCTTATTCGCATCAGCAACCAAACCATTTAAAATATGCTCAACGACTTGGGGAATCGATTGAATTTCTCCGCG
>CAZNCM010000247.1:0-9374 GCA_964571155.1 uncultured Lyngbya sp. | reverse complement strand
GTCGATTATTGCAATAGTTTGTGATGTCTCGTCGTGACTTTTTGATTTTCAACGGACAACCCTGGATAAACCTCAGCGGTGTACCGATGACTGAGAAAGAAACAGCCCTGACTCGCCGCAGGGAATAACCCGCATCAAAGATCGCAGCCACACCAATCGGCCCAAACCAGCCCACGAATAGTGCCTCTGGAATATTTTTAATTGGTTTAATAAATCGATGGTTTTTTGAAGTTCAGCCCACTTTAACAGACGACCCGCTAAATAACCAAAAAGCCAACCCCAAAAGAGCGACCCCCCCAACCTCCCCCAGCACTACATCAACAAACCACTGAGGGAGTCAATCGCCATCACTCGCAGAGCCTTATAGCATATTGATGGCGAATTCGACTTTTTAGCCAAGACCAACATTTTTCAATGGGGTTGAGATCAGATCAATAGGATAGTCAGTATAGCTGATCGCCTTGTCGTGAAATATCCCTGTTCAGGAGAAAGTTCAATTTCTCGTTAGCCAGGAGTCTGCGGCGACATGAGTGCTAATTTTCGGAGTGACCTTTTTTGTCTGTTAACCTCAAGATTTTGTGGAAATATACTTTTTAAATTTTTAATTCTTATTTTTTTATTATTAAGGTGACGATTTTGTTGAAGTTGATCGAACATGATATACATAGCTCTCTCAAAGCACTGCTGAGAAATTTCTCAGGAGTTAGACAGGTGTGAGCCATAGCCAACAGTTTACATAACAACTTTAGATAGCCGTTTTTGACTGGGGAACAGAAACAAAACGGTAGAATTTTCTCAACTCGGTGGCGCATTGAGAAATCTATTGGCTACCCAGCGAAATCACAGAACCGAACAGAAGTGGTTAGAAGTGAGTTGGTCTTAGTCGATTCACCTCCCTCACCGATTACTATTCCCCAAGAATTTGATCGTGATTTCCCCCAGAGACGCTAATGCCTTCAGATTTTCTATGTACTCTTGCCCCACTCACCTCCAAACCTTTATCCGGGCAGTACCCGTTTGTCATCAAACCACCAGCTTAAGTGAGGTTTGGTCAATATTCTGCCAGGAAAAATGCGATCGCATCGTTGTGGTCACTCCTCAAGATCATCCTTTAGGAGTGGTTTACTTGTGTCGTTTGATCGGATCTGTCTTTCCTCCCTCGGATTCACCCCCACTCTCCAAATTTGACGACAAGTTAGCAGTCAATCCCCCACAATCTATAAATGATCTCGATTCCACCCTAATTGAACCGTTAATTGAGGTTTCCGCTCATCTAAACTGGCGGGAGTTTTGGCAATATCTCCATCCCACACAAGACTCTCATCCCCAATCTATCGCTTTAGTCAATCGAGACCATCAATTGATTGGATTGCTCGATAGCCTCAAACTTTTGCAATTTTTGGTCAGTCATCCTCACCTGCTTGACTCCACATCCACCCCCACCTCAGACGAGTCTCATCCGAATGGGGTTGAAACGATGGGAGAGACATCTTCGGCTTCCCCAACGACACCCTCACTGTTACAACTGATCGAACAATTACCCATTCCCCTAATGATTCAACAGGAGAATGGCGAAACCCTCGCTCAAAATCAGGCGTGGCGTTCTCAAGTTGAGTTCGACTCTCAACATCTGTGTGAAACACCCGAATCCTCAACCTCTGAACCCGTTTCTGCAAATCATTCCGTTTCCTCACCCGAATGGATCTATTCTCACTCTCCAACTTACTCCTCTGATTCATCGATGTCTGCGGTTCCCTCAGTAGAAGAAACAACAACTGTTTCTCAGGGGTGGAATTTTTTACCGGACTGGTCCCCAGTGGAAACCTCCAACAATACCTACGTTTGTGTCTGTTCTCTCCCTAATCGACACGAACGAGTTTGGCAGTTTGTCCGTCAACCTTTAGAGCAAAATTGGGCTGTTACTCTCTCCTGTGAACCCTCTCAATTATGGATTATCATTGCTCAAGAGATCACAGAACAACATCGCGTTGCTCAAGAACTCGCTGCAAAAAATGCTGACTTAGTACAACTCAACCGACTCAAAGACGAGTTTCTCGCCTGTATTAGCCACGAACTCAAAACCCCTCTCACCGCAGTTTTAGGATTATCAAGTCTGCTCAAAGATCAAGCTCTCGGTTCACTCAATGATCGTCAAGCCCGTTATGCTAAACTCATTCATCAAAGCGGACGTCATCTGATGATGGTGGTCAATGATATCTTAGACTTGACCCGCATGGAAACCGGACAGCTTGAACTCATTCCTGAACCTGTACAGATTCGAGCGATCTGTGAACGAGCCTTTGAAATCGCCGGACAACATCACTCCAACGCAGATAATAACTCCACATCTTCCCCTTCTACTCCGTCTAAAACTTCTGAGTCTCCTTCCCCCAACTCTCCCAAGCCTCAAGAACGGTTTATTTTAGATATCGAACCCAGTTTAGAAACAATTGTGGCCGATGAGTTGCGTTTGCGACAAATGTTAGTTAATCTTCTTTCTAATGCCCTGAAATTTACACCGGATGACAGTCAGATTGGACTACAAGTGAGTTATTGGGAAAACTGGATTGGCTTTACCATTTGGGACAAGGGAATTGGGATTCCAGAAGATAAGCAGCATTTGATTTTTCAGAAGTTTCAACAGCTTGAAAGTCCCCTGACTCGAAAATTTGAAGGGACTGGATTGGGATTGGTTCTCACTCAACGTTTAGCGCGTTTACATGGCGGCGATGTCAGCTTTATTTCTAAGCAAGATCAAGGCAGTCAGTTTACCCTATTATTACCCCCGAGTCCTCCTCAGCGCAAAGATTGGGGTCTTGATACACGAGATTGGCAACCTTCTCATCCCACGGGTAAGCCCCAACGCTCTCCCGTTAACCCTCCTCGTCCGAGTCCGGAAATTCAGTCTCGATTAATCTTGATTGTAGAGGCTGCACCGCGTTATATTTTTAGCCTGAGTGAACAACTGACTAACCTCGGCTATCGGGTCGTGATTGCTCGTTCGGGAACTGAAGCGCTCGAAAAAGCTCGCTGTCTACAACCTCGGGTGATTTTTCTAAATCCTTTGTTACCGTTGTTGTCCGGTTGGGATGTCTTGACGTTGCTCAAAACCAATACTCATACTCATCAGATTCCTGTTGTGATTACTGCGACCTTGGGAGATAAAAAACGCGCTCAACTCAATAAATGTGATGGCTTTTTGAGTTTACCTGTACAAAAACAAGAGTTACAGGAAATTCTCACTGAACTCAAACAAGATTCCCTTTTACATCAGACTCAACGACTGACGTTATTATGGCTGAATCCGATTGAACAAGATGCTCAAATTTCTTTATCCTTTGAGAGTCAAAATTCATCTCTCAATGCAGAAACAGTCGAAAATTCTATTCATCATTCCGCTTTAATTCTTCATCATTTTTCCAGTTGTCGGATCTTGGAAGCAGATGATCTCAATCAAGCTGAACTGTTAGCGAGAATTTGGCATCCTGATGCAGTCATTTTACAAAGTACCACAGGAGTCAAAGATCCATCCGCATTTCTACACCAACTGAGTCAGCATGAAATTCTGGTTAATCTTCCTCTGATTACTCTCGATCAACCTACCACAAAAATTGCCAATAAAATTGAACCGCTTTCTGTTTTTCCTTGCTTTGCAGCCGAATATTTGAACAATGATAATCACTCAAGTACAGAACCTTCTCAAACTCTAGAATCTGCTTTATTACAAGTGGTTCAAGTCGCCGTCGGAATGAACTGGAAACCGAATATTCTCTTAGTCGATTTCTCCGTTTTACCAGATTTTCAAGCAGAGAGTTCGCCGATCGCTGTGAGTTCTACTCACTCAGAGTCCTCATCCGTTGAATCTCAACCTTTGGCTAATCCCACAGAAGACAATTCAGAACAAAAAGCATCCCAAAAAAACCGATTTAAAACCAAAATTGATCGGGCTTTAGTTCAATATTTACAAACCGCAGGATTTCGGGGATTAATGGCTCAGTCTTGGCCGGAAGTTCTCCAACACGTTCAATATAAAAGCATCGATTTGTTATTGATTTGTACGCGAGACTTATCACCCGCTCTTTTGCAAGTTCTCTCCACTTTAGAACAAATCTCAACTGAATTCCCCATTTTGATTTTAAATCAATCTAATATTCCCCTTGAAAATCTTGATCTCACAAATGACTCATCCGAACACTCTCAACAAATATTCAGCGAGAATCTCTCCTCATCACTGAGCAATCATCTTCGGGAATTAATCAAAAAACTAGAGATCACCATTTTACCCGGTCAGATCTCAATGTCAGCACTCCTTGAACAAATCAAACAAGTTCTTCACGAAAATACAGACAAAGAGTCACTCTAATTCTGTGCTAATATTCCATGTTGAGAGGGGGTTGAACTTTGGCCAATTGCCCCACTCTTACTCATCTCTCTGTAGCCCCCAAATTAGGATTCCAAAAAGTTTAAAATCGTTTAAAATAGAGACAGTCAAACTGGGTTTCTTAAAAAACTGAGTCGATCTCTTGAATTACTCCTGAGCAAATTCCCCGCCTATGAAAATTAACAAACTCCAAAAACAATACAATCAATTAAAAATCAATAACTTTGATCATCATCTCATTAGAAACTGGGGTCTGGGAATCCTCATTGCCCTGTTGTCAGCCTTACCCACTCAAGCCGCAGAACGAGTTTATCTGTCTTTTGCGACCGCTAATCTTTCAGTCTCCGTAAACGCCTTAGACACCTACGCGAAAGAGGGAAAAGTTAATGACCCTGAACTCGAAAGCTATCTCCTCCTTCTGAGTTCAGAAGATCAAGAACAATTTCGGAATTTATTACAGGATTCCTACAAAATTGATCCCTTAATGATCTCTCAATTTCTGTACTCTCCCACGGGTCAAATCTTTTTAGAAAAATTAGGAGATTTAATTCAAGCAAAACTCAACGAACAAGGCACCATTACCCTAAGAAACGGATCGGATGCCATTCGGACAGCCCTGATCAAAGCCGCACAAGATTCTGAGGGATTAACTCCCCTCAATATTCTGCGTTATTTTCCCAGCCAAGGCATTCAAGTCAATACTCAATTACTCTTTGAGTTACGCGATCAAATCCAAACCTTATCCCGAGAAACAGATGCCGTTATCGAAGAAATTGTTAAAATCTCTAACGATGAAATCATCTCAGAACCTCTGACTGACTTCTCCCAAAAACTTGATATTCGATATCCCGGACCTAACAGCACTTTAAAGCGAACAATTCTCCTCAATGATCGCCAACGCAACCGTAAAATCTTAGTCGATCTTTATCTTCCAACTCCTCTCAATCAAGTCAATCAAGGACAACCCAATTCTATCCCCGTGATCGTTGTTTCTCACGGTTTAGCAGCGGACCGAACCGAGTATGCAGCTTTTGGTGAACATTTAGCCTCCTATGGGTTTGTCGCGGCGTTAATTCAACATCCTGGCAGTGATACCGATCAAGTTGAAGCCTTACTTTCAGGACGAGCAACAGATGTCTTTAAAGTCTCTGAATTTGTTGATCGACCGACAGATATTTCCTTTTTATTAGACGAACTTGAGCGTCGCAACCCCAGTGAATTTAATGGTCAACTCAATCTCAATCAAGTGGGGGTTGCCGGGTACTCTTTTGGGGCTTATACCGCCTTAGCCATTGCCGGAGCAGAAATTGATTTTGAGAACTTACAAGCCGATTGTTCTGCTAAACTTGACTCGCCGAACTTAGCTCGATTATTTCAATGTCGGGCTTTAGAATTACCCCGCACAGACTATCAGTTCCGAGATGAACGAGTCAAAGCTGTGATGCCTATTAATCCTGTCAATAGTAGCATCTTTGGAGAACAAAGTTTAAGTCAAATTCAAGTCCCGCTTCTTTGGCAAACGAGCGGAGAAGATAAAGTTACACCCGTGGCTTGGGAACAAGTTCGCTCCTTTACTTGGTTGACCACTCCTCATAAATATCTTCTGCTTGCCGAAGGAGATCATCATATTAATCTTAATCTCAGTATGGTCAATCAGGCGGTGAGTTCTTCTCTCAAAGAAATTATTGATCCTGTTCCCGTTACGATTAATAATTATATGAATGCAGTCGGCTTGGCATTTTTTAAAGTCTATGTTGCCAACGATCAGTCTTATTCTCCTTATTTACAAGCTGGTTATGCTAAAGCGATTAGTCAAGATACTTATCCTCTGAGTTTGGTTCGTTCGGTCACATCTGAACAGTTTTACCAAGCCATTAGACAAGCAGACAACAGGGTAAAGTTCTGATTAAAAATCAAGAGGGGAACGATGTCTACTCAACTTTATGATCTGATTTTCCGACAGGGTTGTTTACTGCGATCGCCGACTAAAACCGAAATCGTTGACATCGCAATTGCGGCGGGAAAAATAGCAGCAATAGAGCCTTCTATTCCCGCATCAGCCCAACAAGAAATTAATCTACAAGGCAAACTAATTAGCCCCCCGTTTGTCGAGTCTCATATTCATTTAGATTCGGCTTTAACCGCAGGTGAACCCCGGTGGAATCAAAGTGGAACTCTGTTTGAAGGAATTCAAATTTGGGAAGAACGTAAAAACCAACTAACCTTTGAAGATGTGAAAGAACGGGCGATTTCAACCCTCACCCAGCAAGCCCAACAAGGGGTGTTATTTGTGCGGACTCATGTAGATGTCAGCGAATCAAATTTAATCGCCTTAAAGGCTTTATTAGCCGTTCGAGAAGAAGTCAAAGACTGGATGACCTTACAAATTGTAGCGTTTCCTCAAGATGGAATTTATAGTCGTCCTGAGAATGAATTATTACTAGAAAAAGCATTAGATTTAGGTGTAGATGCGGTGGGGGGAATTCCTCACTATGAGTTGACCCGAGAAGATGGGGTGAAATCGGTTCATCGTATCTTTGAACTTGCTCAAAAATATGATTGTTTAATTGATATTCACTGCGATGAAATTGATGATGATCAATCTCGGTTTTTAGAAGTTGTTGCAGCTTGTGCGATTAGAACCGAAATTGGGGATAAAGTTACTGCTAGCCACACAACCGCTTTTGCGTCTTATAATAATGCTTATGCGTTTAAATTGATGGGGTTTTTAAAGCGAGCAAACATTAATTTTATTGCTAATCCTCTGATTAATATTACCCTACAAGGTCGTAGCGATACCTATCCAAAACGCCGAGGAGTGACACGAGTTAAAGAATTATGGCAACAGGGATTAAATGTGAGTTTAGGACATGATTGTGTACAAGATCCCTGGTATAGTTTAGGAACGGGTAATTTATTAGATGTGGCTCACATGGCGGTTCATGTTTGTCAAATGACAGGAATGCCAGAAATTGAAGCTTGTTATAATATGATCACTTGGAACGGTGCAAAAACACTTTCACTCGGCGAACAATACGGGATAGAAATCGACCAAACGGCTAATTTTATTATCCTGGATGCACAAGATCGGTTTGAGGCGATTCGTAAACGAGCAACTGTGCAGTATGTTTTTTCTAAAGGTCAATTATTAGCCGAAACTGAACCGGAAAAAACGATCTTTCATTCAACATCTTAACAAGAAGAATCGTCAGGTTTTCGGTTTCAGGAAGTTAGGACAGGTTAATCGATGTTGTTGGCGAAAAACATCCTTTGGTATAGAACCCGCCCCAACGCTCACGAGTCACTAAAACTGTAGATTAATCACCTATAATTAATAACCTACTCTTCTTCTATACTGTTCGTAGGGATTTTGAGGATCAACTCGGTAATAGTTATCGCTTCTGCTGCGATCATAACGGCGATCATCGTAACGACGGTCATTGTCATAACGACTATCTCTCATGCGATCATTACGGCGGTCATTGGTGTCGTAGCGTCTATCAAAACGATCATTACGACCATTGCGACCATTCGAGCGATCGTAGCGTTTTTTCCATTCCTTTTCATCTCGATCAAGCTGTTTATCAAGTTCTCGATGAGCATCGCGAATGACTTTCTCTTTCTGCTGCTGAGACAAACGGGAGTTATGAGGTTTATTCATCTCGTCGTTCATCTGGCGATCAAGTTCCCGATGACGCTCATCGCGATATCGATCCCAAGCTTCATCTTCTCGGCTATCGGCGAGTAATATCCCTTCGCTTTGTACCGTAGGATCAAAATTGCGATAGGTAGGAGTTTCACGCCGACTATCAGCAGATGCAAAAGCCGGAGTCGCTAAACTGGTCGTGA
Source organism: uncultured Lyngbya sp. (assembly GCA_964571155.1). Taxonomy (GTDB): domain Bacteria; phylum Cyanobacteriota; class Cyanobacteriia; order Cyanobacteriales; family Microcoleaceae; genus Capilliphycus. Next base: position 1,144 of record CAZNCM010000247.1, on the reverse strand, counting down.
GTAAGAGTGTGGCGATCGCTAAAGTACGTTTCATGTCTGCCTCCATGGAGTCGATCAACTGGCTAGTTCTTTTTTCTAAAGTTTAAGATGTGAAACCCAGTATCTGACTTCACCCAAATTGGGGAAGTTTAAAGTTGGCAACTAATGCTCTATTCTCTATGTTACCAGTCGAATAGTCAGGGAGAATTGTTCCCCCTCTACAGACTTGCCTAAACTCCCATGAAGGTTAAATCAACGACTTATCCTTACTTTTGCTGTTGATAGAAACGCAAGACCTTCTGAGTATACTCAGCCGTTTGACCACTATTGTATTGATTGGGATCTCCGGTCATCCACCAGGCTGCGGCTCGACGAATAGCGACTTCTTCACTGTTACCACTGTTGGGATATTCTTCTTTGAGAACATCTTCGATAACACAGCCTAATACTTCTCTGGCCTTTTGATCATTGGCTTCAAACTGAGCAGGTGTCATTTCCTCGTTAATACAGAGTCTAGACCAACGAGGGATGTTATCTGGTTTAATCTGCCAGTCTGTGTACAATCCATCGTTTTCAGTTCCCGTCTGCGGTGCCGCTAAACGTAAAGCCTCAACTAAGGCTTGAACTTGAGTGCTGGAGACTTGAGCGTGAGCCGGAAGCATCCATAGCAAAACAATGACTAATAGTTTCCAATTTACTCGCATCGTTTACTCCTTCACCCGGATGTGGTCAGTCTATTTTACTTTTAGGATACCTGTTTTAACACATTTGAAAATCCTTCTCCCGACAGAACTCAGTTGATTTTCCGGTTGATGCTAGCTTGAACTTGACAAATTTTATGTTTTATGGGTCTGCCTTTCCCCCCAGAGAATAGTGGGCAAACTCAACGGCGATCGCCTGTTTTGACAAGAAAAAGATCATAAATAGGTATATTTGCATAAAAACACGGGGCGATCACAGGTTAAGATAAGGAGTCAGAAAAACTTAATATTTTCTCTAACTTGTCGTTCACCTAGAGAGGTCCCCTTGAGTCAGCAGAAAGACGCAATTGCTCCCCACGGTGGAGAACTAATTAATCGCATTGCCTCCCCTGAACAACGGCAGGAATTTCTCGAAAAAGCCGACTTCCTACCTGTCGTTCAACTCGATGAGCGAACCCTGTCCG
>CAZNCM010000246.1:3715-9397 GCA_964571155.1 uncultured Lyngbya sp. | reverse complement strand
GCTATTACTAAATCTTATCATACTTTTGTCCTAACCATAGCGCGTAGCGCTATATTTGTCAACTAGAAATCAATTATAGATCGGTGAGTTGTTTGAGTGTTATGTCAGTGAATGGCTATGAAGGCGCTTTACAAATGAATTGTTTTGAACTGGCTTTAAAAGAAAGTGAAAATCGCCTGCGTTCAATTTATTAAAAGTATTCAAAATAAAATCTACACTCTCAATATTCCTCATGCTCATTCTTTCGTGGATAATCGAGTCACATTCAGTTTTGGTCTTGCTTCTGCCCATCCCAACCTTAAAAGTTCAGTTCAAGAGTTAATTGATAGAGCGGATCAAGCCCTTTATCAAACCAAACAAGGAGGACGAAATAATTATTCAATTCAAACGTTAAAAACTGAAATATAACATTAATATTTTAGTGAATCTTTTCGGTTTTTAGTCCTAAGATTTGATGGGCAATTTCCGGGGCGACAGGCATCACAGACAAACGATTTCCTCGCCGAACTAACAATAAATCATCCGGTGTAAATTCTTGTTTAAGTTGAGCTAAAGTAATTACCCTTGGAAACTGTTCAACAAACTCGACTCGAACGGTTTGCCAACGGGGGTTTTCAGAGGTTGATTTTGAATCATAATATTGACTGTTTGTATCAAACTGAGTGGGATCAATAATCTCCGTTTCAATCACCTGGACTAATCCGGTAATTCCTGGGTATTTAGTGTTAGAATGGTAGAAAAAAACTAAATCTCCCCGAGCCATTCGCCGTAAAAAATTTCGAGCTTGGTAGTTGCGAACACCATCCCAAATACAGCTTTTTTCCTGCTGCATCTTTTCAATACTGTAAACAGTGGGTTCAGACTTCATTAACCAATAATTCATAATAATTTGGATATTTTGAGAACAGAAGGTAATTTTAAGACGGTAAAATATCTTTCCGCTTTTGTACAAACCAAGTTAAACCTAAATAAATCACAAGATGTAAAATTAATATTCCCCAGTTTAAGCCCAAATTTTGCCAAGTCGGGTCATAAACAGAAGAAGCTTCAATGGGTTGAGATACCGTCGTTCCATCCGGTAATTGTACGGGTTCAGGAATGAACGCATTCACATTTACTAAAGAACCATAAGCCCCAATAGACCAACGACTTAACATTAACCAAGAAAAAACCCGCCCTAACCCTTCCATTTTAAATAAAACACCAGAAAAAATAATTTGGGGAAGTAAAATTAACGGTAAAGCACTATTTGCCTGAGAACTATTTTTAACAATTGCTGATACCATTAATCCCAAACTCATACAGCTAATTAGGGTTAAAAAACTGGTAACGCTAACGCCAATAGGCCATGAGATCAACTCAGAAGCGGGATGTTGGAAGCAAACTAAAATCACGATACTCATTAAAATTGTTTGCAATATTGCCAAACCCGAAAGCACAATAAACTTAGAACCCAAATAAGAAACTAAACCCAAATTAACCAGCCTTTCCCGCAAATAAATTGCAGTTTCTTTCACCACTTCTTGTAGAGAACTCGATAACCCAACCCAGAGCGCAGCTGAGGTAAAAACAAACAAAACTTGTCGGGCTAAAGAGGCAATTTTCAGACTCGGTTCGCTCACAAACGGATCTTGATCTCGGATGGCTAATCGAATTAAAATAATCCCCACAGGAGCCGTTAATAAGTTCAGCAATAAATTAACCGGATCGCGTTTGGTCAGTTGAAAATAGCGTTGAGTTAAAATGGATAATTGTTCCGGGATTGAAGCCTGTTTCGGAGGCGGAGGAGCAAACTTTGTCGGTTGGGGTTCTCCAATACTCAAATGATTCGCCACATATTGTTTATACTCATTAGAACGTTGAAATTGAGCCGCCCAAGCATGAGCATTATTTTCTTCTTCGAGTAAATTATAAATATCGGCAAAATCATCACTTTCAATTTGGAAAAACTCAAAGGATTGTTGAGGAGGGCCAAAATAACATAAACGTCCGCCTCGTCCTAAAAAGATAATGCGATCGCAAAGTTTAATATTAGCTGTTGCGTGAGTCACTAAAATAATCGTTCGCCCTTGACTCGCCAGCTTTCGCAACAATAACATCATCTTTTTATCTAAACCGGGGTCTAGTCCTGATGTGGGTTCATCTAAAAAGAAAAGCACAGGATTTGTTAACAGTTCAACTCCAATACTAACCCGTTTCCGTTGACCGCCACTCAGTTGACTGACTAACACCTGACCCCGATCCAGCATTTCAATTTCATAGAGAGTTTTCTGGACAATTTCATTCACCTCAGTATCCGGGGGAAGTCGTAATTTTGCAGCGTATTCTAAAACTTCCTTAACGGTGAGATTTTGATGAATAATATCATCTTGAGGAACATAACCAATTTGAGTGCGATACAAAGAGAAATTTTTGCGTAAACTTTCTCCGTTAATATAAACTTTTCCTTTAGTTGTCGGACTAATACCTAAAAGGGTTCGCATTAAAGTTGATTTTCCAGCCCCACTTCCCCCCACTAAAGCTACAAATTGACCGGGTTCAATGGCAAAAGAAAGGTCATTGAGTAACACTCTCGCTTTATTAGAACGGTCTTTAACGAGGCGTAAAAGGCGCTGTGCATCTAAACGAATTTGAGTTCCTGTATCACATAATTCTAGAGTATTTCCCTGTCGAATCAGTGTAAACGGCCCGATCCGAATGGTATCGCGATCGCTGATTTTAATCGATTGCTTAACCCGTTTACCGTTAACAAATACACCTTGTTTGCTATAGTCTCGCAGTAAATAATCTCCGCGACCATCGGGTTCAAGAATAGCGTGACGACGAGAGACAACAGGCGAATCTAAATGCAGAGTAGCAGCGGGATCTCGACCCAATAAAACTGAACGATTTTCTAAAGCAATATATTCGCTGGTAAATTGAGTCAGAGAAGCTAAAGTATTCGGATTGAAATAACGCAGCCGAATTAAATTTTGAGGATTTTGACCGATTTTGATTTCAATACCATTATTGAGCAAATAGCCCTCAAACGGAGTAATACGAGTATGATTAATAAATAATCCATTGGTACTGGGTTCCTGGCCGTCTCCGTCATAGATCCAATAAGACTCTCCCACCCGGCGAAAAACGGCATGACAACTTGAAATGACTTGCCATTGGGGAGGAACAACCAGATCAACCAATTGAGTATCGCGTCCGAGGAGATGGCGATCTTGAGTCAGTTCAAAATGGATAATTTCCCCTTGATTATTTAACTCCAAATAGGGGGAGGTCTTGAAGGTGATCTGCTTCCCAGTTCGGCCAGTCATTGCTGTATTTTTACGTTGAGCTAATGGTTTAGCATAGCAGACTAACCAACCGCTTTCAGGAAAACTGTTATAAAGTTTTTGATTTTAAGATCTATTTGATCCCCAGGGCGAGACTGATCACCTCTTGTCATTTGATCATAGGGTTGGACGGATCAAGTGCGTCAAACGCTCGATTTCGTTAAACTGAGAAACAATAGACACGATTGGATTCACTGACTGACCGCAAAAGCCGATTCTACAAGGCTTAGACGAGTAGAAAGCCAAATGTCACAATATTGTTAACTCGTTGTCATATCCCTGTCACATCACTCCTCTATCTTAAGAATTGTCAGCCCAAAACCCAAAACGTTCCTCGACAAGCTCCTCACCCCCCGGGCTGACTTTTCCTCAAACTTTTATTAAAGCAAAGAACCCCATTATATAAAGTAAGTAACCATGACCACAGATATCAAAGACTTTGACCTTTCCTCTGACTTAAACAGTAAATCTCACACTCGTAAATCATCGAATTCAATCGTGCAGAAATTAGTCAGTTCAACGGCATTCATCGCATTAGGAGCCGGATTAGCGATTGGCGGAACAAATTTAATCAATGCTCAATCGGGGGCTGAGACACTCTTAAAATCTTCTATTATTCCCGCTACTGAGACAATTCCCGAGCCGAATAATCCGATTCAAATGCCCTCAAATTTTGTCGCGGCTGTCGTTCAAGAAGTCGGATCAGCAGTGGTGAGAATTGATGCTCAACGCACGGTAGAAAATCAAGTTCCTGAAGCCTTCAACGATCCTTTTTTCCGTCGTTTCTTCGGCGATCAAATCCCCAATATTCCCGACAAACAAATACAATCGGGTACAGGTTCAGGCTTTATTATTGATTCTAAAGGTGAGATTATCACCAATGCTCATGTTGTCGATGGAGCGAGTAAAGTGACTGTTACCCTCAAAGATGGTCGTGAATTTGAAGGGAAAGTTGTGGGAACTGATCCCGTAACAGATGTTGCGGTTATTCATATTGAAGCCGAAAATTTACCCACCGTTCCACTCGGAAATTCTGAACAATTGCAACCCGGAGATTGGGCGATTGCGATTGGAAATCCGTTAGGATTAGATAATACTGTCACCACCGGAATTGTCAGTGCAATTGGACGGTCTAGCGCTCAAGTGGGAGTTCCCGATAAACGAGTTGAATTCATCCAAACAGATGCGGCGATTAATCCCGGCAATTCGGGTGGCCCACTGCTCAATCAAAAGGGTGAAGTGATTGGGGTGAATACTGCAATTTTACAAGGCGCTCAAGGATTAGGGTTTGCAATTCCGATTAATACTGTACAAGAAATTGCCGATGAATTAGTAGCAAATGGAAAAGTTGAACATCCATTTTTAGGGATTCAAATGTTAACCTTAACACCCGAATTACAGAAAGAAACAGTGATCCCAATAGTGGAATTATTGTCAACCAAGATCAAGGTGTTTTAATTGTTCGTGTTGTTCCCGATTCTCCGGCTGATCGTGCAGGTTTACGCGCGGGAGATGTGATTGAAAAAATCAACAATGAAACCGTTAAAGATGCTGATCAAGTACAACAAGCGGTTAACCAAGAAAAGGTCGGTAATCAGTTAAAGATGGGGTTACGTCGTGACGGTCAATTTCTTGATCTCAATGTCCGAGCGGGTGCTTTTCCTCAAGCCCAATCTTAACCCCTTTTAATCTGAATATTCTGCACAATTGTTTATGATCACCCTTACCCTCCTGAACTCAAAAACAGGAGGTTTTTTTGCCCTAAATTATGAGTTTTTGATCTCCGTTACTACCCAATCAAATGTTTCCAAAATTTTTGTGAGTTCGGCTTCATCTGGAACGGTAGATAAACGAATCGCAGGCGATCTAAACTCGGTTTTATCAACAGGAAGCGATACCCCAATTGAACTAAATCGCCCTCGGAGTTCCACCCATTTTTCTTCACGATCAAAAGGGGGTTGAGATCCATATTTAATCGAAGAAATTTCTAAGCGACCGGAAATATCAACACTAAATAACTTATGAGGTTTTCTACCTTTTTGATGCAAAATTGCGGCAAAACCTCCATAAATATCACCCGTTCCCCATTGCACATCGGTTTCAGCTTCTTTTCGAGTCCAAGCGTGAATTTTTTGTGCCATTTCTGCTTCATCAATCCCGCGTCTAATCTTCAGTTCTTCAAAGAAAGAATTCTCATCCCATCGCCGTCTTTCTCCGGTTGCACTAGATTTTTTCTGCTGCGCTTCTGCGGTTTGACCAATCACACGCGGAACCAATGTTTTTAAGCCATCTTGAGAAACATATTGCTTGATTTCTAAAGCCCAAACTTCAACCGGATCAGTTTGTTCATTGAGAA
>CAZNCM010000246.1:2159-3705 GCA_964571155.1 uncultured Lyngbya sp. | reverse complement strand
GGGACTGGGAATTTCATCGGCAACAAAAATCAGACGAATCTTTCCGGCTTGGATATTTGTTTTTACCTTTTGCCAAAATCGTTCTTCATCGGATTCTGAACCTAAAAATTCCTCAAAAACTTGTTCCGGATCACGACCTTGATCGCGACAGTTAGATTCAAATTGAGCAATGGTCGATTCAACTGGCCAATAAATCCCGACATTGGCTACATAGTCGAGCATTTGACCGAGCATTTTTTGGCGAGTTTCGGCGTTGTGAGAGCGTTTAATTTCCACCAAAGTGGGAATCGCATCTTGATCGAGAAATAAATGATCGAGTGACCAGCGCCCGCTTGCTTCTTCTTCGGCGGGAATCGTTACTTCGCGAGAAATCAGTAACCATCGTCTCGGTGTCGCCCGATCAATTTCATCTCCAGCTAATAAATTTGGATAAGTTTCTAACAATTCCTGAAGCTGATCTTCTGAGTCATAAGCTTGTTCCATCATTTCCACAAGCTGATCGTCATCTTGGATCAGATATATACCTCCACCCATAGCTATTATGCCAATTTTTGTAAGTTTAAAATTGTAGTAGAAATTCTAGAGTTGAGATTCATCCCACCAACCTATCAATAATTTTGAAGACTGATTGATCAATTCTCAATGATCAAATTACCACTGACCTGTAAATACACGTTCAGCAGGCCCACTCATATCAAGCCGTTCATCGGCTGACCATTCAATCATCAGATTTCCTCCCGGTAATTCTACTGTAACCGAGCGATCGCAGTTTCCGGTTAATACACCTGCCACCACCACTGCACAAGCTCCAGTTCCACAAGCTAGTGTAGCACCTGCACCTCGTTCCCAAACCCGCATTTTGAGATAATCCGGTTTGATTACTTGGATAAATTCAGTATTAGTCCGTTCGGGAAATGCCGGATGATGTTCAAATTGGGGGCCGATTTGGGCCAGAGGAATCGCCGCCACATCTTCAACAAAGGTGATACAGTGAGGATTGCCCATGCTTACACAAGTGACTTGCCAGGACTGTTCTGCCACAGATAGAGGAACATTGACCACCTTTTCATCGGCTTTGGCGAGAGTGGTCGGAATTTCTTTAGCTAGTAGTCGAGGTTTCCCCATATCCACCTTTACCTGTCCGTCTGCTAAAATCTCAGGAGTAATTACCCCTGCCAATGTGTCGATTTTGTAGCGAACAGAAGACGAAATTTGGTTAATTTTACCGTCACGGTGTTCTAAATCGGCGATAAATTTGGCGAGACAGCGAATTCCATTCCCACACATTTGCGGTTCTGAACTATCAGAGTTAAAAATCCGCATGGTATAGTCAGTGTTGGAGCTGCCCGGCAAGGCAAAAATTACCCCATCCGCACCGATCCCAAAATTGCGATCGCACATCTGCATCGCCTGTTCTGGAGTAACGAGGGGTTCTGACTGATGACGATTGTCAATCAAGATAAAGTCATTCCCCAAACCCTGGTATTTTGTAAACTCAATTGCCATTGCATCTCTCCACGGCTCACAAAAATAAGTCTAGCAGAGG
>CAZNCM010000246.1:844-2149 GCA_964571155.1 uncultured Lyngbya sp. | reverse complement strand
TCAGACAAACTCTATCTAAAGATAGATGTTTTTTCGGATCAGGTTCAATTGTTCGTCCAGATTGCGGCAATTTTTTCAGCATTTAGGCAATCGGTAAGATGATAGTAAAAGTTGTACCCTGTCCAAGTGTTGAATTGCAGGTAATCTTACCGTTGTGCTTCTCCATCACAATTTGGTGGGCTATAGCCATTCCCAGTCCTGTCCCTTTTCCAACTTCTTTGGTGGTAAACCCTTGTTCAAAAATGCGTTGCTGAGTTTCCGGTGTCATACCACAACCATTATCTACAATTTGAATTTGGACTTGATTCTCATCAAGCTGACAGGTTTGTATTTTAATGTAATTTCGGTTCGCTTCAATCTCTGCATAGGTTTTGTCTTGATTAGCTTGGTCAAACGCATCAATCGCATTGGCTAAAATATTCATAAACACTTGATTAAGTTGACCCGGAAAACACAACATTTGCGGAAGTTCTTGATAATCTTTGAGGATTTCAATTGCCGGACGTTGACTAGATGCTTTAGTGCGGTGTTTGAGAATCAGTAAGGTACTTTCAATTCCTTCATGGATATTAAACGCCGTCTTACAATCTCGATCTTGGCGAGAAAAAGTCCGTAAACTCTTACTAATACTGCGAATGCGTTCAACTCCAAGATTCATTGAATCGACCAATTTCGGTAAATCTTCCCGAATAAATTCGAGATCAACGGCTTCCATTTCTTCTTCTATTTCTTGGTCATTCTCCGGACATTTTCCTAGTAAAAAATCTATCAAACCGAGTAAATCTTTCACATACTCTTGAGCGGGTTGAATATTGCCTCGTAAGAAACTGGTGGGATTATTAATTTCATGGGCTACACTGGCAACTAAATTCCCCAGTGCTGACATTTTTTCACTTTGAACCAGTTGTAACTGGGCTTGTTTTAAATCTCGCAGTGCTTGTTGGGCTTGGTGATAGAGTTGGGCATTTTGTAGAGAAATAGCGGCTTGAGTAGAGAGAAATTGCACTATCGTCTGACGGTAGGTCGTAAAAACACCTTTTGTGGTCGGATGCTCCAAGTACAAAATGGCGACTAACTTGCCTTGATTTAATAATGGTACACAAAGTATACTTTGGGGTTGGTATTCTAGTAAATAGCCAGGCAGAATACCAGGAATCTCTGTTTTGCCATCGTTGATCGCAACTGATTCTTGGGTATTTTTCACATATTGAATCAAACGCATGGGAACTGGACTTTCTGTTGTCAGGGGTAAGGAATTTGTAGAGATTTCTACTGTGCCATCAGTTGCAATTTCAGCCATTGCTT
>CAZNCM010000246.1:0-834 GCA_964571155.1 uncultured Lyngbya sp. | reverse complement strand
TGCTTGTATTTCCCATTGCTCCGCTTGATGAATGAGTAATGCTGTTTTTTGAGCCCCCGCGTTGGTGAGAATAATTTGTACGATATCTTTCAATATTTGGTCTAGCTCAATGGTGCTGGAAATAGCCTGAGTTGCTTGTAAAATTGATGCTAAGTCTAGAGTTTGAGAGACTCCTGTGCTGCTGCTGGTTTGGCTGACTGTGTTGAAGTGGACTGTTTGGGTGAAGTTTTCCCAGGCATTAAATTCGACCTGTCGTGGTCTGAGAATAGGGGTAAGAAGTTGGGGATATTGTGCTTCGAGTTGGTTAGTTTTAGCTTTGGCTCCCCAACGAGCATAACAATAATAGGCTTCTTGCATATAAGTAGATGCAATTTTTTCTTTGCCCCAGTCGAGGTAAAATTTGGCTGCGAGTTCATTAGCTAGTGCTTCTTCTTGAATGTATTCGTTTTCTCTAGCTCCGGCGATCGCTTTGTCATATAGCTCTATTGCTTTTAGTTTTTCTTCTAAAACTCGGTGAAGTTCGGCTGCTACTAAGTCATACTTATGTTGACCATTCATCGGAGCGTGGTTCGCCCAATATTGCATTTTGGTCTGATTAATTTCCACCTTTTCCAGAATATTTTTCTGCATAGATGTTTCTGCTTCACGATAACGAGCTAACTGAGTCAACGAGTCATAGAAATTCCACACATACTCAACCAAAGAAGCAGGTACCCCATCCAAATAAGACTCAGCTAGTGCAGCATTCTCAACTGCTTGGGGAATTTTATCGAATAAATAGCCAAGAATCAACTTATTCAGATAAACATAATGGAGCACTATCCGATCGTTGGC
>CAZNCM010000245.1:6778-9411 GCA_964571155.1 uncultured Lyngbya sp. | reverse complement strand
GTTTCCCGGTAAAGTCGGCACCCGATTATTGAGAAAAACTAGCGTTTCTTCACTCACTAACCCGGTTGCGGGGATTAAGTTAGCTTGCTGGAAACGAATCACCGCATCTTGGGTAATTGGCCCAAAAGTGCCTGTCGGTTCGGTATTAAAGTAACCCAGTTGACGCAGACGGTTTTGTAAATCTGTTACTCCGGGACCTCTATCCCCTTGACCTAAACCGATAGCAGCTCGGCCCAGGAGAGGAGGTACGGGGTTGGGATTAACCGCAAGTCCTAAAGCCGCTAAGGTATTCGGGCCAACAACACCATCAGCAGAGAGTCCGTTGGCTTGCTGAAACCGAATCACAGCATCCCGAGTAATCGGGCCATAATATCCGGTCACAGTCGCATTAAAGAAACCAAGAGATTGTAAAGATTGCTGGATCGCACTTACCTCTGCTCCGCGATTTCCTTGAGTAATAAACTGAGCAGAAGCAGATTGAGGTAAGGTTAAGGCTGTGGTGAGTACAGCTAGAGATAAAAAATAGGGGTAAGTTAGGGATGAAAACTGTTTCCAATTAATACAGGTCGGTGCTTTAAATTGGAACTCAGGAGGGTCTTCACAAGCCACTGCTAAATGAAGATAAGCATAAGAGTCCATCATAATTTCAGGTGCGAAAAAAATTTATCAGCCTCTGACTTATCGTTTGTTCTATTCTATATTAGCCGTCTATTCTCAGGTCGTTTTAATTTACACCAAACCTGCTCGATCAATCACAAAAGCAACAGTTGCAGCGAATATTGTTATTCCTAAAGCAACAAAGGGACTTTGACCTTGACTAACCGCAAAGGAAGTTGCTACCCCAGCACCTAAGGCAGCCGTTACAACTGCAACGACCGGATCGCCTTTTGAATCTTTTTTATACATTTGTTATTTCCTGAATCAGATTTTTTTAGGAGTCATTTGGAATGCGTTTAATAACCGTAACACCTAGACTCTCTCTGTGGACATAATCCAGTTATTATTGCAATTAAGATTGATTTTTGTCCAACTTTCTTAACATAATTGTTGATTTAGCTAGAAAACAATTCAAAAAATATTAAAATTTAATAAAAAATTGTCAAGTTATACATTTTTATATGATAAAAGACACGATTTTTTCGTGTCTCTATAATAATTTAAGTTCCGAAAATTTTCCGAAAAGCTTAAAAACTCTCAATAATGATCGGATTATTCTAGGGCTTCGGTGTTACCTCCTTTTACCCAACCCACCCGGTTACTATCTTCTTCTGCCTGAACTCGTTGCCAATTTTTATCTTCACTCTCTTCTAGAACAATCACCTCTTCTTCATAACCCACACCCCCAATTCGAGTGGCTTCAACACTCGGACTATCTCGTAAAATCAAACCAATGGGCTGTACGACCACCGCTCGATAGGCTCCCTCCGGTAACGAAGGCGTAGCAGGAGTCGGAGTCGGCGTTGGAGTTGGTTTTGGGGCGTTACTAGCCGTTTGAGCCGTGGGTGAAGTATCGTTTTCAAAAGTTGGTCGTTCGGGAAGTTCAGTCAGCCGAGCGGCAAAATAGAGAGCCGCCGCAACGCTAGCACCTGCAAGAATCACAATAGCTAAAAAAAACCCGACTAAAAACTTGAGGAGATTGTACAAGCTCATAGGTGAATGAGAAATTGTCAGGGGTGAGCGATCAGACATCAACAGAATACAGAAAAACTTAAGACTTTAACTATACCTTAAAATCTTCACCTTGAAAGCGAGGACTTAAATTGCTATTGCGAGAAGCAAGACGAGCTTTTCCGGCTGCCGCCCACTGTTGCAAAAATTGAATTTGCTCTTGAGCAGTACGAGCCAGGGGAACAATTTGACTGGCAGCTTCTAAAATATCCTCGGTGGTAAAGTCACGATTTTGACTAAAGCCAATGTGCATCGCCTCAATCAAAATTTGTTCAATTTCCGCCCCTGAAAAATCAGGAGTTTCATAGGCTAGACGATTAAAATCATAGTTTTTGATCCCATGAGGTCGTAGTTTTGATAAATGAACCTCAAAAATGGCTTGACGTTCTTCCTGAAAAGGTAAACCCACAAAGAAGATTTCATCAAATCGTCCTTTCCGCAAAATTTCTGGAGGTAAGGATTGAATATTATTAGCCGTTGCGACCACAAAAACAGGAGAAGTTTTTTCAGCCAGCCAAGTGATAAACGTTCCAAAAACCCGATTCGCCGTTCCGGCATCTCCCTGGCTATTCATTCCAGAAAAGGCTTTATCAATTTCATCAATCCACAACACACAAGGCGCTAGTGCTTCTGAGAGTTGAATCATTTGTCGGGTTCTCGATTCTGACTCTCCGACTAACCCCCCAAATAACCGTCCCACATCCAAGCGTAACAGAGGAAGATGCCAATGATGAGCGATCGCTTTTGCCGTTAAGGATTTTCCGGTTCCCTGAATTCCCACCAGTAGCAATCCTCGAGGATAGGGTAAGCCGTACTGTCGCGCCTGTTCAGAAAAAGCACCCCCTCGCCGCAGTAACCAGTCTTTGAGGTTGTCTAAGCCCCCAATATCAGAAATATTTTCTTGAGCGGGGTAAAAGTCGAGAATCTGGGTTTGGCGGATGGTCTGTCGTTTTTCTTCTAAAATC
>CAZNCM010000245.1:2767-6696 GCA_964571155.1 uncultured Lyngbya sp. | reverse complement strand
GTTGACCCACATCTCCCGAATATCCCGTTGCGGCTAATAACCGTTGCACCTCGGCTTGAATTTCTAAGCGATCGGGTAAGGGAAATTCTAGAACGGTTAAGACTTCACTCAAATCGGGAGGAATGACAACCTGGGGTGAGAGGAGAATAATATTTTTTGGCTGAGACTTCAAGCGTCGAGCCAGATTGCGAAGTTTACGAGAAATGGCAAGGTCATCGAGGAAGCGGTGAAAGTCTCGTAAAATGAAAATAGCAGGGCTAGAGTCAGGTAGTTTTTCGACAAATTCTAGAGCCTGTAAAGGATTACGGCGACCGAATCCTAGATCGTTGGGATTCCCTTCTTGATAGCCTTCGACAAAATCCCAAATATAAACAGGTCGATTTCCTTGCTGTTTAGCGGATTGTTTGATGGTCAGTTCAATTCGCTCTTCTTCTAGGGTTGCGATGTAGATTAAAGAGTAGCGCGATCGCAGGAGTAACTCTAACTCCTCACTAAATTTGCTCATCAGACTTTTGGGAGTTGCTTGTTCGACTTCAGCAATTTCAGGTTTTTTTCCAACAACGGTTGAGCAATAATCACAGTGAGCTTACCCCAATTGGTGTTTAAGAGCTTCTAAAGCCGCCCATCTGCTATCGATCGGGTTGTCTGAAGGGGTAGTGGTGCTAGACTGAGGCGGTTCACATGGCCCCTCACACAGTTGTCGTAAGGGGGTTTGCAAACACAGTTGTTGATATAACCAGTCGGCGGGATCAAAATCACCTTGAGGGGAAAGAGTTTCCACTAAGTCTTCGACATTGATTTCTACATCCAAGGAATTCAAATGAGCTTGATGAGCCGAAGCATCCAACCAAATCATTTCGGATGTGTCCACTTTCAAGCGATGGTTATATTGTTTTAGACACCGATGACAAGTCAGGGTAACGATAGTTTCCGCTTGAGCTGTAACTTCGATGTAGGTTGTTTTGTGAGTCACCTTTAACCGACCTCGAACGGGGGTCAGGGTTTCAAGTTCAGGGAGACATTCCTCAAACTGAAACTCCCGACTGCGTTGAGGTACTTTTAACAGGTGAGGGATGTAGATGGCATCCATAAGGCTGCTACTCCCAGGACTAGACATTGATTAATACGTGGAATGCTGAGTTTCTAACTTTTAACCTTGATCACCAGCCGACGATCAGGTTCTTGTCCTCGACTGTAGGTTTCAATCTCTTCGCTGTCTTTCAAGATGTTATGAATCAGACGACGTTCGACGGAGGAAAGAGATTTGATTTCGAGTTCGACTCCAGTTTGATGAACTTGTTTCGCCGCATTTTCAGCTAAAGCACTGAGTTCTTGATAACGACGAACTCGATATCCGTTTAATTCAATCGTGTAAGCGGCTTTTTCCTCTTCTTCGAGACCCAAATTAACGACGGTGTTAATCAAGTATTGGATCGCATCTAAGACCTCGCCACTCGGGCCTGTGAGCGCGGCAATTTGTTGGGGAGAGAGGTTGCTGTCACTAATTGTTAACCAGCAACAGTCGTCTTCTTGAGAGACTTGAACGGCAGCCGAAAGCGCTCCGACTTTTAAGAGTTCCTCTAGCCATTCTTTGCCCTGTTGTATCTGATCTTCGTCCATTGTTTGCATCATGTTTTCTTTTTAGAACTTCCAGGTTCAAAAGGAAGCGCAGATCGTTTTCCACTTCCCCCGTCAGATGAAGGGGTAGCTTTCGCCGTTTTTAAATTCGCTTCTTCGACGATTTTCTGAAGATTTTCAGGTAAGGGTTCTCTAGACAGGATAAAAGATTGTACGGTCTGGAAAATGTTGGCAATTAGCATATATAACAACACACCTGCCGGAAGGGGAAAGAAGAAGAACATTCCCGTAAACAAAACTGGAGTAATTTTATTGATAGTATCCTGCTGAGGATTTCCACTCGAGGCGGTGTTACTTTGTCCAGATAGAACTTGGTTTAGATAGAGGCTGATTCCAAAGGTTAAAATCATGCCGACAATATCCCAGTGAATGACTCCATCTTCATCGAAAGCACCCACGCGACCTAAAGCGTCAATAAACAAAAAGCCTTTGTCGGCTGCAATTCCTTTGAGTGATGCTTGGATGGTTACCTGTCCGGGGGCAAGGGCTACGAGATTGCCTTGGTCATCAATCTTGACTTTTTCTTCTCCCTTCGTTACAGTCCAAACCGGAGTGAGCTTGGAATCGGGATAGTTTTCGAGTTTAGTTTCTAGGGGTTCACCCTGAGCGGTTTCAAATTCTATGTGGGTTTTTTCCCCTACCACCATCCGATTTCCACCCGGTAGCAGTGCCACAGTTGAAAAGTGAACGCCATCGGCGACATAAACGTTTTGTGCTTTTGTCGTATAAGCGGCTGGTTGGATGAGTTCCATCTGTTCGCGCGGAAAGATGTCCACATCCACGGTGTAGCTGACATCCGAAAAAGGTGATCCTCGCAGGGTGGCAAACAGGGCGAATAAAATCGGCATCTGAAGCACCAGCGGAAAACATCCAGCCAAGGGGTTTCCCAATTCTTTGTAGACGCGACTCATTTCTTCGCGTTGTTTTACGGGGTCATCCTTGTACTGTTGCTGAATCTTTTCGACTCGCTCTTTCATTAATGGCTGAGTCAGTTTCATGCGCCTCATATTGCGGATTGAGCCTGCATTTAGAGGGTACAGAGAAAAGCGGATGACTAGCGTTAAGGCTACGATCGCTAAACCGTAGCTCGGCACGATCCCATAGAAAAAGTCTAGGATCGGCAACATAATGTTGTTTGAGAGAAACCCAATACCAAAGTCCATTCGTCTTATGAGATAATCTAAATCTGCTTACGAGTCTTTAATCACTAATTTACCAAAAAAAGCGGGATGCAAGCCCTAACAGGTTCATCGGGTCACGTCTGTTTTCTCCACACGGATAAAAGATAGAGTGTTTCCTGAGCCTGATTTTTGATGCGTGTCTTGAAAGGGGGTAAGAAGTGAGTGAGTCAACAGTGTTGATTTTGATCTTGGATTTTGACAAAAATCTTTTCTAACTCTAATTTCCCCGAGACGCATCCGCTTTTATAGCAATTTTTTCTTCAATAAATTCGTAGATTTCTCGAAATCGAGGGAGTGCGCGGAGTTCTAGGCGACTTCCATTTCTGAGGGTCAGTACCATATCTCCCCACAGTCCGAGTCCGCGTGGCACTTTAGCGATTTTAACGATTTCCGAGTAGACAATATCGGTGCGATCGCGTCCCATCCAGCCTCCGGTGACTGAAACCCGACGGTTTGTAATCCGGTAACGCAACCACAAGGCTCTCACCACAGAACCGACAGCGAGGGGCAGTCCGATAATTGTTAGTCCAATTAATAAATTGAGAATCAGATCTCCGACATGGGGGCCACCCTCATACAATGTTTCCTCCCGAATACTCATTGATTACCTCTGCTTGTACCAACAACTGTTCTAATTCTTGCAGAAATTTGGCATAATTGCACTCTATCGCTGTTGGCTTAACAACGATCACAATATCCCAACCGTTCGACAGCTTTGATAAAAGTTGACGGAAAGCGGCTCGAATTTGTCGTTTAATTCGGTTGCGAACCACAGCGCGTTTGCTAACTTTTTGACTGATGGAAATCCCGATCCGGGTTGCTCGCTGCGTCTGATTTGAGATCTCGGATATCTGAGCTTCCGGTTGAGGAGAACATCGTAATGCCCTCAGTGTTAAGTGAGAAGTCTTGCGATGCACTCCACGAGCGTAAACTGCTTTAAAGTCTTGGGGATGCCAGAGTCGGTGATCTTTGGGTAACATCGCACCAGAATCTCAAGAACACAGTAGGCTGTTGAGCCTTGTCTTGCTTGAGTCATTAAGTTTACACAGACAAGCGAGCGCGTCCTTTTTTACGACGAGATCGGATCACTGATTGACCGTTCTTTGTTCG
>CAZNCM010000245.1:0-2753 GCA_964571155.1 uncultured Lyngbya sp. | reverse complement strand
TAAGGTTTGTTGCGCCATTGTTCTTGATTTTTAGCTTTCCAAAAAAGTCCCAATCGCTAATCTTAGCACATTCAACTCGACTGAAAAAGACCTAGAGTTGGCGAGATTTCTCACAAACCCACAGACTCAACGAAGATAGAATAGATTGATACTCCCCAGCCCTAAAGGGACGGGGATTCTTGAACAGCCCAAATCCGGACTTTCAAAGGCGCAATCAAAGCACCCCTACTGACTCCATCGAGATTGAAACCCAATTTCGCCGCTACTTTTCTCAAAATATTCGCCGCACCATTGCAGTCGGCATTAATTTTGAAGCCATCCTTAGACCGATACAGCCCACGCTTAACACGCTTGCCAGACTCTTTCCACCCTTCGGGTTTTGCACCGAATGTAGGTAGTTCATCAAGGTCTAGGAAACTAGCTTTACTGGTGTACGATTCTTCGGTTTCGACGAACTGAATGCCATACTGCTCACACAGTTGAGCGATGCGGTCTTTCAGTCTGGCAGTCGGGATCTGAACAAACTTTTGATTTGTCTTACTGCCAAGATTGATTTCTTGCCGTTGCTCTTTGTTCCAGCCGAATACTATTGTGCCGATTCGATGCTCAATGCAATGATTCAGTACAATTCGAGCCGCTTTGTTAACTGCGTCTCGCACCTGCCTATTGCGCTTCTCGGTTATCCCGGATAGCTGCTTTGACCAAAATCCTTGAGGCTGGCTTTCTTTCAGCACAGATACTCGCTTGTTGTACCACTGATTCAGGGATTTGAGATGCAACCCATCAACTGCGAATGATGTTCCGATGTTGCTCACGCAGGTGATCCAATTATTCAACCCTGGATCGATCCCCAAAACATTGGCTACATCGACCTCAGCTTGCACAGCTTCAACCTTGTAGATCAATTCGAGGTAAAACGCGCCGTTTCGCGGCTGGATTCGATACTCACGAATCGCCTTGAATTCTAGGTTTGACGGCATTGGCAAATAGAAAGCATCCAACCCAAACCATGCTTTAACCTGTCTGCCAAGCGGAAAGCGTAACCCCTTTAACTTCAGTTTCACGTCGGCACCGGGGAACGTGACCAAATTCAATCCTGGCTTGCGATAGTTTGGCAACTTTGGTCGCTGATTAACAGTGCCTTTCTTGATACCCTTTAAAAGCCCCAAATAGGACTTAAACGATTCCGCTACAGTGGTTAGGCATTGCTGCGACACATGAGAATACATCGCCTGAAAATGCTCGTTGCCTTTCAATTCCCGATGCAAATCAAACTTGCTAGGAATCTTGCCCGTCTTGAAATACAACTGGCGAGAAAGGTAGATACCGCAGTTATGCAATTTATTTGATTCACCGCAGAGGAATTCAAGAATCCCCCGTAGTGATGAGTCTGCATTGATCAAGATTTGCTGACATCCAAACATTATTTTACCTCCTCATGATATTATACAGCTTGCAGTTATCTAACACAATATGGAATTCAAATCAAACAACAATATTGTTTACAACTGCCAGTACCACGTTGTTTGGTGCGTTAAATACCGTCGCAAAGTCCTGATAGGAGACGTTGAGGCTAGGCTGAAAGAAATCTTGGCTCAAGTAGTCGTTGATGTGAGGTGTGAGCTTTATGAGATGGAGACAGACAAAGACCACGTTCACTTGTTGATTAGTTGCGACCCACAGTTTGGTATTCACAGAGTAGTAAAAAGGATGAAAGGTCGGAGTTCCAAGCTATTACGCGATGAATTCCCCGCGCTAAAATCTCGAATCCCTACTCTTTGGACAAATTCATACTTTGTGGCGACGGTGGGAGGTGCGCCGTTGGCAGTGATCAAGCAATACATTAAAGACCAACAATTGGTATAGTTGCTTCCTCCTATTGGTCGGTCGCATCGCTATCCTTCCCCATGCCTGAAGGCAGGGGCTTGCCGCGCTTTCTGGTCAAGTTTTCCCAATCGACGTTAGTCAATACTCAATACCCAAGTTCCCACATACCGCAAGAGGGGAACATCTCCAGGGGTACGGATATTGGCATTAAAATGAAACATCCCTCCAAACGTCGGATTTTTAACATTAGACATGACAATCTCCAACTTGTTACCGGCCGGAATCGGTTCAGTCGGATAAATCTCGATAAAATTATTGTCAGCATCCCAAACCACTTCTTCTAAGGGAACCGATTCGCCTTGAATCCGCACTTCAATCTTATCGGGATCAAACTTGCCCTTGTAATACTCCGGATAAGTAATTGAGATCAGGGCAACCGCCAAATTCAGTTTATTGGCGGGAATTTTCAGTTTATAGCGATCCCAACGACCTGCTTTACCGCTTTGCAGATAGAAGTTAAGCATATTAGCCTGTTCAGGCCCGCCAAACAAGGTAATTCCAGGTGTTCCTTGAGCAAAACTGAGGATCGGAAGGCTGCCCAGTAAGACACCAGTGAGTGCAAGACTTGAGAAAAAACGGCGCATACAGACTCCTTTAATTAAGTGAAATTTTATGAGAAAACCCTGAACTAGAAAAAAACAAGTTAAAGATACGAAACGCTTTGTCAATATCCGATTTACGATGCAAGGAACGGAAGTTATTGTGACACAACTCAGAGGGTGGTGTCGAGTTGTGTCCATTGGAGGTTAATTTCACCCATTACGCAGATCGAACACAATAAGCTACAAAACCTGGCTAACTGTTTGCTAGAAAAACGGGTAACGGGTAACTGCGTAACTGTTAACTGAAAAACACATCTGCATAAG
>CAZNCM010000244.1:666-9421 GCA_964571155.1 uncultured Lyngbya sp. | reverse complement strand
TACCCCAGACGGACAAACTCTCGCTTCTGCAAGCTGGGACAACACGATCGGACTTTGGAGTTTATCAGACAAGGGAAAAACTAGTAAGTTATTGCATACTCTAAAACATCAGGATGGCGTAACGGCAATCGACTTCAATTCTGATGGTACGGTGGTAGCTTCTGCTAGTGGCGATCGCACGGTTAAACTGTGGAATGCACAAACCGGAAAAGAGATCGAAACCCTTAAAGGACACAATAACGATGTTTTGGGCGTCAGTTTCAGCCCCGATGGTCAGACCATTGCCAGTAGTAGCCGGGATCGAACCGTGAAGCTATGGAACAAAGATGGTGTGATCTTGCAAACCTTCACCGGACATAATAACGATGTTTGGACAGTGAGTTTTAGTCCAGACAGTGAGATGATCGCCTCTGCAAGTTCCGATAATACGGTGAAACTCTGGGATCGCAACAGCAACCCCCTCGATCATATTCTCCAGGGACATCCGTTAGCCGTTAATGACGTTGATTTTAGTTCCAACGGTGAAATTATTGCCACAGCCAGTGACGATCAAACGGTTCGACTGTGGAAGACTGACACCGTTCAATTGTTGAAAAATTCAGACGATCAACCCTTATTGTTGCAACATCAAAACAAAGTGCGTTGGGTCAGTTTGAGTCCAGACGGACAAACCCTCGCCACGGTTGGCACCTCAGAACCCACGATTAAATTCTGGAATATCGAGAAAGTAGAGACGGAGTATAACCTATCTGTCAAGACTTTAAACGGACATGACTCGGTGGTGAATACGGTTGAGTTTAGTCCGAAAGGAATGATGGCTTCTGGGAGTGAAGACGCCAAGGTGAAGCTTTGGCAAAAGGACGGGACTTTAATAGAGACTTTAACCCTAGATGCTCCGGTTGTCAGTATTGAGTTTGATCAAACCGGAGATTTAATGGCGATCGCTACTTCTGATCCGCAAACCCAATCCCAACTTCAATTGTGGAGTCAAGACAAAACGGGTTGGCGTTCCCGCACGATTCGATCTTATCCAAAGCGAATTATTAATGAAATTAGTTACGTCTCAAAGGCTGGACTTTTAGCGATCGCAGTTGAAGATCCTGAAGATCAAGTTGAAGATCAAGTTGATCTCTGGAGTCCGAGTCAGGGAACTTCTTGTCCTCTAAAACATCAGGCGACTGTACGCAGTATTGATATCGATCCCAGTGGTAAAATTTTGGCAACAGCCAGTGATGATAAAAAAGTTCGATTTTGGCAGCTTGATCGCCAACAACTTTGGCCGACGGATGGAAACTGTCAGACTCAAGAGATTGAACCCTTTTACACGATCGATCAAGATGTATTTATCAATCGGGTTCATTTCAATCAAGATGGCACAATTTTAGCGATCGCCAAAGAGGATGGAACAACTATTCTTTGGAATATGCAAGGTTTTCAGTTAGATTATCAAATCACCCAAGGGTGTTTGTGGCTTCAGGACTATCTCTCGAATCTTCCCGATCAAGAACGTGCTTCTCTGTGTCAAAACTCAGCAGATCAAAAATAGGAAGTTGAGAGTTGAGGTTTTGTGGTCATACTTGTTCGAGCGATGTTACGCTTAGACTGTACAGTGTGGTACGGTTTGGAGCACTTTATAAGCATAATATACACAACAAAATAGGAGAATCAAAGCGATGCGTAAAATCACAAACCTTGAATATTCACGTCCGGGATGCGCCGAGAAAGCCGACCAAATTCTCCGAGGTGCCATGCCCGAATTTTTAGCCCATGGCTACGCTTGCACCAGTATGGATAAAATTGCTAAATCAGCCGGAGTGTCTAAACAAACCCTATATAGTCACTTTTGCGATAAAGACGGCCTATTTACCGCCCTCGTTAAACGCATCGCCTCCGAGAAATTTCGCTTGGTTTGGTCACAACCCCTCAAAGGTCAACCAGACTTAGTGTTGCGAGATCTCGCCCACAGAATCATTGAAAATGCCTCAGAAGATGAATATCTCTGTTTTGCCCGTTTAATTATCGGTGAGTCTAGCAAACGACCAGATTTAGCTGAAATCTTTGTGCAGGAACTGATTCAACCCGCTACAGTCACGTTAACCAAATATCTCCAAGATTGTCCACACCTAAAAATCAACGATCCTGAAGCCACAGCCCGGATCTTTGTGGGTGGGTTAATCCATTTTATTATGGTGCAGAACGTCCTCCAGGGAGACAAACTGATGCCCATGGACTCCGAACGGTTGATTGATAGCCTCGTTGATACTATCGTTAAATCTGGACAACAAACCCCCAGTCAAAAAACAAGCCTGTGAACTCTGTCGGTTAAGCTTCTTCGTCTGCCATCATTAACCTATAAAAACATCACCTATTCCTTCTGCTTTCGATAATGGATCAACTCTCCTACACTCCCCCCTTTTTGCTGAAAAATGGCTTGACGATGACGGTTTATGCAGCCTTGAGAGCCAAGAAAACCTGGGAAAAAACCACCCCTCATTCAGAACCCCCCTATCAAGACCAAATCTTTATTGGTGCGGGGAAAGTTCCGATTTTTGGTCAATATGCCATTGCTGAACATTCACGCGGTACAATCATCGGTACTTATGGGATTACTGGAGATTTAAACAACCAATGGTTTCTCAGACTGTTGGGGCGCAAAGCCTACGCGAAGGGCTACAGCGTTGTTTTGTTTGACTGGCGGGCGCATGGAAAAACCGCAGAACTCTCACCCACACTCACCTCAGATGGAATTTACGAAGGAGAAGACTTTGTTCGCATCGCCGCCAAAGCAAAAGCCTTGGGGTGTCCGCCTCCGTTTTGGTTTACGGGATATTCCTTGGGTGGACAGTTAGCGCTTTGGGGCGTGAAAGCCGCACAAACCGTTTCAACTTGGGGAAGTAACCTCGAATTTAGGGAGTCAGACTTTGGGGGGGGAGCGGTGATTTGTCCAAGTTTGGATTCTAACCGATCTCTGTCTTATTTAGTTAAAGATCCTTTCGGAAAATATCTCGAAAAAGCGATCGCCAAAGAGTTAAAAAGACTGGCTAGACGTATCTACAAAGCCCATCCCCAAAATATTGATCCAGAGGCGATCAAGCGAGCCAATAGTATTTGGGGATTTGATCAGGAATTGGTGATCGAACGATTAGGATTTTCGTCAGTCGAAGACTACTATAATGCCAGTAGTGCCTTACCGTTATTAACTCAATTTCAAAAACCCACATTGATTCTTTATGCAGCCGATGATCCTTTATTTGATCCCACGATTATTCCCGATTTAAAAGCTGCCGCTCGCCAAAATTCTAAAATAGACTTGATGTTAACTGAATATGGCGGTCATGTTGGCTATATTAGTAGTAAATCTTGTCAACGTCAATCCCAAGATCCGGATCGGTGGTGGGGTTGGAATCGGGTGTTAGAGTGGTGCGATCGCTTGGGTTATTCTCAGGATTGACTAAAATCCGAAATGGAATAAAACTCTTTTTTGTTGCCCTTCAAAACCCTTTTATTTTCCAGACTAAAATTTCTCGAAAAAAGGGCTAATCATTTCTAGTGATCATTTATAATGATTGAGGGAAATAATCATCGGTTCAGTTGACGATTTTCCCAAAGGCGATAAAATATTTCAGTAGAGTTAGGATACCCGGAACATTAATTCTTTAGTTGGCTTAAAAATGCGATATGAACAGGAAAATAGGGGATGATCAATTAATATTAGGAGGAGTCGTTGCTATCACATTCCTCTGTCAAGGTGAGGTGAGTCTGGCGACACCAAATCCTCTACCCCACGAACAAGCTCAAGGGGAAACTGTTAACTCCTTTTCTGATATTCAAGGACATTGGGCGGAAAGATGTATTCAAACCTTAGCCCAACGAGAAGTCGTGGGAGGAAATCGCGAAGATGATCGTTTTCGCCCCGATGAACCGATGAAACGGGTAGAATTAGCGATTATTTTAAGTCAGGCTTTTTCTAATGTTGAACCTGTTCGTAAACCGACAAACTTTGCCGATATTCCGACGAATTATTGGGCTTATGATGCGATTCGAGAAGCGGATCGCAAAGGCTTTTTATCGGGGTATATTGCCGGGGCGTTTAATCCCATGGTAACAGTCTCAAGGGCGCAGGTTTTAACGGCTTTAACTCAAGGTTTAGACTATGAACCTCAGTTGTTATCCACACAGCAATTAGATCAGATTTTTACTGATGCCGATCAAATTCCAGAAACGGCACAAACGGCAATTACGGCGGCGACTGAAAATGGTTTAGTGGTGAATTATCCAGATGTTAAACGTTTAAACCCGAATCAACCTGCAACTCGCGCTGAAGTGGCGACTTTTATCTGTCAAGCGATCGCAGATTCTCGTCAAACTCCTTTTATTCCGACTCAATATATTGCCCGAGTTTCAGCAGATGAGTTATCAAATCCCACTCCTCAACCGATTGTTTTAAACGCTAAACAAGATGAAAAAAAATCGGAAATTGTACCTTCAGCGATAGCAAAACCGGAAGAAATAATCCCCCCTGAATCACCCTCAGAAATCGCCGCTTCTGAACCTTCTCCCAATTCTTCCCCAGATCCTGCGGAATCTTTACCCCTAATTCCCGAGATTCCCGAGTCACTAGAAGCAACTGCGAGGGCGGAAGATGTGGAAGCTTTACTCTTTTATCAACCGGAAGAACAGACTGTAAATAACCGCAAATTACGCTTACAAATTGTTCGCCGAGGTGTATTAAAATTCAGTGAAGCGATTTTATTGATGGCGGGGAGAAATAATCAACCGACCGATCAATTTTTAGGTGTAGAAGTTGAAGATATTGATCAAGACAAAGAACCCGAAATTATTCTAGACTTCAAAATTAATAGCTCTAATTCCCCCGTTTACTATTCTTTGATTTATCGTTATAATCCAATTAGAGGCGAATATGTTCCACTGCGTCAAGATTGGGGAACAACCCCTCCAGAACGATTACAACCGCAGGAAAATAGAGAGACTTAAGTTAGCCCGAAATTTGCTGAACACAATATTGAACTCCGGTGTCAAAAATGCGAGTTCCGCCCCCTTCAGCAACGGTTTGACGCAATGCCTGGGGGTTAGTAATCCGAACTCCGGCTAAATAATTAACCCCCATTTCGGCTAATTCTTCTAACCAAGGTAAAGTCGGCCCCATTAAGACTAATGTCGCATTTTTTGATAATTCAACCAGGCGAGGAAAGGTCTTATTTGCGATTGAAGTTGAGGTTAAAAACACCCATTCAGACTCGGGTAAAATATATTCACAAGCAGGGTCAGGTAAATCTCCCGCAGCAGGTTGTCTTTCGAGCACCACCAAATTCATCTCTTTTTCATAGCGAGAAAGTTCGGGATAACGCCCAATAATTGCCACCCGTTTTCCCCGAATTTGAGGGAGAAAATGTTCAAATACGGATAAGTTTGCCGGACCAGTCGGAGAGAGAGGTTTAGCGGTTTTTGTTAGGGGAGAATCCGAGTTAATTATAGCATTAATTACAGCCATTCCGACTGTTGCTTGATAACTCTCCCACGATCGCACCCAAGAGGTCAACTCCGAGGCGGGTTTATTGACTAAAGTTCCCGACCACGGTAAAGTGCGAGTTGGAATTCCAGGACTCATACACAATCCCATTCCTTCGGCTTCGCACAGCGTCCAGGTCAAACCAATAATAATTTGTTGAATGGGAGTATTGCTGGCACTTTTATCGAGGAGTAGGTCATAAATTTCACGGGGATTAATCATAGAAGTTTGCGATTCACTGACTTTGTTATTATTAACCTATTTCTTCTCAACTTCCTGTCACTTAATAAGTTC
Organism: uncultured Lyngbya sp.; assembly: GCA_964571155.1. GTDB lineage: Bacteria > Cyanobacteriota > Cyanobacteriia > Cyanobacteriales > Microcoleaceae > Capilliphycus. The sequence goes on along the minus strand of CAZNCM010000244.1, from coordinate 3,597 downwards.
TTTGGGTTTGTAGGAAAAACCCCAGATTCACCAGCAGCCCGTTCGCCTGACTTGATTAAACTCTCAAAGCGTTTTTTAGGTAAGTTGCGGAATTTGATAGAAGTTCTCTGTAGCTTTAGGAGAAATATTAACTATCAGCATACCCTCATTTTAAAGGAGAGTCAAGATGAAATATCCGTCAACTTTGTCGTCTTTTTTTCGGAAAGTCTGCCTGATGACCTGGGCTTTATTGCTGGGGATAATTATTGCCGTTATCGGGTTGCATCTCCTCGGTTTTCTTAACGGCTACTTATTTCCCTTGAAACGGATAGCCGCATTTTTGGGCGGGGGTGGACTGGCCTGCTTTTTTCTCAGTTTAGTCTTGGGAAAATCCTCAAATAAATGGCTGATTCGGTGCGGATTAATAACAATAATTGGGCTCAATCTGGTCGCCTTCGCGATCGCGTACTGCCTCACCCATTACAAAGTTCCCGGCGTATTCGGCGTATTTCCCCGCCCCGCCCACAGCCGAACTCCCGCCGATATCGGGCTGGAATTTGTCACCGAACGAATTCCCCTCGGCAAAGATAAATGGTTGGAAACTTGGTTCATTCCGGCTTACTATTCGCGGGGAACAGCGATTTTATTTACCGGACAGGGAGGAACAAAAACCAATCTTCTTTTGTCCGCCCGAGCATTTTACAACCTCAATTATGACACTTTACTGGTCGATTATCAAGGGGTTGGGGGGTCGAGCGGACACACAACAACCATTGGGGCAAAAGAAGCAAAAGATGTGGCTTCTGCACTGGCTTATGCCCAAAAACTAAATCCCAGTCAGCCGATAATTCTTTATGGGATTTCAATGGGAAGTGCCGCAATTCTTCGGGCGATCGCGAAAGAAAAGATTGAACCCGATGGTATTATTATCGAAATGCCTTTTGTTCGCCTTTTGGATGCGGTAAAAGTTCGCCTAAAATATTTTAATATTCCCTCGTTTCCCGTCGCCGAACTGTTGGTTTTTTGGGGAAGCATTCAACATGGGTTTAACGGTTTTGCCTACAATCCGGTTGACTATGCTAAACAGGTGAATTGTCCGACTTTATTGATGCAGGGCGAACTCGACAAATGGGTAACTGTCGGCGAAATTAAGGAGTTATTTAATAATTTAAAGGGTTTCAAAGAACTGGTTCTTGTCCCCGAAATCGGACATTATATGTTGGTTAATGTGGTCGAAGATCAATGGTATTATAGCGTCGATAAATTTCTGGGAAATCTCACCAAACATTAAGATATTTTTCTTCTCAGCAGAGAAAGATTGCAGGAGAATAGAAGATTAAAATCCTTGTTGTGAAACCAAATCCATACACAGTTGATTGACAATAGATTCATCGACAGATTTTGGAAGCGTTGAAACAGCTTCGGCTTCATCGAGTTGTTGATAGAGTTGTTTGGCTATTTGCATCACTTCATCGTAGGAATGTTGACCTTTTTTTATGGCTAATAATTCCTCAGCATCTCCGGCTTCTCGGCGATCAACAATTAAATTTTGAGTCTTTAAAATCTCTATTCCCGTTTTCAATAGCCGAATTGCTTGCATGGCAAACTTACAGTCATAGCCAACTTTTGCTTCCATTTTTGCTCGTTCGGGATTGCGATTTTTTTTCCAACTTTGATAGTTTTTGTATTCTCGAATAGCCCGTTGATATTGTTGGCTTTTTTGCAGTTTTTGCAGAAATTCTTCCGAACAATTGACTAACTTTTGAGTTGTTTCTAGGGCTTCATCAGGAAGCGAATGTTGTTTTAAAATTCCTTTATAGTCAATCTCTGCGGTCAACAAATTATACAACGTTTTGGCGGGTTCTAGATATTCAATGCGATCGCGAATTAACAAATATAAGTATTCTAAAAAACTATTAATCTGGCTAACATTTAAAGGCGGATTATCTACAAATCCAAATTCAGCCGCAGTGGGTTGATGTTGGGGAGGATTGAGTAACCAACGACGATGAGATTCTAACTTTTTGATTTGGGCGTAACCATAACCCGAATAGGTTTGTTTGATGCGTTTGGAAAGAAAGAGTTGTCGGTGTTGCTGCAATATGTTTCCGACTTCTGTCAGGTGAACATAGTCTTTAAACCAGAATAATTCTAAAATATTGGGATTATTATCAATCGCTAATTTTAAGAACTTTCTCAGTTCATAAATACAGGTATCTTTGGCTAAATAGGGAAAGGTTTTAGAGGGGGTTGTATCCCAGTCTTTATCGACTTGTTCGATTTGACTTAATCCCAGATAATAGGGTTTTGTCGCAATAAAAATCCCGCGATAGTCATAGTCTGAGGTTGCAGTTGATAACCCATAACCTCGTGAACCTGTTAAGGCAATTAAAATCGTTCTTTGTTCGATTTCTTCACGATTCATTGATGAACTAAACGAACAATTTATACTGCTCGTTCCTCATATTTTTAGGTTTGTATTATTTTGTAGTATAACACGGAAATTAGCAACCTGCAACTGTTTGATCTCTAACACCATCACAAACCGGATAACTCAATAGAAACCGGGTTTTTATTCTTCTCGAATGTGAGGTTAATATTTTCGGGTTAAAACGATTCCCGCTAAAATCAGAAAACCTCCGATCAAAAAAAAGCCGATATCGTATATAATAAAGTTGGGAACTTGGCGAATATGATGCAATCTCAATATCGCATGAAAAACAACACTATCAAATAAATTAAATCCTCCCCAACCGATTAGATTCCAGCCAATAAATGCGCGAGTTGAGAGGGAAAAACTTGGATTTTGCTTAATACTTTTCCACAACAAACTTAAACCCGCTACGGTAATTGTAAACATCCCCGCATTAAAAACACCATCCGCAACGGTATTTGTTTCTAATCCAGCGAGGGTATTTGTGGGGACGAGATTGGCAATCATGTGATGCCATT
>CAZNCM010000244.1:310-656 GCA_964571155.1 uncultured Lyngbya sp. | reverse complement strand
CCACAACTGATGCAATACAATTCCATCGATAAACCCGCCCAAACCAAAGCCGAGTAAAAAACTTGCAAAAATCAACATTTTACTTTCTGAAGTAGTCAAGTCTAAGTTTTGCTTGCTTGTTTCATTTGTCATTCTTTTATGACTCCTGGTCGCCTAAGTTCAGTGAGATTCCGATGAATTAATAATTGTTTGAATATTTAGAAATATGAGTGATTAAAAACTTCTTCATTTCCGGAAATGTATTGCAATCAAAGCCCATTTCTTCACCCTGTTCTAGGATAGTATCTGCCGATATTTTTTCTTTAATCGCAATATACATTAATGCCATTGCACCCGAACGCAATCC
>CAZNCM010000244.1:0-246 GCA_964571155.1 uncultured Lyngbya sp. | reverse complement strand
GGAAGGTAATCAATTTGTTGTATAATTTTATCGGCAAGTTCCTCTGTAATCCCATTAGCTTTGACGGGAAGATTAACATACTCTAATCCGGCTGCTTCTGCCTGTTTTTCCTCATCACTAAGGAAACCTTCTTCTTGAGGAGAGCGAAAATTTAGCACGGATCTAAACCCTGCTTGTGCTGCTTGTTGCAATTGGGTCGGTGTAACTTGATTCGTCGCAATTGAGAGTTGCTCATTAATTTTTTTA
>CAZNCM010000243.1:0-9448 GCA_964571155.1 uncultured Lyngbya sp. | reverse complement strand
ATTCCTAAGTTATAGTTTCTACTAATGATTGTATATTCATAAAAAAAGTAATATCCAAAGCTAAGTAAAAATTTATGTAAAGCAGAAAAGGGAGAAAACTTAACGATTAAAGTAACAATAACAACCGATACAGATAAATGAAAAATCTGCATAATTAAAGGATTATGGGTGATTCGGCTTAACCCATATAAACAGAGATGCCACAAACCCGGATGTCCTTCATACCGCATATTTTGAAACAGTTCTATCAGCGATGCACTGTCTCTAGCCAATAACCAAGCTTGAAATTCATCCCGCCATATTTCGTGGTGAAGGATACCCACCAAGCCGAAAAAAACAAAAGCAACAATTATGCTATTTTCAATTAAAGTTTGGTTTTTAGAGAAGCTGAAGTCAATTTTTATCGGTAAATTTAACTGTGACATAAACTAAGTGTGTAGAATTTGATGCCTTATACTATTTATTATAACTTAATTCACATAATTTTAACTCTTTGATAGGTTTTTAGAAGGGGATTTAATCATCTCTAAAATCTTGATTAAATCTTCAAATATCTGAGAATATAAAAATTTCATGGACAATCCATATATTATTATTCCTATTGCTGTACCGATGACGATTAATAGCTTTTCATTAACTAAATTAATGAGGAAGTATTTAGAAATTACAATTCCAAAAACCATGATCAATGAACAAATAGTCGGACTCATAAATTGCTTTAAATAGGTACGTACAGGAATATGAATTAATTTGCTAATCGCCCATTGATTAACGGGAAAAGCCAAATAGCTACTAACAACATAAGCGATAGCGACTGCAACAATTCCCCATTTTACCGCCAGTAGACAAGCAATAAGGTTTAGTACCGCATTAAGTAAACTCAGCCGCAGTTTCCACGAAGGTTTACCCATCGCCATAAATACAGAACCATTAAAGAAAGAGATTGCATTTAGAATTCCCGCAAAAGCCAGAATTTGCATTACTGTAACTGAAGGTAGCCATTGCTCTCCAAATAGCGTAAAAACCAATTCTCGGGTAAAAATAATCATTCCTAAAAAGGTGGGAAAAGCAATTAGACTGGTGAATAGGGTAACTTTATAAAAGGCTTGTCGAAAGCGTTCAGGTTCTGTTTGTAATCGAGAAAAAGTTGGCAGGGCGACCTGCTTTGTTGTGCTGACGAGGAGTTGAGTCATCACATCTAGAACACGAAAAGCAATCAGGTAATATCCTAAAGCAACTTCTCCTAAAAAGTAACCAATGAGCAAATTATCCGTTCGCTTATTACAAAAAGCCAGGAATTTTAATGCCAGGATATTCAAGCCAAAGTTTAAAAAACTTCGCAAATGTTTGAAAGAAAATCTGAGTTTGGGTCGCCAGTCAATTGCACCCCAAATAATAAAGACTTCTACGGCTTCATATATAAATTGCTGACTGACAAGACTCCACACACCAAATCCATATAAAGCCATGACAATCCCTACAATTCCACCGATAATAATACCAATAATCGTCCGAACTGCCATGACTTTAAACGCAAACGTTCGGGTTAAAATAGCTTTATGAACATGACTCAGAGACTTAAGGAAAAACAAAAACGAGAAGCATTGAATGATGGGGATAAGCTTGGGTTGATTGAACATTTCTCCAACCAACCCAGAGCATAAAAAACTAATAATTGTTAGCAAAAACCCACTCAATACATGAGTCCAAAAAGCCGTGTCTAGTTCTTCTGGCTCAATTTCCTCGCGTTGAATTAAGGCTTGGGAAAATCCTTGCTCCAGAAAGATTTGCATGAACGCAAAAAAAACATTAGCTAGACCAATTAAACCGAAGGCTTCTGGAGTTAGCAAGCGAGCTAGTATTAAGAATACAATCAGCGAACCTGTCTGACTGCCCCAGTTTTGGATGACAGACCAAACAACACCTTGAATTGCCTTCTGTTTGATACTCATGTATAAGTTTTAAGATTTTTCTATCCCCATAATACCTTAATCGGTTTAAGGGTTAGTTGACATTGATTGATGCAGTTTGCGTTGCTGATGTGCATGGCGGGTCGTCAAGAAGCGGTTAATAAATACATGGTCGATTTTGCCGATAGTTCTTGCTAAAAGATTGTTGCCCATACCCCAAGTTAAACGCAAAACTAAGGGGACAATAATAGTGCCGTATCGTCGCCAACCTACCTTTTTATATTTGGTTTTGAAATATTCATCCTCAGCCAGATTCCACTTATCTCGTAAACGGTGCAAACTTGCTAATTGCCAAGCATCACTCCACCGCAACATATAGTAATGTAAATCACTCCACTCTAAAGGAGGGCCTGGTACATAAGTTACTATACAATTGGGTTCAAAATAGACTTTTCCTCTGGCTTGACGAACCAACATACAAAAGTCTAAATGTTCTTTTGTATTGAGCATGGCTTCGTCGAGAAAACCAATTTCATCAAAGATTGAGCGACGAACTAAAACACAATGAAACTCGGCTAATTCGGTTTCTTGCCGTTGTAAGCGCTCGCGAACTTCACTCACCTTTTTACCTTGCAAACACATTTTTTCTCGAAACCGTCGCCGACCTTTTTTATCAACCCAAATATGAGAGTCTCCGCCAGCACAGTGAACGATTTCATGCAAAGGTCTTTCTTGGCACATGAGAGGGCCGACAACTGTCGCATCTGTTTCTTCGGCGCATTGTATTAACTGAGTTAACCAACCGGATGTGACGACAACATCGTTATCAATGAAGACTAAATATTTTGTATTAACTTGAGCTAAACCTATATTTCTGGCTTGGTTGGGAGATAGATAATAATCGGTTCGCAGGAGTTTAAAGCCTTTCGCTTCGGCTTGTTCTTGCAAGTAAGCTCGAATATGTTTGGGAGAATTCCCATCAACATAGACTAATTTAAACGGAATCTTTGTGTGTTCATAGATGCTTTCTAAGGACTCACGAGCGCAGCTAAACCGTTCGCGAGGAACAGCAATGATAGTAACTTGGGGTTCGGTTTTGGTTGCTAATTGTTCCATTTTGATAACCTCTGTAAAATGATTAAAGTGATGATTGAGTTATACTCTTAACTGACGGTGGAATCTGAACATTTAAGTTCTTATTCTGACAACCCGATGTCAAACTTTTTCGGTAGAGTTCGACCAAAGTATCATTCAGTTTGTTGAGATCGTAATGTTCTTCAACATAGGCTCGTCCAGCTTTTCCCATCTCTAGCCATAATTGTGAATTATTCACCAGAATACCGAGTTTTTCAGCTAGAGTCTCTACATCTCGTTCAGGAACTAAGAAACCTGTAACTCCATCTTCTACTAACTCTGGAATTCCTCCATGATAGGTACTAATTACAGGTAAACCCATCGCCATTGCTTCTTTTAAAACATTCACGGGAGCATCCTGATTTCCATCGGATGCTGTGACACTCGGAGCCATAAAAATATGGGATTGATTGAGGATTTCGATAATTTCATCTTCATCTTTCCAACCTAATAAATGAATGAAATTACTGGCATTTAAGTCGTCCACTAATTTTTGTAAGCTTTCCCTTAAAATACCATCTCCGATAATATTATATTCCAAGTTAGAGTTGACTAAAGCTTGTTGGGCTACCGCTCGAATACTGTATTCAATTCCTTTTTTTTCCACCAGCCGACCTGTTGTAACAATCCGAATTTTTCCATCAACAGGATAGGAACGAGGAGTAAAAGGAAATCGACGACAATCTAAACCGGAACGATGTACAAATACTTGACTTTCATCACATCCTAGCTCTACAACTCGATGTTTAAAGAATTCGCAATTCGCTAAAAATAAGTTACCCGTCTTGAATAATTTTTTATAAATATTTTTTCCTTTTTCTTGTACAAATCGACTAATATCATCTCCTCGAAAGGTCGTGATTAATTGAGCATTCGGAGTGTTAACTGTCCGAAAAGACATTCCTCGATAACTTTGAGTTCCAAATTGACAGTGAATGATGTCATAGTGGCGATCAAATTTAGGAATAATCGTGAAAAGCAACCACAGAGAAAGGGCTTGCTGACCGTATTTGAAGAAATTTAAAGCATTGAGAAAACGCCCAGGCTCTTGATAGCCTTGAGTAAGTAGTAATCCGATTCCTTTCCAAATTCGCAGAAGAATATTTTCAGGAATTTGAGGAAAGTAATAGGTGTGATCTAACAGATGGTATTTAGCGATCGCCGGATGAACTTTAGTTGTATCACCGGGGGAACTGGCGTAAATATCAACCTGATGACCTCGTTCAATTAAACCTGTAATTTGATTGAGAATAAAGGTTTCTGACAATTGGGGAAAATGACCCACAATAAATGCAATTTTCATCGTTATTAACCGTTCACTATTCTCGGGCAGATAATCCACCAAATCTTAGTCTGATAACTTCCCAAGCACTGATATATCGGACAAAAAACATTACTAGAGAAACCTGACATTTATGTTTTAGACTTGTCAAGCGCTCATCTAAAAATGTACTAACTACAAAGTTCAAAGGGGGAACTAAATTTTTTAGCAATAGGGAAACAAAAACGAGATCTTTTGGGAAGTTTGTAGTGTTTTTCTTGTGCTGTAAATCATAGATTCCTCCCATGAGCCGAATTGTTCTTTTATACAATTCTCGCCAAGATGTCCTAGCGGGATGCTGAACACAACTTTCCTCCGCATAAACTTGTAGATAACCGCTCTCAAAAATTCGCCGACACCATTCGACATCTCCACTTGACTTCAAAGTTGCATCAAAAACACCGACCTTTTCTAAGACTTTTTTCCAAGTAAATAAATTCCCTCCGGCTCCATATCGATATTTTTCTAAAAGTTCTTTTTGGGGAAAAGCTGTAATACTTTCATAGAGTTCTACTGGTGTAATTTTATCAGGATTTTGAAAGAAAATCTCTATTTTTCCTACAACTAATCCACAATTTGGAACCTTTTGCAAATTCGTTACACCCTGTTCGAGCCAATCTAAAGCCGGAATACAATCAGCATCAGTGAAAGCAATAATTTCCCCTTTGGCAACAGATATTCCGTGATTTCGAGCGGCGTAGGAACCTGGAGTGCTTTCATTGATACAAAACGCTTGATTAAACAAAGCTACAACACGGTCTACTTTTTCAGCCGGATCAGAACCATTATCCACTACAATCACTTCATAACAGCTTTGAGGATAGGTCTGCTGATCCAGTGCTTTTAAACAGTGTTTTAAGCGTTCCGTATCATTATAAACAGGAACAATTACGGACACGAAAGGTCTAGATGAGTGTTCCATTTCCAGGAAATTTTAGCTAAGGCTTTTACCAGAGAAAGCAAACCGATAAAGAGTTAATGGGAATTCTAGAAATATTAACCCCATCAACTCATTGATTTTATTTCATTACTAACTCTGGTTTTTCACGACCTTTCCATTCTTCTTTGGTAAATTCTTCGTGATAGGAACGCTCTGTGTTAACATTCCAGAGATCGTGATTGTCACCAAGTAAATTTTGTGCGGCTAACAGTCCAGTTAGCATCGAATGGTCTTGGTTATTATAACGGTGCATTCCGTTACGACCAATCGTTTGTAAGTTATCAAACTGTGATAAATAATCTTGAATGACTTGTAGGTGTCGGCGATAATCTCGGTCATAAACGGGGTAAGCTTTGGGTTGACGGAGAATCGTTCCATCTTCTACTTGACTGGCTTTTGCTAAACCTAGCTTTTCTATTTCCCGAGTGGCTAAATCTAAAAGTTCGGTATCTGATAACTTCCAAATTTCATCGCCTTCTGTACAGAAATATTCTAAACCTAAACAGGTTTTAGATTGGTCTGGAACCATCGCCGGACTCCAGTTTTTAAAGTTTTGAATCCGACCAACTTTAACTTCTGGACTATGAATATAAATCCAATTATCTGGAAAGAGTTTAGCCTGATCAATAATCAAGGCGACAATCAAAAAGTCTCGATAAGACAGAGATTTGGCGGCTTCTAAAACTTCATCAGGAGGTAAAGGATCAAGTCGGTTTACTAATGCAGTGACAGGCATACTGGAAATAAAATTCTCGCCTGTGATTGTCATTTCTTGACCGTCTTGATAAGCTGTGATTTCAGTAATATGATAACCTTCTCGCTTGACACTCATCACCCGAGTATTCAGGGAAACTTGACCGCCTTTTTCATCCACTTTTTGTTGGAAACGTTCCCACATCATACCTGGACCATAAATCGGATAGTCAAATTTTTTGATTAAGGTTTTGGTATCATTACTGCCAAATAAAGCATTGATTACGGCTTTTTTCAGAGATAAACCTTTAATCCGTTGAGCTGCCCATTCGGCTTCAATTTTGTTGCAGGGAATTCCCCAAACTTTTTCGGTGTAGGTTTTAAAGAATGTTCGATAAAGCCGACTTCCAAAACTATCTGTAACCCATTCTTCAAATGTTTCAGGTTCTAAATCGGGTTGTAACTTTCCTTGGATTTTAGCTTTTAAATAGCTCATCAAAATTAACGCGCTTTCAATTACACCCAGATTTAAGAGTGTGTTATAAATCGATAGCGGATAATCATAAAATTTGTTCTGGTAATAGATGCGAGACAGTCGAGGAACTTGAATAAACTCGTCTCCCAAAACTTCTTGCCATAATTGATTAACAACATCTACTTTAGTAAAAAAACGATGGCCACCAATATCGAAGCGATATCCTTTATAAACCTCCGTTCTAGAAATTCCTCCGACTTGACTTGCTGCTTCTAAGACGTGAGGATAGACTCCACGCTTTGTAAGTTCATAAGCCGCAGTTAAACCAGCAGGGCCAGCTCCAATGATGACAACGGGGTGATGTAGCATTTGTAACCTCTGATGACGTAGTTTTTGTAGGAATTGAGAGCCGAAAGATGCGTCTGCTAAAAAGGTTGAACTCCGATGAGTTGAAATTTTAACAGATATTTGTTTTTAGGAGTCTTAGGAGAACTCTGTAATTTTATAGGATGCTGAGTACAGAATTTCGCACAAAAGAAAAAATTTGAGAGAAATAACTTCAATAAATACCAATTATTTCTTGATTTCATCAACCTAGAGTAAATCTCACCTGATGTAAAGATGAACCCCAATTGCAAAGATCAACAGTCTTAATGTAGTGATATTGTCTTGAGCAAGTTTTAAAAGCTGCTGAGTCGATGACTACAAAAAATATCATTTACGACTTTAGACTTTACGATAAGTGAGTTGTACTTGAAACCAATGACGAACTAAACCAATTCCAAACGCTAACCCACTATAAAAATAGTACAGCCAGTGCCAAGGTAAAGCTCGAAGGGTAAAAAACAAGCCTCGTTTGTTGTGGAAAAATTGATAAACTGGTGCATTCAAAACCACAAACGCTAAGGCTAAGAGACAGGCAATAATCGAAGTTTGAGATAACCAAGGTGTTGCCAATAATGCACCGATCTTCGCATAAACTAAGACAACACTAATCCGATTAGAGTATTGTAGGTTTAAGTCATTATTTAACTGGCGATCGCGTAGAATCAAAGCAGTCCAAGGTAATGCGCGACAGAAAAAGTCTGCTTTTACCATGGAAATTGGTCGCCATTCTTTCAGATGCTTAACTAGAATACTTTTCCGTAGGCCAATAGTATAACCTGCTTTTTTAAGTCGATAGCCGAGTTCAATATCTTCAATGCAAGGAAGACGATATTTTTCGTCAAAACCTCCAACTTGCAAGAAAACTTCTTTACGAACGGCACCACAAGCTCCCCAAAATGTAGATGCTTCTTCTTGACTGATTTGGTGAGTATAGTGATGAAATAAATTTCGGTATTGGGAGAGAAAATTATCTGCTCCCGGTGCATCGTCGTAGGAACCAATTAGAGCTGATAAATCTGGCTCATTTTCAATCGTATCCGGATAGATTTCTACATCTGCATCTATAAAGAACAGAATATCACCTTTTGCAGCCTCCGCCCCGAGATTACGCGCTCTAGCAGGGCCTCCCGCTTTGGGGAGTCGAATCACTTTTGCGCCAAAGTTCTCAGCGAGCAACCAAGAACCATCTGTATCTCCATCAGCTACTACAATCACTTCATCTGCATTGAAAGAAGTTTTTGCCAAACTTTGAAGACATCGCTGAAATTTTTCGCCGCCATTGTAGACAGGAATAATAACTGATATCGTTGGCTTAGGAGCTGAACAGTTATTGATCATAGTTTCTTCAATGGTGATCTTTGGTTTGTTTTTCCTCTCTATCATCTTAAACAAAATTGTGAAAAAAATCAGTCTACAGATAGAGAAGTATGTAAAGCTTTTGTAAAAATAACAAACAAGTTATAAAGGTTTTGTAAAGCCAGGGTTTTGATCCAATTTAGCCTGATAATTCTTGACAATTTTGCCAATAGGGAAAAATTGATGTTATCCGTGACTAACATCCGTTCATTAATTCGTTAAGTTGAGTGATGTTTCGATTTGATTTGTTCTCAACTCAGAGTCGGCTCAAACGGTTGACTTGAATGAATGACAACACTATCTCCGGAGGTAAGATTTTGAGCAGGTTCTCGGGTTAAATTGACTTGATATAAAATGATACCGGATGAGAAAGAAAAAAACTATATTGATTTAGCCTTAAAATTACAGAGATTTGTGTGATGGTCTCACGCACTCAGGGGATTTTCAACCCAGCTTGATTAATTTGGCTGTTGTGACGATTAATACTTGCTGATCAAGTAGTCCTTGTGTGAAATTGAAACAAGAATACTACACCTCACACTTACTGTCTTCCCCTGAACCTCAGTGATCAAATTTTTGTCTGACGATCGCGTACAGCGATGCTTGTAACTCAGGGTTGCTGTAGGAACGGTGATCTACCAATTAATCTGGCGAGTCTTGACCTTCAATATATTTCTTCAATGCCGACACGGTTACACCCCCACAAGAGGCGATCAAATAAGAGCCATTCCATAGAACGTCCTTGTGATAAAAGCTATTAACTCTGTCCTTAAACTCAGAGCGCAATCTGCGACTGGTAACGGTTTTGACGCTATTTACTAGCTTGCTCAGTTCAATTCCTGGGTGATATTGAAAGAGTAAGTGGATGTGGTCTTCTTCGCCATTAAACTCAATTACCCGACACTCCCATTTTTCTAGTAAATCCTCAAATACCTCATGCAAGCGGATTAGCATTTCCTTGGTGAGTAGGTTTTTTCGGTACTTTGTCGTCAGTACCAGATGAGCCTTTAAGTCTGATACTGAACGCCCTCTAGAAACAAAATCATTTTTCATCCGGTCAAGTATCTTGATTGGTGTATACTTAGACAATAACACCAATTAATTATTCAAGTGAGAATCGCCTATCAGTATCGATTACGTCCAACAAAACACCAAATTACAGAGATAGATAGATGGTTATCAATGCTTTGTAGTCAATATAACTATTTGTTGGCTGATAGGTTTAATTGGTA
>CAZNCM010000242.1:9124-9463 GCA_964571155.1 uncultured Lyngbya sp. | reverse complement strand
CAGGATTATGAACCGTTATCTTTTTTTTGTGAATGGAGATCATGTTCTTTTGTCTGAGATCTCCCAGTAGACGAGTCACGGTCACTCGGGTTGAACCAATCGCTTCGGCTATTGCCTGATGAGATAACTTGAGATCAATTCTAATCCCCTCTTGGCCGGGGACACCAAAATCTCTACACAAAATTAACAAAAAACTCACCAATCTCGATCCCATATCTCGGTGCGCTAGAGTTTCAATCATCATCTCCGTTTGCAAAATTCGAGATGATAGCCCTCTTAACATCACCATTGAGAGTTCTGGGTTACTTTTCAGAGCTTTTTCGACTTGTTCAATCGGAA
>CAZNCM010000242.1:4241-9105 GCA_964571155.1 uncultured Lyngbya sp. | reverse complement strand
TTTCTCGTAATAAGGCTACGGTTATTTCCTCTCCAGCTTCATAGACTCTGGATAGTTTGACCGCTCCCTTGATGAGAACGTAAACGCGCTCTGCTGGATCTCCTGGAAAAAATATGGTCTTCCCCCGTTCAAACGTTTCTACAACGGGAGGATATGCTCCGCCTCCGATCTGGCGAAACATTAATGCTAACGGTCTATCATACGTCACGTCCCGATCCCTTGCGCTAACCAATGCCCTACTGTACTTTACGACTTATTTTTAATTTCAGAGAATTTGATCTCTAAGTCACCCTTTAATCCGTCTTTCGGGTTAACCAGTTATGACAACCGCAAACTTTGCTAAAATTGCGCTTGACTTGGGAAAATCCCAATACGACACTGCACTACTGGTTCACCCTAGAACAACGGAGCCTACTGTGACCATTGCTCAACTCGTATCATCATAGACTTGTCTTAGCATAAGCTTAACAGAGAACCGACGATTACGAGCAGCTCTAATCAAAATAAACAATTGAAATTTGAGCTTTTTTCAATGATCACTGAGTATACAGTTTTGGCAGTATTCCCTACCGACTCATACGCTAGCATATCTTCGGAATATTCGCCTGGAGTGGTAACTTTGCCAATTCATCCTATGATAAGGGATTGGAATGTCAGCCGAGAGCAACAGACCAATAGCTTCTAGAATAAAGACGATGTTAAACCTCGACGGAAAAAACGCGCTAGTCACCGGGATCGCCAACAATCGCTCGATTGCTTGGGGGATCGCCCAACAACTTCATGCTGCCGGAGCTAACTTGGGAGTCACTTATCTTCCCGATGAGAAAGGTCGGTTTGAAAAGAAAGTCGGAGAACTCGTAGAACCCCTTAAACCCAGTCTATTCTTACCTTGCAATGTCCAAGATGATCGCCAAGTCGAAACTCTCTTCAAAACTATTGACGATCAGTGGGGAAAGCTGGACATTCTGATTCATTGTTTGGCCTTTGCTGACAAAGACGACTTATCAGGAGATTTTAGTCAAGTTTCCCGGGAAGGATTTACTCGGGCGCTCGATATTAGTGCTTACTCCCTTGTCCAACTCTCCGCTGCGGCTAAACCTTTGATGAGTCAAGGGGGAAGTATTGTCACCTTAACTTATCTTGGGGGGGTTCGGGTGATCCCCAACTACAATGTCATGGGAATTGCCAAAGCTGCTTTAGAAATGAATGTTCGCTATTTGGCCGGAGAAATGGGGCCTCTAGGAATTCGGGTGAATGGGATTTCCGCAGGCCCGATTCGCACCTTGGCTTCTTCGGCGGTTGGAGGAATTTTAGATATGATTCATCATGTTGAGCAAGTTGCCCCCCTGCGACGCACCGTAACTCAACAGGAGGTCGGAAATACCGCAGCTTTCCTCTGTAGTGATCTTGCTAGTGGCATTACGGGTCAAATTTTGTATGTGGATTCGGGCTACTGCATCATGGGAATGTAGCAAAATAAGGGATTAGGGGTTGGGTGGTTTAGTAACTTAACCCTTAATTTGTCAAATCGTGACTGAAGTATTAATAACATCATGCAAACTCGCTTAACAGAAAATCAACCCGCTACGACCCATACTGATCTGATCCCAACAACACGCAAGGTAACGGTTAAACGGACAACTAAAGAAACCGATGTCACCGTCACAATTAACCTCGATGGTACTGGCACCTGTCAGGCCAATACCGGGATTCCGTTTCTAGATCATATGTTGCAGCAAATCGCCTCCCACGGCCTGGTTGATTTGGATGTTGCTGCCGTTGGAGATGTGGAAATTGATGATCATCATACCAATGAGGATGTCGGCATTACCCTTGGACAAGCCTTAGCAAAAGCTTTAGGCGATCGCAAAGGGATTAACCGTTTTGGTCATTTTGTTGCCCCTCTCGATGAAGCTTTAATTCAGGTGGCGTTAGATTTTTCGGGGCGTCCTCATCTAACTTATGGCTTAGAAATTCCCACTCAACGGGTTGGTACCTATGACACGCAGCTTGTCCGAGAGTTTTTTGTCGCTCTGGCTAATAATAGTTTGATGACTTTGCATATTCGTCAGCTTGACGGGATGAACTCCCATCACATTATTGAAGCGACGTTTAAAGCTTTGGCGCGATCACTACGCATGGCGGTTGAAATTGATCCCCGACGTGCGGGTACAATTCCCAGTTCTAAAGGGGTTCTCTAAGATTTAATCAGATTAAAATTTCTACACTCAAACAATCGAGTCAAGGTGGGTTAATCGTCAACCTACCTTAAATTTTTCCTGAACTCGAACAGGGTTTGCTCTCTGGCGTGTTGACATAAAACCCGCACGGATTTAACACCAATAAACCTGTGATCCCCACCAGCAATAACATCATTAACACCGAAATATCAACGGGTGATTGAGCTTGGCTGATTTCTAGGGGAAGTTGTTCTTGGGAAAATAAGGTATTGTCGGGTGTATTGGCTGCGTATTCGATTCCGTAAACGCCTTGATTTTTTGATTGACCTTCCGGTGTACTGACTCCTCGGTTCCAAACTTGTAATGCTTGAGATTTGAGTTGTTGGCGTCCTCGGGCGAATAGGTTTAAGCCGCTGATGCCGTAAATTTGCTCTTGGTTTTGACGAATTATTTTTTCTCCCCAGCTAAAGACTTCTAAATCTTCTTTTGTCCAGGTATAGTTACCCCAACGGGCTTCAAAGGATTCTAATTCTGAGAGGTCTACGACTCCATCGGCGTTTTTGTCTGTGCCTTCAAAGACACCCGATAGCTGTTCTTCTCCGACTTGTTGTTGGAATTCAAAGCGGTTTGCTTGGATCGGCATGACATTGATAAATCCTAAGCTGAAGGCAATACCGGCTGCTACTGCTAATTTTTGAGCAATATTAGGTTTGAAAGGCAAGGTGCTTCGAGGGTTTCCACCGTTGTAGCGATTGCTTTTAGGATTTTGGTTTTGGAGAACCTTTGAGTTGTGTTTTTGCATAACCATAAGATCTGTTGCTTGAGGTATCTATTGAACTCATCTGTACTTATGTCTGCCAACTCATCACTTATGCAGTCACTCCTGAACGATGTTGCTCTTTGACGGGATCAAGCCTGTTAGACCGGGAAATGGTTTTTGCTTTTTTCTAGAAAACTAACTTTGATCGGTTATTCGGTTGGACGTTGAGGCTTGGAGTTCGATTGGTCTTGACGCTTTAAATCCTCTGTTGGTTGATCTAGCCAGTTCAACAGTTTGTGTGAAATTTTGAATTGACCGTTGAGGATTTGATCGGATACAACGATTAGTCCTAAAAGTAAAGAGAGTGAAATAATGTCCATCTATCAATTTGCCATTTCACTAGACTGTACAGTTTGATTAAAGAAAATTAAAAGCAGGCAGATCAGATGATATTTATATATCATAGACTGTACAGTTTGGTTTTGTCAAGAAAAAAGACGTGTATCCCAATAGAATCACGTCTTAAATTTAAACTAACTCCGAGTCGTTTTTGGGGTCTGTTCACGCAGGGTGTCGTCAGACGTATTGAACTGAGTTGGGATCAACTGCACGCGAAAACCCAAATGAGAGAAGGAATTTTCCTGATGCTGTTGATCGTGACGATGAAAAGACTCACAAGCCGACTCAGAAGCAGATTTTGGGGAAAGATTAATCAAGCTCAACCGTAACAATTCTGGATCGTCAGGTTCGTCACACTCCCGAGGGATCACCGCCGATCGCAATTGAGCCAAACCCAAATTAGACTGATCAGAAATCAGAAAATCAGACTGGGGACGCGAAATCGAAGAAATTGCCGCGATCGCACTCACCCAAACAATGCACTCCATCCAAGTCCAGCGACTCATCACCAACACTCCTAAACCGTTAAAAATTTGACGAAAACCTTATTAAAACGTAACTGAGAATCGGGTAACGGTATAAACAGATTCTCCCGGTCTGAGTCACGGCACAAGGAGAAGAAATTTAAGACTTACTCGCCGTGTTCGAGGCTTTGGGCTACCCATTTTAGGGCTTGTTCGCGAGTCAAGATTTGACCTTCTACTTGTGCAAGTTGAATCTTCATCAGCAGTTGACCAATTTTCGGACTGGGAGACAAATTTAATGTTTTCATCAATTCGTTCCCCGTTACCAACACCTGCGGATGAGCAACCGGATCATCGAGATTCAAGTAACGTGCAATCAGAGGCGATAGATTCACGGCTGAGACTCCAGAAGCCACCGCTAAGACCGCTAAAGCTGGAAAAAGGGTTCTAACCTCCTGAAAGAGAAAATACTGCTGTCTGAGAGACATCTGGGAAGGGGGAGTGTGCTGTAATGCAGCCAAACCTTGAACAATAGCGATCGCACTGCGAATTTCGGCTTTACTGTATTTAAGCTGAGTTAACTCAACTTCAGCAACAGTCGGGTCAGGAGTGAGTAAACAAGTGAGTTTGGCGATCGCCAGTTGTGAGGTTTTGATCGTATTGCGGAGCGGATGGGATAATGTTGGGGTGAATGTGGGTGAATGTTGGTGGAGAGTCTCAACAGCAGAATCCATTTTCAGGAGTCGGTCAAATTGTTCTGAGGCGCTGGGAAAAAAACCAGAGAGTAAATGATCTTCCCAGGCGTGCTTGATCCAAACCACACCTTTAGCCGTATTCAACAAATACCCTAACTCGGTTTGAACTCGTTCGACGGCGACTTGAGATAAGAACGGGGCGAATTCGCGAATTGTCGCTTGGGTTTGAGGTTCGAGTTGACATCCGAGTTGGGCGGCTTGACGGTAGCCCCGCAGGAGTCGTAGGGGATCATCTCGCAGGTTGTGAGGGGAAATCATGCGGATGAGTCGGTTTTGAATGTCGGTTTGACCGTCGTGGGGATCGAT
>CAZNCM010000242.1:3133-4231 GCA_964571155.1 uncultured Lyngbya sp. | reverse complement strand
TATAGGCGATCGCATTGAGTGTAAAATCTCGTCGTTGCAGATCTTCGGCCAAACTATTGGCTTGGGCTTGGGCAAAATCAACAGTTGCACCGGGAAAAACGACGCGGGCGATCTGACGTTCAGCATCCAATAAGACAAATCCGGCTTTATAATGTTTAGCTATATTCTGTGCCGTTGTGATTGCTTGTTCTAATAAAACAAAGTCTAAATCTAAATAGTCTGCTTTGCGCCCAAGCAAGCCATCTCGCACTGCACCTCCGACTAAATAAGCAGGTTGGGGTAGCCACTCTAGAGTAAATGGCCAAGTATCTGTAAACCCGATCGAGTTAAACGCTTTTTTTGACATTGCAACAAAAATCAACCGACTTCTTCGGCCAGTAAGGTCTTGCCTAAGCTACATTAACTAATAAAGGGCTGGAATGAAATTCAGTCTGCTGAAATGCACAGAGGATTTTTTTAAAATGTGTATTTGTGTCAATTGTCACTATGTTGATCGCTGTATCACCTACCACGCTGTAGAAACACAGCACCAGGAATCTCACGTTGCCGAAGACCCCACCTTCGAGCCGATTGAACCTACAATCAATGTTAACATTCGTTCCCGAGACGAGGAGATTGAGATGGAATGGGATGTTGTGGGTTGTCAGAGTTTTACCGAAGAAATGGGAAAATGGGCGAAGTTACGTCCCGGTGAGTTGATTCCTACATAACAATACAGGGCGGATGAGATCAAAGGATGGAGAAAAATTAGGAAATCCCCCAGACAGGAGAGGAGATTTGATCTAGCATAGTTAGCACGATTAAAATCTCAAATGATTTTAGATTTCCTGTTCTCTATCTTTTGATTTTCTGGCTATTCCCTCAAGTTCTTTCTATTAAGATTTTCAATTTAAAATCCATGAATCTCTGCATTCAATATTCAAATGAGTCATTGCTTTAATCCCAATTGCACTCGTCCGCACAATCCTAATGATGCCCAATTTTGTCAAAATTGTGGTTCAGTTTTGGTATTGAAACCTCAAGAGGAAACGACTCTGAGTTCTCGTTATCGAGGGATTCAATTAATTGGAGAAGGAGGATTTGGTCGGACATTTTTGG
>CAZNCM010000242.1:0-3123 GCA_964571155.1 uncultured Lyngbya sp. | reverse complement strand
GTTTCTCAACCTCAATGCGCGATCAAGCAGTTTTTTCCTCAAGGAATGAACGGTAAAAAAGCGGCTGAATTATTTCAGCAAGAGGCGAAACAACTTAAACATTTAGGAGAACATCCTCAAATTCCTCAATGGTTAGGTTATCTCGAACAGGATGGTTATCAATATTTACTGCAAGAATTTATAGAAGGTAAAAATTTAGCCCAAGAGTTATGGGAAAAAGGCGCTTATTCGGAAGAATATATTCGACAACTCTTGAAAGATTTGTTACCTGTTTTAGAGTTTATTCACAGTCATAAAATTATTCATCGAGATATCAAACCGGAAAATATTATTCGTCGTCGATTGACATCAGGAACAAACGGAAATTTGGTTTTAGTAGATTTTGGGGCGGCGAAGTTAATTACAGGAGGAATGCTACCGAAAACAGGAACAATGATCGGCAGTGCGGCTTATACCGCCCCAGAACAATTGATGGGAAAAGCCGTTTTTGCGAGTGATATTTATAGTTTGGGTGTGACTTGTATTCATCTGTTAACTGACATTTCGCCGTTTGATTTGTTTGATAGTCAAGAAGGAAATTGGGTTTGGCGAGATTATTTAAAGACACCTGTGAGTGATGAGTTAGGAAATATTTTAGATAAAATGTTGCAAGGGGCGACAAGCCGACGTTATCATTCTGCGGCTGCGGTATTGCGATATTTGAATCCTCGTCCGACTTATGTTGATGCTTTTCCAGGGTTAAAAATTACTGATGAAATGGAATCAAATCTTGTAGAAAAAGCGGATGAAAATTTAATTTCTAGGCAAGATTATTCTGAATTTCAGCCTCGCACTCGCTCTGAATATCGAACTCAATCTCAACACAAACAAGGACAAATTATTCAAGCCAAACTACAAGAGGTTTTGAATTCTCATCAAGTTAAAGTTCAAGTCAGTTGGATCAAAAAAAATCAGCTTACTGTTGTGGTTAACCGTCAAAAAGATAGGGTTGTTAATTATGCTTATTTAGCTAAAATAATTGGTTATCAACTTACACAACTTCAACTGAAGAACGTTCGTCAAGTGAAGTTATTGGGAAGATTGAATGGGAAAAGTGTTCCTGAGTGGAAAAAGCTGTTAATTTTGGATCGCAAAACTCAACTCAGAAATCAATTTATTAAATTGCAAACTCATCCCCTCTATTTACAACTCTCTCAAGTTAGTTCTCAGAATTTTTGGCTTGATAAAATCAACAAAAAAGAGTTTTGGATGGATGTTTTTATGGGGTCAATGATTACATTTATGTTTAGTGCCAATGTGATAATTTTTACCCCTTTAATGGCTTTTGTGATTGCTTTCGGTTTTCTCAAAGTAAAAAGCCGAGTCTCGCAAACCAGTCAAATTGCAGTTAATAATTTATTTGGGACAATAGCGACGTTATTTGTATTGTTTGGTTTGTTGGATTTAAAGATAGGTTCTCAAGGTTTATTTGGGATTATTTTGGCGGGACTTTGTATGGCAATGCCGATGTTTTACTCGAAAGGAAACTATTGAATTTTGTTAGAAAAAATGCCATCCGATCACCCACAATATGCTTTAGCAATTCACACCAGTAGCCCCGAACTTGGGCTTGCCTTGAGTAATTTTACCGGAGAAATTCGTTCTCAATCTTGGAATTTAGGACGAGATTTATCAGTAAAACTACATCAATATCTAGCGGAGTTTATTCAACCTCAAACCTGGTCAGATTTGAAGTTTATTACGGTTGCAAAAGGCCCGGGAAGTTTTACCGGGACTCGGATGGGGGTTGTCACAGCGAGAATATTAGCCCAACAGTTAGATATTCCTTTATTTTCAGTTTCAACTCTTGCCGGGATGGCTTGGCAAATCTTTCAAAAAGATTCAACTTTATCGGAGAATTTAGCCCTACAAATGCCAGCCCAACGCAGTCAATTTTTTGTGGCAATTTATTCTAAACAAGAGAATTTAATTGAATGTTTACCCGATAGTGTGATGTCGCTGGAAATGTGGCAAAAAACACTAGAAACGTGGCAAAAACCTTATAAACTTGTGAAACTTGAAGGAGGTTTTGGAGATTCAGCAATTAGTTTATTAGAGTTAGCCAATTTAGACTTTCAACAGGAAAAATCTCCTCACTGGTCGGAAGCTTTACCTTTTTATGGACAGCATCCTGTTGATAATTAAGCCAAAAATAAGAGAAAGTTTTAAGACTTATTTCCTAAAACTCTCTTGATTGATTACTTCAAATCTACAGTAACAGGAGTGGTTAGCGAATAATCTTCACCAATCACTAAAACTTGATAAACACCATCTTGGGTGATAGCAACTGAAACTAATTCTTCTTTCAAGGCTAATAATTTACCCGTCGGAGATTTAATCGCTAAGGTCACAGCATTTGCTTTAATAGTAAGGGTTTGACCAAGTTTACAGCGAACTTTTAGAGGTTGAATTTGTTCTGCAAATAAACTAATTTCTAGAGAAGATTTACCTTCATTTTCAAAAGATTTAATTAAACGACTACTTTTATAAGTATATTCCAATAACCGCCAGTCATTTAATCGAGAATCATTTTCATAATTTATCGTTAAATGTTGACTTAAATCAACTTTAATGGCTGAATTTGTAGATTCTTCGTGGGGATAAACTAAAACTCGATAAACACCTGATTCCGGTAAAATCCCTTTCCACTCCCCCGAATAAAGAGTCGTTAATCCTTCTCCTGAAGGCGTTAAAAGTTTTGCTTTAGAAGTTCCTTCGTAAACTCCCAGAGTGAGGTTTTGTCCTTCTTTTCCTTCAAAAATATAGAGGGTTGGTTGGTTAAGTATTGCTTTGATTTCACCGAAACGAGAAATAGATTTGATGGGATAGTTCATGGTAAGGACTTGGGGGTAAGGGTTAGCAAGACAGAAGTTAATTTAAATAAATTTGTCGAAAGTTGATTGAGGAATGTTCCTATATACTAAAAGTCTAAAATCTTCTCAAGAAGTTTCTACCTTCAGTGTGATACTTCTTTAAGCTTCATCTAAAATCTGAAGTTTTACGGAAGATAACGGTTAAAAATTGTAGACAGTTTAATCAGTGACACAATACAAGTAAAGTTTTGTTGATTTTTCTAAAATGAGA
>CAZNCM010000241.1:5075-9464 GCA_964571155.1 uncultured Lyngbya sp. | reverse complement strand
CTATGGGAGTATCTGGACTAAAGCCAACATCTTGAATTAACGCATCAACATTGGCATAGGTTATCGGTACATCTCCGGGTTGCATGGGAAGCATTTCTTTAACGGCTTCTTTCTCCAGACAATTTTCTAAAACTTCAATGAGTCGCAAGAGTTCAACGGGTTTATTGTTACCAATATTATAGATTTTGTAAGGGGCTTTCGTCTTGCTTTCTGGGTGCAAATTGGGCTGAGGAATTTTATCGATCACTCGAACAACACCCTCTACTAAATCATCAATATAGGTAAAATCTCGTTGCATTTTTCCATAATTGAAGACTTTAATTGGTTTTCCATCCAGTATCGCTTTTGTAAACAGAAAAACAGCCATATCCGGACGACCCCAAGGCCCGTAAACGGTAAAGAAACGTAAGCCTGTTAAGGGCATATTATAGAGATGGCTGTAGCTGTGAGCCATTAATTCATTGGCTTTTTTTGTTGCTGCATATAAACTCACGGGATAATCAACGTTATCCTCTACCTCAAAGGGAATTTTTTTATTTGTACCATACACCGAACTTGAAGATGCAAAAACTAAATGACCTACATTGGTATGGCGACAACCTTCTAAAATATTTAGAAAACCCGTCAGGTTGCTATCGACATAGGCATGGGGATTTTCTAAAGAGTAACGAACCCCCGCTTGGGCGGCTAAATGAACTACAGCATCAAACTCTTGATCAGAAAACAGCTTTTCTAGTTGTTCGCGATCAACTAAATCTAACTGATAAAATGTGAATTTTTTAAAAGGGCTGAGTTGCTCAAGTCGAGCTTTTTTTAAAGAGACTTCATAGTAAGAATTAAGGTTATCTAATCCGACAACTATGTCCCCTCGTTGCAGCAATTTTTGGCTAAGATGAAATCCAATAAATCCAGCGGTGCCAGTCACTAATATTTTCACAAAAGTTGTCCCCTATACACTTCAGTAGCTGACCTCTGATGGTCTTAAAAACAGATCAATTAAACAGAATTTGCTAGTCTGTGTTATGTGTTCAGATGAGCAAGTTACTGTTCAGGAAAATCTTTTAAGTTGTAATGCCAAAGAAAAGATCGGCAAAATGCCACCCGTTTAAATAAGTTTTATCGTTCTATTCATGTCATAACATATTTTAATCAAGTTGGGTATACTCATAGGGCTTTTCTACTTGATTTTCTATACCAATAGAAATTGATTAAGGAACTGACTAATGTTTAGAGTGATAACAATTTCATTTTACAATGTAGCATTAACACTTACTTTAGGCAAGTTTTTTGATGATCTAATCGAGTTTTTAAAATCATTAAGACAGGTTTAATACTCGATCTAAAAGTATTTTTTTCTCAACTCGAATGAACAAATAACGACCTTTTTGATCAATAATTTGATAATCTTGAGATTGTAAACCGAGTCTTTTAATATCTTTAGGTCGGCTAATGATCATAATTGTTGAGGGATTTGGACGATTTTGAATCGAATCAAAAAGATGATAGATTGGCTGATCTTCTACTATTCCCTTGAAGAAATCTAGCACCGTATAAAAGTAAGCTGGACGATCAGAATAATAGACAACACTGGGTTTTCTAAAGCCAATCATCCAGAGTTCTTCTTGAGGTTTTTCGACTTGAGAAACTTGCTGAGAAAGTTGTTTTAAGGGAAGTTGACGAACTTGATCAATTAGAAAAATAGCAGGGTTAACTAGAAAGATAAAAAAGGCTATAAATCCAGCCAAATTTGCTCCTATTAACCAATGCCATTGAGAAGGATATCGAAGTATCCAAGCTATTAATACTGCTGTTATAATCCAAATTATTCCGGCTCGTAAATGTAACCCAGACTGTTCAATCACATCTGGTAAATTAATCACCGCCGGATCACTACCGATGAATTGAGGGCTAAAAATACAAACAATACCAAGAAGAATGAGGAACAAAAGATTAAATCCTCCAGTGATTAATATTCCTCTCTTTTTCAGGGGCTTTGTTTCGGGATCGGCTGAAGTTTGCTGTAGAATAAATTCACTGGATAGAAGGGCAACCAAAATCGAAGCTGCTGGCATTAACGGTAAGACATAACTGGGGAGTTTGGTAACAGAAATAGAAAAAAAGATAAAAATACAAGCAAACCAAAAAAATGCAAATAAACCTAACTGATGATCGCGAGGTTGTTGACGCCAAAAAGAACGTTGCCAAAACTGACAACGAAAGATAGCTAAGGGTAAATAAATTGACCAAGGCATAAAGCCAATTAAAACAACAATAAAGTAAAAATACCAGGGTGCATCGTGACCATTAACAACGTTGGTAAAGCGTTCAAAGTTATGATAGCCAAAGAAAGAATCAATATAGGTTTGCCCATTACGAAGAATGACTAAAACATACCAAGGGAGGGCAATAATTGTAAAAATAATTCCCCCTATAATTGGCTTTATTTCCCGCAAAATTTGTCTAAAGTTACCCAGATAAAGAACAAAAGAGATTAAAATAAATCCAGGTAAAACAAGACCAACAGGGCCTTTAGCTAAGACGGCTAATCCCAAGAGTATATAGAAAGCTAAATACCATTTGTTGGGGAGAGAAAAGTCTAAAAATAACTGAGAAATAGATAAGTTTTTTATACTCTTTGTTGTATTTCTTCCCTCCTCAACATATCCCCAAAAAAAACAAAATAAAGCCGTTCCCATACACCCACTTAAAAGCATATCTGAAACCCCTTGACGCGCCCAAATTAAGGTTTCTGGATTCAAGGTTGCGATCGCTCCTCCGATCCAAGCCGACAACCACAATTGACGTGTTTTTTGTCGAGAATCAGCGATTAAATTTGAGGGGAAAAAGCCAAAAAATCGTAAAGTTAAAAAGCAACTCACGCTTAACGTAATTGCAGCCAAAGCGGAGGGTAAACGTACAGCCCATTCATTCACCCCGAATACTTGATAGCCAATTGCCATTAACCAGTAAACTAAAGGGGGTTTATCGAAGCGAGTCTCACCATTAAAATAGGGCGTAATCCAATCGCCAGTTCGTACCATTTGACGGGCAGCTTCGGCAAATAAGGGTTCTGTTTCATCGACTAATCCTGTATTTCCTAAATTCCAGAGAAATGCGATGCTACAAATCAAGAATAACCCCAAAATTGAGAATCCCCAAGTTGTTTTGGGATGTTGCTCAAACGATTTCCAGGATTGCGTGAGGGATTTGGCTATTTTCAATGTTGTCATTCCTAGTGTGTCATTTTCCAATATTCAATCTCTCAGACCCTAATTTACCAGTTTTGGGTTCCATCAGGATAAAAGAATTTCTCAAATGCTCAATTTTTCAATTTAAGATGGTAGCATTTTTCTTAAGCTGTGTTCCCGGCAGTTTGAGTTCAATCTGGAGGTTTGACCAATAAGCTGAGTATGCCTAAAATTTTTTCTAAACTTAATTTTGTAAGCTGGATGGTAATTTTTAGTACCATTATCTTATTTATTTGTAGTAGTTTTCGTCATGCTTTATTTCAATCTAATGCTTTTGACTTAGGAATTTTTGATAATGGAATTTATCTTTTGAGTCAAGGTCAAGAACCTTTTGTGACTTTTCGAGGTTTGCATATTCTCGGCGATCATGGAGCTTTTATTCTTTATCCTTTGGCTTTATTATATAAGATTTTCCCCCAGGTACATTGGTTACTATTTTTACAAGCCATTAGTTTATCTATTGGAGCTATTCCTACTTTTTATTTAGCCATTAATGCGGGTTTAAAACAATCTCAAGCGACGACCATGGCGGCTGTCTATTTGCTCTATCCACTGGTTTTTAATCTCAATTTATTCGATTTTCATCCTGAAGTAATTGCACTTCCAACCTTACTCTTTGCAATTTTAGCGGCTCGTTTAGAGCAAGTTTTTAGATTTACTTTTGCTGTTGTGATCATCTTAAGTTGCAAAGCGGTGTTATCTTTAACTGTCATGGCTTTAGGAATTGGGTTACTGTTGTTTGAAAAAAAGCGAATGTGTGGAATGATTGCGATATTCGCAGGTTTAGCGTGGTTTTTAGTTGCGACTCAGGTGATTATTCCTCATTTTAGTGGCGGTGAACCTGCCGGAGTTAAATTTTACGATTCTCTGGGAGATTCAGTTTTTGAAATTGCTTTGAATATTTTACTAAAACCGGGAATAGTTTTCCAACAAATTTTTACTTTATCTAATTTAGAATATTTAGTTCTCCTGACTATTCCTCTAATTTGGGGTCTTTCGTTTCGACATTTAGCGCCTTTAGTCGGTGCAATCCCTATTTTATTGTTAAATTTGCTCAGTGACAGTGTTCAGCAAAAAAACTTAACTCAACAATATTCTCTCCCCATTGTAAGAAAACTGCATCATTACCTTCACCTGCATA
>CAZNCM010000241.1:2033-5065 GCA_964571155.1 uncultured Lyngbya sp. | reverse complement strand
GTTATTGCAAGTTTAGCCGCAGGAGAGGGATGGTTACGCCAACCTAAAAAAATTATCTTGTGGTCATTAATTGCTTTTTTTGCTTTGGCAAAGTATGGCTATTTTGGTTCCCGATATTTGAGACATTTTGATACGGTTAAAGCTTCTCATGAAGCAGTTGCTTTAGTGGAGACAAAAGGTAGTGTTTTAACAGCCGATCATATTGCTCCTCATTTAACCCATCGTTCAGTCATTATGTTAACAACAAAAGGCTCCGATAAATTTGATTTAAACTCGTTTAAATATATTTTACTTAATGCTAGTTACCCAGGTTGGGATAGTTCCCGAGAATTGGTTGATCATCTTGTAGATAAACTGAAAACGATGCCAAACTTCCAACTTCGTTATCAAAAATCAGAAGTTATGCTGTTTGAGAATCAAAACAATACAACAATCATCAAATCAAACAAAAATCAATGAGTTTACAAAAAATAACTGAGTTAGTTCTTCAAAAATGGTAAACTTTTATTAAAGATAATTGGATCAAACAATGATGTGGGAAAAAATCGCTGAAAACATTAGCCAAGCAACCGAAAAAAAATTTCAAGTTAGTGACACTCGTTCTGTGGGTGGAGGGTGTATTAATCAAGGCTATCACCTCACTGATGGTTCTCGCAACTATTTTGTTAAACTCAATCAAGCGTCTCAAATTGCGATGTTTGAAGCGGAAGCTTTAGGGGTACAACAAATGTGGGAAACTCACACAATTCGAGTTCCTAAACCCATTTGTTGGGGAACCGCAGACAACTCGGCTTATATTGTGCTGGAATGGGTAGAAATGGGGGGACGTAGCAATACAGAAGCGATGAAAGAGATGGGTAGAAAGTTAGCGATGATGCACCAATGGACTCCAACTAATGATTATCCTGGAAAACATCAGTTTGGTTGGGAAATTAATAATACTATTGGTTCTACCCCTCAAATTAATACTTGGACAGAAAATTGGGCAGAATTTTGGGCAATTCATCGAATTGGCTATCAGATAAAACTCGCAAAAAGTCGGGGAGGTCAGTTTGAAAATACAGAAGTTTTAATTGAAAAGATTCCTGAATTATTAGCCGATCATCAACCTCAACCCTCTCTAGTTCATGGTGATTTATGGACTGGAAATGCTTCGGTAACTGCGGAGGAAGAACCGATCATTTTTGATCCTGCAACTTATTATGGCGATCGCGAAGTGGATTTAGCAATGACTGAATTATTTGGTAGCTTTTCACCTGCTTTTTATCAAGGATATGATGAAGTGTTTCCTCTTGTTGATTCAGGCTACGAACGTCGCAAAATACTGTATAATCTCTATCATATTCTCAATCATTTTAACTTATTTGGTGGCAGTTATGGTTCACAAGCTAATCAAATGATTCAGCAACTTCTACGTTAACAATAGGTAAACTAACCCTGACTGTTGTGATTTTATTGGGTGTGCTGTTAATGGTTAAATCTCCTTGATGTATATCTAAAAGACGTTTAACAATTGCTAGCCCTAATCCAGCTCCTTGATGTTCTGAGCGACTGCTATCATATTGTTTATATGCGCCAAGTTTAGCAATTTGATTAGCTGTCATTCCCGGTCCTTGATTGAAAAATTCTAAGTAATATTTTTGTTGATTTTGGGAAGTTTTCAGATAGACTTTTTCAAGTTTATCTGAAAATTTTAACGCATTATTGAGAAGTTCTTCTACAATTTTTCTCAAAATATCTGGAGGAACTTCAACTTCAATATTCTGCTGAAGTTCTAAAGACAAATCAGCCCGACGTTCTGGAAATATTTCTAGTGTTTCATTCAAAACTTCTTGAATTAATGTGTTTGGATCTTTCACCGAACCTTTTGGCCAAAACTTCATTCGTTCTGAGTCGTGAACTAAAAGTTCTAAATCTGCATAAAGAAGAAAATTAGAAATCAATCGATATAAGCGTTGAGCAGAAGTATTAATATCTGCTAACATCGGCTGTATTTCATTGGCTTCCATCTCTGCAAAATCTTCAATTAACAGTTGAGATGAAATGAGAATTCCATTTAAAGGAGTCCGAAGTTCATGGGGAAGTGAAAGACTCAGACTACTTCTAAGATCATCGAGATGAGCTTGTATTTTATCTTCAATCGCTACTTTCTTTTGAATACGACTTGAAATTGCACCGAGTAAATCTTTACGACTAAAGGGTTTAGTTAAATAATCATCAGCACCCAAATTCATCCCTTGGCGGATATTTTCACGAGTTGCTTTAGCAGTTAAAAAAATTAAAGGAATCGTCGAAGTTGTCTTTTCTTCCCGTAATATTTTTAAAACATCATACCCATCCATCTCAGGCATCATAACATCACAAATCACTAAATCAGGAAGATGTTCTTGGGCAAGTTTCACACCTTCCTTACCGTTTTCTGCACCGATTACGGAAAATTCTTCAGCTTCTAGAATATCAAGAATAATCTCACGCACATCTGACTCATCTTCTATCACTAAAATCCGCTTCATCTGGTTCTCTCTCCTGAAATTGCAAAGGTAAGGCTACTGTAAATATTGTACCCTTTCCAACTTCGCTGTGTACAGTAATGGTTCCACCCAATCGATCAACAGAACGTTTAACTATGGCTAATCCTAAACCTGTTCCTGGAATTGTACCGACATTTCTAGCTCGATGAAAGGATTCAAATAAGTGTTTTTGATCTTCAACAGGAATCCCAATTCCTTCGTCTTTAATTGTAAAAACAACTTGTGTTGTTTGATAAAAAAGTTTAACCTCAATCTGACCGCCTTTTGGGGAGTATTTTACCGCATTTGAAAGTAAGTTAATCAAAATATGACGAAGTAATCTTTCATCAGTAAGCGGCAATAGTTGTGAGTTTTCACGCGCCGTAAAATCCCGACAATTCAAAATATTTTTACCATGAATACTTAAGCTAATATTACACTTATCAACCGCCGTCAGTTGAATTTCCTCAACTAAATTTTCACAGAAAGAATCTAAATCAATAATAGCCGGGTTGTAGGGAA
>CAZNCM010000241.1:404-2023 GCA_964571155.1 uncultured Lyngbya sp. | reverse complement strand
TTATGAGCTTCAGACTGACCAATAATCAAAACATCATTGAGGAGATCGGTTAAGTGTTGAATGGTGACTTGAATTCGGCTGAAATACTTATCTTTTTTCTCCTCTGTCCAGCGATTTCCGTAATATTCTAGAGCCTCTGTTGATGCCATAATTGTGGTCAAGGGAGTGCGAAATTCATGGGAAATCATCGAAACAAAACGAGACTTCAAGAGATTCAGTTCTTTCTCTTTTTGTAGAGCTTTACGCATTTCTGCTTCCGCTCGTTTTCGTTCAGTAATTTCTTCGACATCTCCTTCATAAACAATAATATTACCAGTGGCATCTTTGACTGCTCTGGCGTTTTCAGAAATCCAAATAATATTACTATCAGCATGATATACTTGAGACTCAAAAGCCAATACACAGCCCTGTTCTTCGATTAAACGGATAAACTCTGTACGACGTTGGGGATCGACATACATCTGACTTTTAATATCCGTCACTTTAGCCATCATTTCTTGAGGGGACTGATAACCGCACATCCGAGCTAATGTCTTATTGACATCTAAAAAACGGCCTTCAGGAGTAGACTGAAATAATCCCTCAACCGCATTTTCAAAAATGCTTCGATATTTTGCTTCTGCGATTTCAAGTTGCTGACGAGCGTTAAACTCAGCCCGTTGTAGACGTTCATACAAATAGACAGACAAATCACAAATTAAACAAACCCAAAACAACATCAAAATCAACCGCAGTGGCTCATCATAGTTAGGAATAGTGTCAAACCCAAAGATCCGATTAATCCCAAAATAGTACCCCAATGTAATCATCTGGGATAATAAATGCAGCGGCCAACAAACGGGAATTAAAGTCGCTTGGGTGAAAAAAGTCGAACAATTCAGGGCCAACGAGAGGTGAATCGGGTCTGAGAACCTCGACAATCGTCTCAATAATCTGTTCGTTCATCTCCAAAGACCAAGAAAACCCCAGAAAAATTAAGCCAAGATGACGACGCCCCCAGTTGGTTTGTAGGACTCCCATTCCGGTACATAAGCTAAACAACCCAATCAATTGAATAATTAGGTGTTTATCAAAAAAAATTTCCCCCGCATAAAAAAATCGCACTAAATTCAATACAAAGCTCGTTAAATAAGCCCATAGCACTAACCCAAAGGCTAATTTCAATCTGGCGAGTAGAAACCGATTACGCCAGGCTTCGTAGGAAAGCGCGGCTAAATTGCCATAATTTTCTGGGTAGGCGTTTGCATTTCTGAGAAACGTCAACAATCCCCGAATCGGCGACAGTCGTTGGAGCAACATTAGCCATTTGCGAATCATCTGTTGACCTCGTTGGGAGAAGGGAAGCTTGTCCATTTTAATTCTCCATGCTAAACCCTATCGTACCGGAGAGAGACTCCAGCTGAAATTATAAAAAAAGAGGCTCTGCTACTAACACAGAGCCTACTCCTATTCGTTTATCTTAGTCGAAAGCTTCAAAACTTGGTTTAACGGACTGTTCCTTCCAAAGCCTGAAAATCTATGGGCTTCATCAAATACAGCTTGATAAACTGCCAACCATTAGAGAGGTAATGGGGTAATTTTTGGAAAAACTGCAAGAATTTGGGCGTATTAGAATTAAC
>CAZNCM010000241.1:0-394 GCA_964571155.1 uncultured Lyngbya sp. | reverse complement strand
ATCGCCGTCAGTTTCTCGTTAGTTTTAACGCAAGCTTCCAAGCGTTCGTAGAACTCCGGATTTTCGACATCCAAGATAACCGGGAACACCCGACCCGAAGTTTCGTTGGTTTTGAGAATGACATACTTGTCGTAATCACGAGCATCCAAGCCAATCGCCTCATAGAAGCCAGATCGTTGAACATCGTTCAAGTACATCGTGGCAAATACCGACAACAAGAAGAACCGACACCAAAGTTTCGCCTTCCAATCATTGAGAATTTTGGGCTGAGATTTCATCATGGCATCGAAGAAATCACCATGACGGTTTTCATCTTGACACCAGTTTTCAAAGAAGCGGAAAATCGGATAAATGCGATCTTCAGGATGCGCTTCTAAGTGACGATAAATGGTGA
>CAZNCM010000240.1:7243-9492 GCA_964571155.1 uncultured Lyngbya sp. | reverse complement strand
CTGTCGGCGATCGCAATTTCATCAAAAGTGAGTTCACCTTCAACCAAACCGATCAAATCTTCGGTAATATCAAAATCGGTAATTGTATCCGTTCCGTCACCATTACCAAAGACAAACAAATCGGAACCACTTCCGCCAGAGAAATCATCGCCCGTGAGAGTATCATTTCCGGTAACGCCCATAATAGTGTCATTACCTGCATCACCCCAGATGAGATCGTCGCCTTCATCCCCACTAAGGAGGTCATTACCCGCCTTACCGCCAATTTGGTCGTTACCAGCGCCGCCAGAGATAACGTCATCACCGCCAACAGAA
Organism: uncultured Lyngbya sp.; assembly: GCA_964571155.1. Classification (GTDB taxonomy): domain Bacteria; phylum Cyanobacteriota; class Cyanobacteriia; order Cyanobacteriales; family Microcoleaceae; genus Capilliphycus. The sequence continues at coordinate 9,177 of CAZNCM010000240.1, read as the reverse complement.
CCGCCAGGAGAACGGCTATTCGCATCGCCCCGCAGGGTATCATTGCCATCGCGACCAAAGATGGTATCATCGCCCAGAAGTCCAGCAACAAGGTTATCAGCGTCATTGCCATCAAGGGTTTCGCTGTCATCAGTGCCGATAATGTCTGTAGGGCGATCGCCTGTTAAACTAACGTTGAGGTCGTATTCCCCAACATAAACGCCAATTTCTGGGAAAATCCAACCGCTACCGCTTCCCGCAACATCGGGGTCGTAATTATTGTTTCCTAACTGGCTGACCCCAACATAATAGGTTCCCGCTTCTTCTGCGGTAAACTCCAGATAGGGGTCGCGGCTAAATTCTTCGTCGGGCGCTGCTGCATTATTAACGCTGGCTAACTCGTTACCGTCTGCATCCAACAACCGCAGTTCGGAGTCTAAGCGTAATTCAACACCTGGATACAAAGATAGATCGTCAATTACCCCAACCGCATCAACATCAATCTCGACCGTATCTCCAGCATTCAAGTCAAATTTGTAGAAATCTACGTCTTCGCTGGGATCGTTAACTAGAGGCCAAAAACCTCCTAATCCACCAGTTTGTTCGGGTTCTGTGGAGAAAAGCCCTCCCCGAATTGTAGCATCGGGATTGGCTGAACTGAGATTAATATCGAGGGCTTGCTCAATGGTGTCATTGGCATCAAGCTCTGCTGTAACGGGAACTTGGTTTGGATTGTCAACCAGCGTCAGTGTTGCTTCGTTGGTCTCTGGATTAATTGTAGAATCCGTACTGTCTACTAAAGCAAAGGTTGCCGTTTCTAATCCTTCTGATTCCCCATCTGCGAGTACAAGTAATTCAACCGTAGCCGTGGTATCAGTAATATTGAGGGAGAAACCCGCATCGGTAATCTCGGTAATTTCGCCTCCCGTTGCGGTTAATGCCTCAACATCAAATTCCGAGAGGTTGGGAGCGTCAACGTTTACCGTAATACCGTCTTCTGGTGGTTCTGCTGTCAGATTAAAGGTGAGTACCCCTGTCGGATTTTCTGACTCGACCAAAGTTTCCCCATCGCCACTCAAGCTAACTTGAACTACGGAGTCTGGCGTGTCAGCAATGGTGTAAGCCACTTCACCCGCATCTGGGTCAACGGTGTAGTGGGCCGCATCTGCCAGGGAAAAGCTAAAGCCTTGCAGCCCTTCATCAAAGGGATCTTCAAACGCGGGCAGGGTAATCGTTGCCTCTTGTTCGGTAATTTTGAACAGAAAACCCGTGAAAACTTCGGTGGGGGAGGGAAAAACGCCCCCGTCAATCTCGATATTAAAGATATCAAACTGTTGGAGAATGCCCTCGCCACTGCCATCGACCTGTACTAAAACCCCTTCTTCGGGTGGCGGTTCGCTGAGGGTAAAGGTTAAGGTGGTGGCGGTTTGCTCGGACTCAATTAACTCCGTTTCGCTGATGGTCATTCCGACCTCTGGAATCACCGACGGTTCGGGTGTTTCCCCGGGTTCGTAGTAAGTCGCCACAATTTCAGCCGCATCGGGGGCGACGGCATAATCTTCCCCAGGTTCGACAAACCAGGTGACATCTTCGGGTTCATCCACATCGGGTTCGATAAAATCTGCCCATCCCGGACTTTGGGTGCTAAGACTAATAAAGGTGTAGGGTTCAAAAATTCTTAGTTGAAATCCGGTTTCTCGCCCCGTCTCATCATAAATAAACTGTTCTAGCTGCGAACCGGGTGTAAAAGGTGGAGATTGAAAAGCTCGGGCTGCAACGTATCGTCGCAGGTAGTTGTCGCTATTAACGTCAACCACAATTCCTTCCTCTGGAATGTCTCCTTCGACACTAAAGGTCAGAATGAGGGCGGAATTGGTACTCGGCAGCCCTTCGCTGAGATAGGGGCTAACCAAGTCATCTGTGTCAATATCAAAAGTCCCAGTTGCATAGTTGAG
>CAZNCM010000240.1:0-7198 GCA_964571155.1 uncultured Lyngbya sp. | reverse complement strand
CCCCACCAACACCATCGGTAGCAAATTGGGGTAACTCCAAGACCACATCTGGATTCAAACTAATGGTCAGATCGTATTCTCCATAAGAAGGAAAGTCAAATCTTGGGAAACTCCCGTAATCTCCACTCCCAGGAACAAAAGGATCGTATTTCTCGATTTCAATTCCGAAAGTCTCCCGTCTGACTTCGGGTTCGCCACCCTCTTGACTACTTATCCCCAAATAATACGTTCCATCTTCTGGTGCGAGGAACTCCACATAGCCGTCATAACTGGTAAACAGTTCTCCGGGGCCTTGACCGATCCAGTGTGCTAATAACTCCTCTCCCTCTGAATCAAAGATTCGCAGACCTGTAAAAACACTGGCGACGGGATTTGGGTCATATTCGGAAACGGCGGCTGGAGGTTCGCCCCGTTGGGAATCTGAGTCCACATCAGCGGTAATAACATCCCCTGCTGACAACTCAAAGGAGTAAATATCCACATCCTCCGTCATATCAACGTAGGTAAACGTCCCGTCTTCATTTTCGTAACGATTACCAATGTCAAACGCAATGGAGGTTGTTGCTGTAAAAGTGGGATTATCGGCACTCAGTCCGGTTTCAACCGCAAGGGGAATAATATCATTGCGCTGGTTTAGTGCGTCAGCAGGAACTTCTGATGCAGTATCAACTAAACTAAATTCACCACTGAAGACTTCAGTATTCACTTGATAGCCATCACCCGCTACTAAACTAAAGCTGGCTGTTTCTAACCCTTCGGTTTCTCCATCATTCGTAATCGGCAAATCCACCAATACGGTAAAATCGGTTAAGCGAATATCAAACCCATTTTCGCGAACTGCAACAATTTCTCCGCCTTCTGAGACATTAATTCCATCTAAATTAAACTCGCTTAAATTCGGCGCATTTACAGAAACAACTAACCCCTCAGAGGGTATTGTTCCGCCAGTAATATTAAACACATGAGCCGAAACTGTTCCTTCTTCTTCGACTAAATAATCAGGCCCGGTATTTAAACTAACTAAAGGCAACCCCGACATTGGCGGTTCGGGCGGTTCGGGTAAGGGCGGTTCGGGTTCGGGTGTAAGTTGACTTTCCTCATCGGCAAATAATAACGTTGAAGTTGCCGCATCGGGGTCAATTGTATAATCCCCTAACGTTCCCACATCACCCAAATCTTCGGGTTCAACTTCGCCCGGAGCGACCAAAGAAAAGTTAGCTTCGACCAAGCCATCAAAGGTTTCCGGTAAAAACGTATCGGGTTCTTCATTATCAAAGATATCAATGGTAAAACTACCACTCGTCGCCCCTTCATCAATGGTCAAATAAAAGCCCGAATTATCGAAACTTGTTCCCAATAAAGACGGATTAATATTTTCGGCAATGGGGTTAAAGGCAAATCCCGGCAAATCCAAACGATTAACAATCTGTTCGATATTGCTATCAACAAAAACTTTTAATCCGCCATCGGGTGCGGGTTCATCCAGTTCAAAGTTAACTGTTAGGGAGGTATCTTGGTCTTCAATTAAAGCATTAAATTCGCCTTCAAACGTTGTGGAGGTCGAAAAACTTACTTGCACCATAAACTTTGAATCTCCTGTGATATTTGTTCGCCCCTTGAGATGGGGAATCGTTCGGTCAAATCGAATGGGATTACTTTAGCAGTATTAAGATTAATTCTCAATAGTTTTATAAAAAAATATTCCTTTAATTTTAACCAGAATAGACAGCCGAATTTGCCCGGTAAAAAATTCGGAAATTATCGATATATTTGAGGATTTAATCGAACTCAGTTAATGATTAATTCATTGTCCAAATCCTGTGAATATTAATAAAAATGTAGAGACATACCGATGGGGTACATCTCTACTTTCACCCTAACTAGACCGATACGTCTCGGTTTCTGGTGTTAATTAACCGAAAGAAACATCGGGCGTTACCATGAACAATTCTTCGGTTAATTCGTCGGCATGAACATCTTGAAGAACTGCCAAAGTTTCGCCGGATTCGATAACGCTAATCATCGCACCCATATCGCTATTGGTAATCGAAAGTTCCTCAAAAGTGAGTTCACCTTCGACCAAACCAATCATGTCTTCAGTAATATCAAAGTCGGTAATTAAATCGGTTCCATCCCCATTACCGAAGACAAACAGATCCGAACCGCTACCGCCAGAGAAATCATCCCCCGTCAGCGTATCGTTACCCGTGACGCCCATAATAGTGTCATCCCCGTCATCGCCGAAGATTTCATCATCACCCGCATCACCGCTAAGGAGATCATTACCGCCCTTACCGCCAATGCGGTCATTTCCGGCGCCGCCCGAAATCACGTCATCACCGCCATCTGAACCGCCCGCAGACCGACGATTTGCATCGCCCCGCAGGACATCATCACCATCGCCGCCAAACACGGTATCATCGCCCAAAAGTCCAGCAACGAGGTCATCGCCACCCAAAGCATCGATGCTGTTATTTTCGCCATCGCCTTCGAGAGTTTCGGCGTCATCGGTGCCAATAATATCGGGTTGATCACCGCCACCCTCACCCGGAAGCAACGTCGCACTCAACACATAAGGACCCGGTTCAAAAGCGCCGGGGAACGTCCAACCGCTACCGCTTCCCGCAACGTTGGGGTCATAGAAATTATTGCCCAAATTGCTAATTCCGGCGTAGTAAGTACCGGTTTCGGGGGCGATAAACTCGATGTAAGTATCGCCATTCGCCTGGAAAATTTCATCGGGCGCCGCCGCATTTTCAACAATAGCAACCTCATTCCCCTCACTATCGAAAATCCGCAGTACAGAGTCCATCAACGAACCTTCGACCCCCGCATCGCCCGAACCCCCCGCATCAACATCGAGGACCAAAGTTTGACCGGCTTCCAACTCAAAGCCGTACATATCCACATCTTCGGAACGATCAATTAGGTTGCGGGTTTCAGGAGTTGTACCAATTTCTCCGGAAAGGGTAACAGTCGAATTAACCCCAACTTCGATACTCTTAGCATTGGAGATGGTATCGTTTAATTCGGTTTCATCGACAGACGTGCCATCATCGGTTACGGGTACTGAACCGGGGTTTTCAATACCATCTTGAGTCGGTTCCGAGGGAATTTCTTGATTCAATAACAGATTGAGGGTATATTCGCCGCTACTGCTTCCGGTACCGCTACCCGCCTCAAAGGGTTCGTAGGGATTATTCTCAAAGTCAAACTCACCGTTGGGGGAACTGCTGACCCCCACATAATAAGTTCCTTCCGTCTCAGCAGTAAATTCTAAATAAGAATCGGACTGACTATCGGCTAACAATTCATTGGGTGCAAAATCATCGTTGCTTTGGGCGAGTTGATTTCCTGACCCATCAAACAAACGTAACACCGAGTCGAGGGAAGAACCCAACAATTCCGCATCGATATCTAATACAACCGTATCCCCCGCTTCCAAGTCAAAGGAATACATATCGACATCTTCGGTTTGATCGACCAAACGATTACCAAAGGTAAAGGAAATCGCACTATCTAGGGAAACGGTATTATTATCAGCGCTGAGATTCGTGGCGATCGCTTCGGTAATTGTATCATTGGGTTCGGAGATTTCTAACGGTGGGGGAGGCGCTTGGTCAGTTGTGTCTACAATCGTAAAATTCGCTTCTGCGAGTTCCGGTGAAACTTGATAACCCTCCCCTTCTGCAACGGTAAAAACAGCCGTTTCCAAACCTTCCGATTCGTTATCCTCAGCCAGCGTTAAATTAACCGTAGCGGCTTGTTCTGTGATTGTTAGGTCAAAACCATCATCGCCGACTGCGGCAATTGTAGCGCCCTCTATCTCGATGCTATCGAGGTCAAATTCGTTTAAATTGGGAGCATCTACGGAAACTGTTAATCCTTCTGCGGGTGGGGGAGAACTCAGGCTAAACGTGTGAACCGAGACGGTATTTTCCGACTCAATCAAAACTTCAGGACTCGCCTCCAAGCTAACCTGAATCTGAGAATTCGCATCATCGGCGATCGCAAAGCTGGCTATATTAGCATTATCGGCGATCGCATAACCCGGAACTTCTTCTAACCTAAAGGTAATCGACTCCAAACCCTCAACCGCATCATCCGCAAACGCTTGAAGTTCAATGCTGGCGGTTGGTTCGGTAATCTTGAAGTAGAAACCCCCCCCATTGCCATCCGGCGAAGGGAAACCGCCCCCGCTGACCACCGCATCAAACAGGTTAAACTCGCCTAGTTTGCCCAGAATACCACTACTAACATAAACCACCAGTCCTTCTGGGGGAATCTCACCATCAACGGTAAAGTTCAAAGTACCCGGACTGCCACCTTCTATTAGAGTATCGCGATCGCTGACAAACTCAATCCCCACTTCGGGCGGGTTGGTTAATTCCGGTACTTGGTCTAGGCTATCGTAAACATTAACAATAGACTCGCCCCTTCCCGCCTCATAGCCAACGCCTTCTTCGACAAAGAAACTAACGCTTTGTGAACCTTCCGCCTCAAAGCCAACACCGATAAAGTTCATCACCGCATTAGGCCCATCAAGTCGCATTTGCAGGCCCGTTGCAGTTCCGTCACTATTGTAAATTGCCCCCAAAACCTCTGCGGGACCAAAAACGGTCGGGATGAAATTCGCCCCCTGAATAAACTCGGTGATATCGTCGAGATTGCTATTAATATTAACGATTAATCCTTCTTCGGGAATCTCGCCGTCAACACTAACCGCTAAACTGAGAACGGGAACACCTTCTCCTGCTGATTCTACGATATTGGGAGAAATCAGTTCGGACTCGTTAAACGTACCCCCCAAAGCGCTAACAGAAACAACGGGATTGCCCGGATCAACCGGATTTTCGCCATCATCGCTATCATCAATTGTTAGGGTAAATTCACCCGCATTACTATCAACTTCGTACTGTTCCCCGTTAACCAATACAAAAGGTAATTCTTCGACTCCTTCGCCGGAACCATCATCAAATACAGATAGGGTAATAGAGGCAACAGGTTCGGTAATAGTCACAAAAAAACCACCCGCATCATTATCCGATGCCGGGAAACCTGCTAACCCTTGAATGTCTTCTTCGGGATCAATACCATTCTCACCAAAGATATTAAACTCGCTGAGACTGGCTGCATTACCATCAACAAAGACGGGAATACCCTCAGAGGGAATTTCACCCTCAACATTAAAGGTAACAGTAAATTCATCCCCTTCAGCCAACTCGGTTTTATCCACCGACATTCCCACTGTTGGGCCGACTCCGGGGGTGACTCCATCGGTTAGGGTAGCAACCGCTTCGCCGCCATCTTCTGCAATAGAATAACCAACTCCTTCAACAATTCTGAAGGTAAATTCTTCGTCGATTTCCTCAATAATATCATCAAAAATCGGAAATTCAATGGTAGAATTGGGAACGTTAAATAGAAGGTCATAACCGCCAATATCCGGCCGTTCTGCTACGGGCGAAAAAGCGCCTTCCGGTTCCATGATAAACCGAATATTATCATTAGTAATTCGTTGTTCCGGGTCAAATAGTTTGAGAAAGTCCCCGCCAATAGAAACCACTAACCCTTCTTCTGGGAAGTCTCCCTCGATATCAAAACCAAAGGTAATTGTGGGGTTGCCATCGTTGTCTTCTTCCGAGACAATTTCGGGTGTTGCGGTTAGGCTGACAACGGGTTCAGTGGGTGTGGGTGGGGGTGTGGGTGTGGGTTCGGCAAATGATACATTAAAGTCAAGGGAGTAGGTTGAGGTGTCTCCCGTTTGTTGCAGCCAGAATGTATAATCGCCACTGGGTAAAGGAGAGTCAAACCCTATTGCACCCTGACCGTTTGCCAAATCATCTAAAATATCGGTACCGACATCAATTGCTCCAAAATGGCTATAACCGAGTAAGTTTTCAACATCGGTTTGAGTGGGGGGTTCTGTAAAAATAGTACCCGTTTGTACCGCAGCAAAGGCAATATCATCGGTATCGGAAGCGTAGGATGCAACGTCAACCGAGTCGAGTTGCAACCCGGATGGAACGGTTAGGGTAACGTATTCGATATCACCCGCCACCGAAGTTGCGGTTAAAGAATTAACGCCCTCCTCTAATTCAAGCATAGTGGGAGCATTGCGATCGCCAGAAATATCCCCATCGACGGCTTCATCGTAGAAACTTGTTACCGGAGCCGGAGTTGGTGTAGAATCTGCCGTATCTTCGAGGGTAATTGCTACAGAACTCGCATCGGAATCTAGGGTAAATTCTTCGCTCGGTTCGACGGTAAAGGTAATAGTTTCGCTACCTTCTTCTTCGTTATCCGTAAATACGGGTAAACTAATACTTGCCGTTTGTTCGGTTAGTCGTAAAGTAAAACCATCTGTATCATCGCTGACACTAACAATTTGCGCCCCGGAAAATTGAGTTGCAAATACATCAAATTCCCCGAGGGAGTTAATCATATCGCTGCTCAAAGTAACGAGCAAACCTTCTTCTGGGGGTGCTTCGTCAAAGTTAAAATTGAGCGTTAATACGGTTTGTTCCGCTTCAATTAAAGTTGTGGGACTGGCTGTTAATGAAAGTGTTGTCATGATTTTTTAGTCTGAGTTTTTGCGAATTTACAGAGATTTCCTTTCTTTTTTCTCCTAAAGGTTGAAATCACGAATTTGAGAAACTTTATCATCAAATTCAAAAGATGATTTTTTGTCGTGACCGTCCAGTACAAGCCTCAACCTTGCACCCCTGTTTCCTCCGATTATTGAAATCGGGAAATTATTCTGTAAAGTTCAATAGGATAACTTTAGCATTATTTGGATTAATTCTCAATAGTTTTTCTCAAAAAAAACACCTAATTTTAAGCAAAATAAATCTATCAAATTTCAATAGTTAAAATTTGAAAAAATGAAAAATATTAATACTTAATCTCGAAGTTTTAAAAATTTCAATACATCATTTAACCCCTTTTGGTAATCAAATGATTTTTGATTATTGATGTAGAGACATACCCGTTCGGTACATCTCTACTTTCACGATTAATTAACCGAATGTTAAATCGGGCGTAATTGTGAACAATTCTGAGGTTAATTCATCGGAATCAACACCTTGAAGAATTGCCAACGTTTCTCCCGTTTCTATCACACTAATCATCGCGCCCATATCGCTGTCGGCGATCGCAATTTCATCAAAAGTGAGTTCACCTTCAACCAAACCGATCA
>CAZNCM010000239.1:1992-9522 GCA_964571155.1 uncultured Lyngbya sp. | reverse complement strand
CTCGTCACAACTCGTCTAAAATCAATGAGGTGTTCGGTCTTCTGACTTAACACCTCATTTTTCAGTTATCTGTTATCCGTTATCCTGTTACTCGGAGTCAAACGTCCGTGTTTTAGGGATTCTTCCTGACACTTACCAATGAAAATTATTTCTGAACTCCTAAACTATAGAATAAAATTTGTATTGTCCGATAATCTTTAAATTTATTACTGAAGGAGATAAACTATCCCGAAATACTGACCTTTGCATTGAAAAGTTCATCGACCCATGAGTTAATCATTTATAAAGAAAGGAGAGAGAGGAGATGAGGAGTTCAGTCAAATCAATAAAATCTGGTTTTGGTAGTTTAGGAGTCGCCTTAACAATCACGCTTATGGCTATTCCAGCGCTCGCCCAAATAGATGTAGCAATACTAACAGAAATTCTCGGAGATAACAACGAAGTCTTTATCGAGAACCAAGTCGCCCAAGAAAGTGATGATGCCACTTTAGGCGAAGAAGTTCGTACCGAACAAGCCCGGGCGCAACTTGACTTTAATACAGGCGCTTCAGGACGAATGACCGAAAATTCTTCGATTGTTGTCGGTCAATGTATTGAAGTCCAGCAAGGGGTTGTAGTGGCTTCTGGCCCGGCTAATGGTTGTCTTTCAGGGTTTGCTGTTGGTGTTCAAGGAACGACTTATTTGATGAGCGCCGATGAAGACGGAATTGGTACAATCACGGTGTTAGAAGGTCAAATTCAACTCGCTCTCCAAGACAACCCGGATGACCCCAACGCCCTAGTGATTTCAGCCGGACAGAGAGTTGGTGGGTTAACCCAAGGTTTAGCACTGGCTGAAATTACGATTGAACAGATAACCAAACAAGAATACGAAGCCATTATTACCGGGCCGTTATTTCGAGGGTATCAAAATCCGTTACCCGACCAAGATAAAATAGATGAAATTTGTAAACGGCTTTATGGAAGTTGTCTAGCGGTGGGAAGTGAACCCCCGCAACCGCCCAAACCTCAACCGCCTCAACCTTCTGAACCGCCTAATGGTACACCTGTTCGCGGTTTATGGTAAGAATACATTAAGATTTGAAAAAGCACGGGTTGTCGTCAACTCGTGACTTCTTTTGAGGCAGTAAAATCTAGTATGACCTTGAAGCGACCCGAACGTGTAAAGTGGTATCAGTGGAAAAATATTCAAGCCCGCTCGCCTTTATTTCGTTCCTTTGATAAATGTCTGTGGTTTCGGATTTACCTGGCGTTGGTGATTGCTTATATTGGTCTGCTGTTTGTCAACCGGATTGAAAACTGGGTTGCAGGTGAAACGATTTGTCAGGTACAAGACACAGCTTTACACTGTATCACTCAGGAAGTTCTTTCTCTAATTACTGTTGACCATGTAGAAAGCTTCAGCATTTCTACGGTTGCAGCTTTATATTTACTCGAAAGTCGTAAACGCCGAAAACGGGCTATTTATGAAGCATGGCAGGTTATTGACAGTACCGCCACATCGGGAGTTTTCGCTAGTCGAGCGCGACTGAAGGCCCTGCAAGACCTCAATAATGAAGGTGTTTCTCTCGATGGACTCGATATTTCTCAAGCTTACCTCAAAGAGATTAATCTCTCTGGCGCCAATTTAGTTGAAGCCAACTTAGAAGGGGCTAACTTACAAGGCTCTAGCCTTAGTCATGCTAACCTCAGCGGAGCCAACTTGCAAGGTGCTGACCTCCAAGGCGCAAATCTCCATGAAACTAACTTCACAGGTGCAAATCTCAGCGGCGCTAACTTAGCAGGGGCTAACCTCAAATGTACAGACTTTCAAAGTGCCAACTTGCAAGCAAGCCATCTCAAACAAGCCTATTCTGTAAGAAAAGCGAAATTTACACAAGCTAACCTTTCTAGTGTGGATTTTCAAGGGGTTAATTTACGGGGGGCTTATCTCAAACAGACGATTTTATCTGAAGCGAATCTGACGGATGCGAACCTGATTGAAGCGAACTTAGAACAAGCAGATTTGATGGGTACAGAATTGCAAGGGGCGAATTTAAAAGGAACAAATTTAAGTCAAGCTTATTTAGTGAGAACAAACCATTTACGAGAGGTTAAAAATCTGCGAGAAGCCAACTTACAAGGCGCAAATTTAACTCGGGCGAATTTACGAGACGTTAACTTACAAGGGGCGAATTTACAACAAGCCAATTTGCAACAAGCTATCTTACAAGGCGCAAATTTAAAAGATGCTAATTTAATCAGAGCGAACTTGAGAGAAGCCAAACTCCAAGATGCTCAACTTCAAGGAGTTAATCTAGAACGTGCTAATTTAGAAGCCGCACATTTAGCTCAAGCCAACTTTCAGGGTGCTAATTTAACCGATGCTAATTTGTGTGGAACTTGTTTAAATCAGACTCAATTTTGTCAAGCTATTTTAATTCGAGTAGATTTTTATGGTCTTGATAACCTATTTAATACGGATTTTCAAGATGCAAATTTTCAAGATGCTAACCTCAAAGGTGCCAATTTTAGAGGGGTTCATCTCAAAAATGCTAACTTTCAAAACGCCAATCTCAAACACGCCAATCTCAGTGATGTCGAAATACTCAACCCGTTACAAATAAAATCGGCTCAATTTTATTGGGAAGCTGAATATAATCAGGATTTTCGCCAACAGCTTAATCTAAAACCTCATTATTAAGACGGGAGATTGGTGTCAATGTCTGTTGTTCGGTTTGATTTCCAATTTGCTCTGAAACTTGACACAATTCGGGTTGAATTTCTTCTACTTTAGCGGGGTTTGTTTGAGGAGTCTTATCCGCGATAACTTTCGGAAAATTACCTTTTTGATAAGCTGCAATTTGAGTCGGTGTTAACATATCCATAAAGTCAGCCAGTTCACGATAAGTCACACATTGCACATCAGGTTGACCACAAACCGCTTCTGCAAACCGAAATAAAGCATTCCAATAAGCACCATTATTCCAAGCCGAAAAGTGATGTCCGATGTGTAGCGGGGCGCGATTTCCTTGATAGTTATTCTCAAAATAGTTCATATAGGTTTTGAAGGTATCCTCCTCATAACGTTTGGCTTGGCTTGAGTTAGATTTGGCTTTGGAGTGAAGATAATAAAAGTTGTAGTCCATTGACAACACATTCTTTTTGGTTAAAGCGGTTGTAATACTGGCTAACGGAAAATTCCAAACTCCATTTTGTTTTTGTGGCCAATAGTTGGGTTGATTGCTGCGACTGGTATCATAGCGAAATCCTTGTTTTTCTAAGGTTTTAAACAAACCAGAACTGATTCCGAGTTCAGGGGCGCGAAACCCTTCAATTGCACTCCGGTCAAAGGCAAGCTGACCTGTTAAACCATTGATTTTATAAGCGTCAAAAATAAATTCATCAAAGTATTCAAACTCTTTTTTCCAGTCCGCTTCACTCCAGTTATTACCGTTAAAATGACCGACAGCATGAGAAGCAATTTCATGTCCTTCTTGATAGGCTAAATTAACTTGTTCAAGTCGTTTTTGAATGTCATCGGCTGAACCGCCCCAACCAATGGCTGAACGTCCGCGACCTTTTCCGGCTGGTGCGTCGTAGAGTTTACGGTTCTCATTGCTGACAAAATAAACTGCGCTGATAAAATAAGTAAAACGTAAATTAATACCTTTTTGTTCTAAGGTTTTGGCAAAGTTTCGTGATTTATTCCAAGCCTCTAAAGAACTCGAACCATCAAAGGCTAACAAAACAAATTGGGGCGGCGTTTCCGGTGCTTTAATTAATTCTTCGTTTCTTAAAAGATTATATAATAAACGAGTATTCCAACGATGAGATTTACAAGAGTTTCCCCCATCTGCGTTGCTACAAGCGGTGACTAATTGTTGAGGAAAAGGGCCGATTGCATTTTGACCTTCTACACAGTAACCTGTAATTGAGTTGAGGCGAGAACCATCTGGGCATTGTCCATTTCCGTAGGCTTTGAGAAAGAGTGTTTCCGACCAGTAAGTATTATTACAAGCACTTCCACCTCCCCAGTCTACACATTTTTTGATCATTTTTTGAGTCATTGGCCCGAAGGCAGTTTGACCATCTGAACAATAATATTTACCTTTATCGTTAACCAGTTTAGCTTCAAAAGTTGGGGGAACTTCAACAATTTTATTAGGCGTTTTTGTTAGGGTTTCTGTTTGTTGAGAAGAAAGGGTTGATGAGGTTGTGCAGGCGGAAAGGTAAAGCAATAAACCGCAGTAAATTAAACCCTGATGCCCTAATTTCAAATTAAACTTTAATCGGATTAGCACATTACACCCCTCTGTAAAATATTTTGAACACCCATTTTCTTTCAAAAGTCTCTTAATTTGGACATTAAAAAAGGGTTAACGCTTTGTCTTTCAGCATTAACTTTGATGGGTATTTTAGGTGATCAACTGAGTTTATGTCAAGAGGTTGAGGCTAATTTGGAGATAATTTGATCATGGGTTCATCCTTTAAGAGGATAGCTTGTATTCTAAGGGTTCACAGAATTGATTAATCCCTGTTTTAACCGCATAAATAACCACAGGAGTGACTAACAGTTGGGGACAAGTATTTTGTTCAATTAAATGTCCGACCATTTTACTAATATTACCTTGCAACAGTTCATCACGATATTCTTGATCGCAAATTGTCACCCGATACCGTTTTGCCACACCCGCTAACCAATTATCAGAAGTTGTAGGCATTTGTCCAACTTGAATTGCAATGGAAATAGCCGCATCTTCGATATCACCTTCACAGTCTTCTATGGTATCCAACGCTTCTAATGCTTGGGAATATTCAGAAAGTTGCGAACGAAATTGAGCGATTTCTTGAGAAGTTAAAATAACCATCTATCCTAAATTGATATTTTTTTCTATTTTATTCTTTGGGAACGATTTCATCATCAAACCAAGCCGTTAAAGCAACCGCCAAAGCATCGGCTGCATCATCAGGTTTGGGAATTTTCTCTAAGTCTAACTCACGGGCGACGGCATTTTGTACCTCAACTTTATCGGCATTACCATATCCGGTTAACGCTTGTTTCACCTGGGGGGGACTAAACTCAAATAAGGGAATTTTTTCCTGGGCTAAAACTAACATTAAAATCCCTCTAGCCTGCGCGACAGAAATCACATTTCCCATCCGATAAAAAAACAATTTTTCAGCAACCGCCAAATCGGGTTTAAACTGTTCAATTAAGGTGTGTAAATCCTCATAAATCGTACAAAGACGCTTTCCCATGTCTTGATGAGCAGGTGTTTTAATCACTCCAAAATCAATTAAAGAAACGGGATAATTGCCACCCCGTTCCCTTTTATTGTGACAATGAATCACACCAAAGCCCAAAGTTGCGAGTCCAGGATCAAATCCAATAATACGTCTTTGCATAGGTGAGGATTTGTTCTAGGTTAAAGTTCCAATTTCTAACCCTTAAACCTTTTCAATTAATTACCATCCTCGGGTTCGGGTAAACCAAATACTTGACGGAAAACTTTCTGCACTTTGTATCCTGAATCAATTGATTCTAAGGGATCTTTCCGCAGTCGGTGACGCAAACACAGGGCGATAACGCGGAACAAACTTGAGAAATATTCACGCGAAAATCATAGCTAATTTCGACAGAAGAAAGTCTTTGTTGAGCCTCAATAATCGTCTGTTGTAGCTTTTCTTGATCGCTGACATATTGAGCGAGAAATTCGTTCGGAGCGCCGTCAAAAGCAGTCCGTTGTTCAACGATTTGAACGCGCAAATTCGGTTCTTTAACCGTGCGAATTTCGGCGTGCATTCCAAAACGATCTAACAGTTGGGGGCGTAATTCTCCTTCTTCGGGGTTTCCTGAACCGACTAATACAAACCTCGCCGGATGTCGGATAGAGATTCCTTCTCGTTCAACGGTATTCCAACCACTGGCGGCCGAATCTAATAATACATCAACGAGGTGATCGTCTAAGAGGTTGACCTCATCGACGTAGAGGATACCGCGATTGGCTTTCGCCAACAAACCCGGTTCAAAAGCTTTTACCCCTTCAGCTAAGGCTTTTTCAATGTCAATGGTGCCACAAACGCGATCTTCAGTCGCCCCCAACGGTAAATCAACCATTGGTACTTTTTTACGCGCGACGGGAACTGATTGTTCGTTAAAGACTCGCTCCCGAACCTGATCACTCATCAATTCTGGGTCATCTGGATGACTGTTGAAGGGGTCATCTGCAATGACATCAATTTCGGGTAATAAGTCCGCTAAAGCCCGAATAGTCGTGGATTTGCCCGTTCCGCGATCGCCCATAATCATCACACCACCGATTTTGGGGTCAATCACATTCAGCAGCAACGCCAGTTTCATTTCTTCCTGACCGACAATAGCGGTGAAGGGAAAAACAGCACGACGGGCTAGGCTAGCTGTTGATTTTGAATTTTCAGTCGTGACGACGGTTGAACTCACAGTTTTTCAATTCTCTATTCCGATGTACCGTTCTATATTGTCTCATATTTGTGTAGGGCCGAGTTGATTAATTGGACTTTAGATAAATCAGCCCGTCAAACCGTTCAAAGTAACTTACGGTAAACAATTTTGTCATTGCCAACATCGTAGAAGTCACGAATTCGCGCTTCCTCATCGTAACCACATTTGCGGTAAAATGCCCGTGTGCGCTCAAAACTGGGTAGCCCTGAAGTTTCCACAAGTAACAGGCGCTCACCCCGCCCCGTCAACGTTTGCTCAACGTAGCGCAGCAAAGCCGAACCCCGTCCTTGTCCCTGATAGTTGGGATGGATGGCGATCAACAGCAGGTTCCAAGTCCCGTTGGTCATGCGTTCGGGGGTGCAGTACGCTACTCCCACCAGCCCATTATCATCGTCGGTGATGCAGATGTCATCGCTATTACTATTGAAGTAGTCGGCGAACATTTTCCCCAGTTCCTCAACTTCGTTTGGTTCAAAGCTAATTGTGTCTTTAGCTAGGGCGATGAGTGCTGCTGTGTCATCGGGGGTAATGGGTCGAATCATCGCAATTAACAATCTTGTAGAGGCGGGTTTCGCTTCAATATTAAAGTTTAGACTAAAGTTTGAACAATAACTTGATATCAAAGGTATCTTATCAAAAAAAAGGCAGTTGTCAGCTAATTGGCGATCGTTGGGGTTGACTGTATATATTGGCTTTAGGACGAATTATCATTTAGGGGCATTTTAATCTGTGGCTAAACAGTCCAAGCAGAGCGCATTAAGTTTGCTGAAACTCGCCCTATTGGGTCTTTCTTTTCCCATTGCGATAACAAGCTTTTCCCCGACACACGCCAACCCCAAACCGAATAATAGTTGGGAATATGCTCAAGTTATCGATCAACCTACACCTCAACCCAACACTTCTGCTGAGTCAGAAAAAACAAATCAACTCACCGAAGATAAAACAGAAGTCAAATCAGAAAATAATCAGGAGAAGAAGCAACAATGGTGGTTGCTTTCAATCCCGATGTTGGCTATTTTGTACTTGGGAACTCTCCGGTTTCGTCCCCGGTGGCTGCTGTGGCTCCC
>CAZNCM010000239.1:0-1982 GCA_964571155.1 uncultured Lyngbya sp. | reverse complement strand
CCGGCGGAATTAAGCATACCTCAAACCCCCATAAACCCGCCGATCAAAATACCCGTTGGTCTTTTACGCTTTCTAAAATATCATCCTCGGGTATTGGATGCTTGGGTTGAGAAGCATCTGGAAACTTTTCAGAATAATTTTTTAAAGGAAGAAACGGTTGAGGAGCGAAAGGATTACGTCACGGTTCCGGTGATATTAAATGATCAAGAACTTGATGAAATTACCCCCGAAAATTTAAGCGAAACTTTTAAGAACGATAAGCGAATACGAGTGCTAATCAAGGGCGAGGGCGGCTCGGGAAAAACGACCATAGCCTGTGAAATTGCTAAATGGGCAATGGAAAAAAATTCCGAGCTTGCCGGACATTCTATGTTACCCATTTTAATAGAAAAAGACCTGGAATCGAATGCTGAAGAAAATACTACGCCTCTCACGAAAGCTGTTGTAAACCTTCTTCAAGAATTAACCGATAGAGAACAAAAGTTTACCGATGAACTATTGGTTGAACAACTTCTCCGACAGCGCCGAATTTTATTAATTGTAGACCGTTACTCAGAGATGAGTCAACAAACTTGCGAACAAATCAAATTTATCGATACAGATTTTCCGGCGAACGCTTTAATTGTCACTTCCAGAAACGATGATAAAAATTTTAAAGGAATTGACATCAAAATAGAGACTTGCCGCTTTGATGGGGGAAAATTAGCTTACTTTATTGAGCAGTATTTAAAGAAGCGCGAAAAGTGGAATTTGTTTGAGGAAGATCAGGAGGATTTTTTACAAGAATGCTCCCAACTTACCCGCATTGTAGGTGAACGGAAAACCATTACCGTTTTGCTGGCAAAGCTTTATGCCGAGCGGATGATTAATGAAAACGAGCGTACAGAAGCAAACGACAATTATTCTGTATCTAAGCTAGACAATATTCCCGACTTGATACTGGACTACCTTCAAAAGCTTAATGATCAAGTTGAAGCACCAATCAGGAATGATTTTTCGATGGTCAAAGAGGATGCTAAAATCATTGCTTGGAAATGTTTAGAAAAAAGCTACAAGCCATCCCAAGCCAACCGCGAGGACGTAGTAACAGCTTTGGGTAACAATGCGGAATCATGCCTTGAATATTTTGATAAATATCTTCGTCTGATCAAATTAGTGGGATACGAAAAAGATAGAAAAGACAGATGTATAATCCGTTTCGCTTTAGACCCCGTAGCCGAGTATCTGGCTGCCCTATATTTGGTACAAAACAACTTAAAAGATGACCCGGAAAAATGGAATGAATTCTTAGCGACAGCCCAGAAAAAATCAGATCAGAAAGAGGAAATCAAAGGCTTTTTGTTAGCTGTCCGAGATTGCTGTTTGGCTAAAGGTTCTGAAATGAGAGTCCCCAATTTTGTAGCAGACGAAATGGGTAAACTGGCAGGACTGGACTTAGACGCTTTAGAACAACAACGAGAGCGACGACGAATTAAACGCCTTATCCGCAACTTATTTGCTCCAGAAGCTACAGTAAGAGATCGGCTGGACGATCTTAGAAAAATTGGAGAAAGTGGCTCAGTTGCTAAATTTGCCGCTCGCGATCTTCTCATTGTTTTAACAGATGAAAATAAAGAAGTGCGTTGGGCTGCGGCTTGGGCGTTGGGCAAATTGGGCGATACTTCCCAAGCTATGATACAGGGGTTATTGGCTCGTCTTCAACATGAAAATTGGAGTATACGTCAGGTTGCAGCTTGGCCATTAGGCGAATTGGGCAATAGTTACCCAGCGGTGATACAGGAGTTATTAGCCTGTCTTCAAGATGAAAATTGGAATGTGCGTTGGGTTGCGGCAGAAGCGTTGGGCAAATTGGGCGACAGTTCCCCAGCCGTGATCGAAGAGTTATTTGCTCGTCTTCAAGATGAAAATGAAGAAGTGCGTAGGGCTGTAGCAGGGGCGTTAGGCAAATTGGGTGATAGTTCCCCAGCGGTGATACAGGGGTT
>CAZNCM010000238.1:7046-9557 GCA_964571155.1 uncultured Lyngbya sp. | reverse complement strand
ATTTAAAGGCGGATACGAATTAGAAGAAAGCGGAATTAATGCTCAGATTGCTATTACCCTAATTGCAGCGATTGTAATGGCTTGTATTGTACCGGTTTACACCTTCTTTATTTTAAGACTAAAACTGGATGCTTACAACTCTGCCGCCATCGCCGCAACATACGGTTCCATCAGTGCAGTCACGTTTATTACTGCGAGTTCTTTCCTCGAAAAACTGAGCATTCCCTACGGCGGACACATGGTAGCGGCGTTAGCATTAATGGAGTCACCTGCAATTATTGTAGGGATTATTTTAGTGCGGTTTTTTGCTCAACAAGAGTCTGACGAAGGCGGGTTTTCTTGGGGAAAAATATTGCATGAATCCTTTCTAAATGGTTCGGTTTTTCTGTTAATTGGCAGTGTGGTAATTGGTGCGTTAACGGGCGAAAAAGGTTGGGAAAAATTGCAGCCTTTTACCCAAGAAATTTTCTACGGTGCTTTAACCTTCTTCCTCCTCGATATGGGATTAGTTGCAGCCAGACGCATCAAAGAATTAAGAAAAACAGGCTCTTTTCTAATTGGTTTTTCCGTGTTTATTCCGGTTGCTAATGCCTTAATTGGGATTGTAATTGGTAAAGTCTTAGGTTTTGGCGAAGGAAACACGTTGTTATTCTCCATTCTGTGTGCCAGTGCATCCTATATTGCCGTACCTGCGGCGATGCGAATGACCGTACCCGAAGCCAATCCTAGCCTCTATGTTTCTATGGCTTTAGCACTGACTTTTCCCTTCAATATTATTGTCGGAATTCCTCTCTACTTGGAAATTATTAAACATCTCGGAATTTAAACCATGCAAGCAGTAAAAAAGGTTGAAATTATCATTAGTTCCTTGGAAATTCAGGAAATTCTAGAGGTGTTAACCAAGGCTAATGTTTCCGGATACACTGTAATGAATAATACATCCGGAAAAGGCGACCGGGGTGTGGCAAATGATGATCTAGGAACGGTTTTAAGTAACAGTTATATTATGACCGTTTGCACCAATGAAAAGCAACTCAATCAAGTGATAGAGGATATCACTCCTATACTCAAAAGGGTCGGTGGAGTTTGTCTAGTTACGGATGCAAACTGGGTCTTACATTAACTGATTTTTCAGTTGCATAAAACGTTCTCCTTGTCCTCTTTTAGATTGAGATTGAACCCATGCCAATCAACCGAATTATTGCAGGTTTAAATGACTTTCAAGAAAACTACTTCAAAGCACATCAAGACCTGTTTGAGCGGCTTTCTCACGGTCAGACACCCGAGATTTTATTTATCACTTGTTCTGACTCCCGTATCGATCCAAATCTTCTCACCCAAACCCTACCCGGAGAACTGTTTATTATTCGCAATTTGGGGAATATTATCCCTCCCTACGGTTCACTTAATAGCGAAGGAGCAGGAATTGAGTATGCTATTCAAGCCTTAGATATTAAGGAGATTATTGTCTGTGGACATTCTCACTGTGGTAGCATGAAAGGTCTGCTAAAACTTAAAAGTTTATCTGATGAAATGCCCTTAGTGTATGACTGGCTGAAACATTTTGCAGAAGCAACTCGCCTGATTATTCGAGATAATTATCACGGATTTTCTGAAGAAGAATTGCTCAAAATTGCCATTCAAACAAACGTTCTGACGCAAGTAGAGAACTTGGAAACTTACCCCGCTATTCGGACTCGACTACACGCAGGTAAACTTCATCTTCACGCTTGGGTTTATGAAATAGAAAGCGGACAAATTACCGCCTATGACGCCAGTAAAGCTCAATTTGTTCCGTTGATACAAGAATCTTTTCCTGTTCCTGATCCTCTGGCAATAATGAACCCAGTTTAGGTGATTGGGAGCCGTTAAAGACTGTTATTTAAGCTTCTGAATACGGCTCCTATTTTTTACATCATTGTGTATTTACAAATCCATGAACAGTGCAATTATTAAATCAAATTCTCATCAATTAAGCAATCGATTTCAACAATCCTTAGAAAGCGGTAAGTCTTGGTTTTTCCAAACCGCAGAAAGAGCGTTAGAACAAGCTTATCAAGCTGCACTGAGAATTAAAACAATAGAAGAAGATCATTTTGGAGGACAACAGGTTTCCGCGAAAACTTCAATTTATACTCAAAATGTATTAAATTATTTTGTTGATGATGTCAAGAAGAATTTGCGGGTGATTCATTTGAGAGTTGCGGAGTTTAAATGGAGTCGTTCTCTGGGGAAATCATCCAATCTCGAAATATTAGAAAAACTTAGATTTATTGATGATATTTTAGAGCGATATAAAAAAGCTGACTTTTTTCAAAAAGACGAACTGACTATTGATGCAACCTTTAAACCTATTAAACCCAAAAATAATCAAAAAATGTCTTCAAAAAATAAACTTTCTCCCACCGATTTTTATACTGTAGAAAACAAACAAAATATTAGTAAACCCGCAGGAGTTCTACCTCGTTCTATTGGACGAACCGTTGAAAAAATAAAAATGGGTCTGAATGA
>CAZNCM010000238.1:0-7036 GCA_964571155.1 uncultured Lyngbya sp. | reverse complement strand
ATGATTCTGATGATTCAGTAGATGAAGATTCAGATGAAGATTCTGAAGAAGAATTAATGAACAACTTCAGAGCCAATAAAAAACAGACCAAAACGGCGATCAATTTTTTAATCTTATTAATCTGTCTTCCCTTATTAATGCAGCTTACTTCTAAACATTTTATCTTTTATCCCTTGGTTCAACAGTATCGCAACAGTCATACTGTGGATATTTTTATTAACCCCGAAATGAAAGCCGAAGCCATTCACGAACTCGAAGAATTTGAAGAAAGCTTAAAATTTGAACATTTACTTTATAACTCTCCCGAAATCTCCCCAACAGTCTCCGAAGAAAAAATTCATCAAAAAGCCGAGGAAGTCGCCGAAGAATTTCGCAATAAAAGCAGCGAAGCCATTAGTAATATTTTTGCGGATTTAATGGGACTCGCAACTTTTGCTTTGGTTGTTATTTTTAACCAACGGGGGTTAAACGCTTTTAAAGCTTTTCTCGGAAATGTTATCTATGATTTAAGTGATAGTGCGAAAGCATTTATCCTGATTTTATTCACCGATATTTTCGTCGGATTTCACTCGCCGCACGGTTGGGAAGTGCTATTAGAAGGAGCGGCGAATCACTTTGGAATTGCGGCGAACCATAACTTTATTTTTCTGTTTATTGCCACCTTTCCCGTGATTTTAGACACGATTTTTAAATATTGGATTTTCCGCTATCTCAATCAAATTTCACCCTCTGCTGTGGCGACGCTCAAAAATATGAACGAATAAGTCAAACAGGCGATAGAATACTTTTAGTTTGATGAGGAAATCAAAAATACAAATGTCAGGCGATCGCAAAAATGCTATAGTGCATTAAACAGCAACAATCGGAGAAATTGTACCAATGGCAATTATTCATCCGAATGAACTCGGTATTACTTCACTTCCGGATCATACCCAATTACCGGAGTCTGATGGTACATTTGTGAAAAATTTCCAAGAACATCCCCAGAGTATTCTATTAACCGATTCTATCCGATCTACTCTCGATCAACTTCATCCTGACGGAAGATATGCCATTGGTCAAGACTGTGGAATTTATTGGCGACTAACAGAACCGCCAGAGCGAGGCGCCGAAGCACCCGACTGGTTTTATGTTCCCAATGTTAAGCCGTTAGTCAATGGAGAAGTGCGACGTTCTTATGTATTGTGGCAAGAATATGTTGCCCCTTTAATTGTATTAGAATTTGTCTCTGGGAACGGTTCGGAAGAACGGGATAAAACCCCACCCGCATCTTTAGTTAACGGGGATGGAAAAGCGGGAAAATTTTGGGTCTATGAACAGGCTATCAGAGTTCCTTTTTATGGCATTTACGAAGTCAAAAAAGCCTCTGTTGAAGTCTATTATTTAGTGGCAAATCATTATCAACTTTTAGAAGCCAACGAACGGGGACATTATTCAATTCCCGAGATGGGCGTAGAGTTAGGAATTTGGCAGGGACGTTATGCTAATATGGAATTGCCTTGGCTGCGGTGGTGGGATAGCGAAGGGAATTTGTTATTAACTGGGGAAGAACGAGCCGAAGTTGAACGACAACGCGCCGATAACGAACGACAACGAGCAGACCGACTAGCTGAAAAATTGCGAGAAATGGGAGTTAATCCCGATGAATTATAGGTGCAGAGTAATCTTAAATGAGTAAAGGTTTAGGGGAAGAATTTAACCGATGAAAAACTTAGGATTAAAAACTCTAATAATTTTACCAGTTTTTTGCCACTTATTTTCATCCGTAGCAACAGCGCAAGTTATCCCCGACCAAACCTTACCTAATAATACCATTGTTACTCCCGAAGGTAATATTTTTAGAGTCGAAGGCGGAACTCAAGCCGGAGAAAATTTATTTCATAGTTTTCAAGAGTTTTCTATCCAAACGGGAAATGCTGTTTTTTTCAACAATACCGTTAATATTCAAAACATTATCAGTCGAGTTACGGGCGGAAATTTCTCTTTAATTGATGGTTTAATCCAAGCCAACGGCACCGCCAATTTATTTTTACTGAATCCGAGTGGGATTCTTTTTGGGCCGAATGCCCAACTCAATATCGGGGGTTCATTTGTTAGCAGTACCGCCAATAGTTTAATCTTTAACGATGGGCAAGTTTTCAGCGCAATTCATCCCCAAAATCCGCCTTTATTGAGTGTAAATGTTCCCATTGGTTTACAATTTGGGTCAAGTCCGAGTGCAATTACCAACCGTTCCCAAGCTGTCGGAATTGGTTTAGATGGAAATCCCGCCCCCACAGGTTTACAAGTTCAACCCGGACAAAATATTACATTAGTCGGTGGAAATATTAACTTAGAAGGCGGAAATATCACCGCTTTTGGAGGTCAAGTCGAACTCGGAACAGTTCGCAACGGAATTTGGGAATTGGGAAGCGGCACCTCTTTCGCCTCCCCGTCTTCTGGACGCATTTTATTATCAGAAAATAGCCAAGTTCAAACCAGTGGTTTAAGTGGCGGTTCTATAAATCTACAAAGTGGAAATATTACCCTAACTGGAGGTTCAGGACTTGCTGCAAATACATTAGGAGATTTTGATGGGAAAGGAATTAATATTCAAGCTTCCCAAGTCAATATTCAAAATCAAGCCTTCTTATCGGCTTCCACATTTGTAGGTACAGGTGCAGCAGGCGGAATTAGTATTAACGCAGACAAAGTAACAATAACTGGAACCGTTCCTTTTCAACTCGTTTCTCAACTCTTAGCCTTGGGCGACCCCGAACAAGCCGAGTCCGTGTCATTTGACCCGTTAAAACCGTCAGATGGTTTATACAGCCTTAGCGGAGGCGCAGGGGATGCGGGAGATGTGACTATCAATGCCAATCAACTGATTGTTCAAAATGGTGCCGGAATTCTAACCACCGCTTTAGGTGACGGACAGGGTGGAAATATTACCCTCAACGTTCAGTCGGCTGAACTCAGTAATGGTTCTCTACTGGTTACAGGAACCGTCGGTGCCGGGAATGCAGGTGATTTAAACATAAACGCCAACCAACTGCGAGTGATTACCGGAACTTCACTCAGTACCACCCCCAATAGTTCCACAGAAACAGGTCAAGGGGGAAACGCCACAATAAACGCCGATTTTGTCGAATTCAGTGGCACCCCCGCAGGTGCTTTAGTCCCCGCAGGCGTTTTTACCGCCACACTGGGGTTAGGCAACGCCGGAGATTTAACCATCAATACCCGACAACTGAGAGTTGCAGACGGCGCCCAGGTTTCGAGTTCAGCATCCGGCGCTGGAGAAGGGGGAAATCTAACCGTAAATGCAACAGATATTGAATTAATTGGCATTTCTCCCGATGGTCGGTTTATTACAGGTTTATTAACCTCTTCGTCGCTGTTAACCGTACAAGGACAGCAAGGAACCGCATCGGCTGGCAATTTAACCGTTAATACCCGTCGGTTGGTGGTGCGGGATGGCGCTCAAATTTCTGCGGCCACAGGGGGCGAGGGAGCAGCCGGAAAGTTAATGATTAACGCTGCTGAATCTATTGATGTGATTGGGGTAACAACGAATGCTGACCCTACAGTAGAATCAGTTTCTTTTGGGGTCGTGGGTGATGGAATTATTCCCAGTGCGATTGAATCGAATACCAGTGGGGAGGGGAATGCAGGCAATTTAGACATGACCACTAATCGCTTAACCATACGCGACGGGGCGGAAGTGGGTGTGCGCGGGACTCGTCAAGGTTCAGCCGGAAACTTAAATATTACCGCCCAGGCGATTACCTTAGACAATGAAGGGGCGATTAGTGGGGCGACGGCTTCGGGAGGTCAGGGAAACGTCACATTAAAAACTGAAGCGTTAGAATTGCGCCGAGGAAGTCGAATTACAACCAATTCGGGAACGGCTAACGGCGGAAATATTACCATTGAGACTCAGACGGTGGTGGCTATTGAGAATAGTGATATTACCGCGAATGCTCAACAGGGAATGGGTGGACGAGTTAGCATCAATGCTCAAGGTGTATTTGGGACTGAATTTCGTCAACAGACAACCCCCAAAAGTGATATTACCGCAACCAGCGAGTTAGGGGCAGAATTTAGTGGAGCAGTTGACATTAATCGCCCGGAAACAGATGCAAATTCGGCTTTAGCAGATTTACCAACAACAATTGTAGATCCTAGCACTTTGGTGGTTGCGGGTTGTGCCAGTTTTGCTGACAGTGAATTTATTATTACAGGGCGAGGCGGTTTACCTCCGAGTCCGAGTGATTCTCTCAGTAGTGATGCGGTGATTGTAGATTGGATAGATGCGGTAATTCGCCCGGATTTAAACCCCAAATCTTCTTCTGACACTCCCGAATACTCCTTAGAAAATCCTCCCCAAACTACTCAGCAAACTCCTATTATTGAAGCACAAGGTTGGATTGTTCATCCCAATGGTCGCGTTGAACTGGTGGCTGTTCCTGCTGATGTTACACCTCATGGTTCAGGGCTAAAGTCTGTTCCTTGTCAGGATTCCTTGAAACCGCAGACGTAAACTCTCTGAATAACACTAGAATTTACCCCCATTGTTGTCTATCATTAAGACTTCGACGAGTGTAAACGTTAATCTCGTGGAGTAGGAATGCGTCAGTTCTTCCTGTTTTTTCTCGGGTTATGCTTTTTTGTTGCTGTGGTTTTATTTGGAGCCATCTTGAACAGTTCTTCTGAGACGAAAACGATTACAATTTTACAAACCAGTGACATTCACGGTTATCTCATGCCTTGGGATTACTATACGAATCAATCGGCTGAGTTGGGACTCGCTAAAGTTGCCACTTTGATTGAACAAGAACGGGCAGAACATCCCAATTTAGTTTTAATTGATGATGGGGATACGATTCAAGGTTCACCGCTGGCTCATTATTATAATAAAATTGATACTCAATCTCCTCACCCGATTGCAACGGCGTTTAATCTTCTCGGTTTTGATGCGGTATCTCTCGGAAATCACGACTTTGATTTTGGAATGGAGGTGTTATCTCGTTGGGTTAATCAATTAGACGCGCCTGTTGTCTGTGCAAATCTTCTTCGGGCTGATGGAATTCCGGCTTTTAAACCTTATATTTTTAAAGAAGTTGACGGCGTAAAAATTGGGATTTTGGGGTTGACAACTACCGCAGTTCAAAACTGGCTTCCTCCCGAAAATTTTGGCGAACTTTCGTTTGTTGACCCAATGATAACAGCTCAGGAATATGTACCGAAAATGCGACAACAAGGTGCTGATATTGTGATTGTTGCTCAACATACGGGATGGACGAAAACTCCTCATGATTATCGTTCAAATCCAGCAGCTTGGTTAACTCCCGTTGACACTTGGAAAAATACGGGCGCAACGGTGAATGAAAATATTACGATAGAATTGGCTGAAAAAGTTCCGGGAATTGATATTATTCTCGCCGGACATTCTCATCTTAATGTACCAAAAGCGGTGATTAATACTGTGTTAATTGCTGAACCGTCTTATTGGGCAAAGGCTCTGAGTAAGTATACAATTCAGTTAGTTCATCAGGGTCAAGGTTGGCAGGTGATTGATAAAGAGGCGAACAATTTATCGGTTAAAAATATTGAGCCTTTACCTCGTTTTGTTCAGCTTTTGCAGCCCAATCATCAGCAAATTTTAAGTTATCTCAATCAACCCATTGGTCAAGCAAAATCTGAGTTTGTGGGTGGGATGGCGGCTCGTTTTCAGGGAAGTGCTTTAGCCCATTTGATTAATACAGTACAAATAGAAGCGGCTCGTTCTATGGGGTATCCGGTTGATATTTCTTTAACTTCTATCTTTACCAATCAGGGTAAAATTCCAGTTGGAGAAATTACGCTGCGGGATGCTTATAGTATTTATGTTTATGATAACCGTTTGTTTATTCTCGAAATTACTGGGGATATATTACGCCGAGCGTTAGAAAAAAATGCGGCTTATTTTAAACAGGTAAATTCTGATGATTTACCGGATAATCCCGAAGAATTAATTGCTGAAAATATACCCGGTTACAATTGGGATATTTATCAAGGAATAGACTATACTCTTGATATTACTAAATCTGTAGGTCAACGAGTGACTCGACTCCTTCTCAAAGGTCAAACGATTGCACCAGAGCAAGTTCTGCGTGTCGCAATTAATAACTATCGTGCGCTCGGTGGCGGAGACTATATAATGTTCACTGAAGGTAAAATTCTTGATAAATCTACTCAAGAAATTAGAGATTTGATTGCGGAATATTTGAAGAAAAAAGAGATGATTGCTCCCCAAGAGTTTCAAATGGATAATCTAGAAATCATACCTGATCTATACAATTATTACTTTAGATAGATGACTAATTTTTTATCAGCTTATCCGCGATTGACTTGAATAAAATACAAAATTGCAAAAATAATACTACACCCATAAAAATTGACTAGAAATAGAGACAGTTTATCAATTTGGAGTCTTTCATCTAAAGTCTCTATTTTATACATCTTATATATTTCATACACTAAACGCATTGAGATTTTGAGGAACAGCCGTTGACAATAAATAAAAATGTATATACAATATAAAATCAGGAAGTTTAATCCTGTTTTTAAACATTTTGTTTGGCGTTGGCAATGCTTTAACTGCTGACAAATTAAGCCACTTTTTAGTTTGAGACTTTATTCTAGAATTAGCTTGTGGAGGTATTTTGATGGAACAAAAACACAATTTCTCACATCCTCGCTACAAATATAGAGGTGAACCCACACCGGAAAATATAGCTTTTGATAGTCAACTCCAAGAATTTGCTCAACAGGTGCAAATCATCGCAGGTTTACACACAGGAGGAAAGTTATCGACTCAAGAATCTTATCAAAGGATCAAACGTTTTTGGAAACAAGTCAAAGCAACGGGTCAAGAATTAGGAATTGGCAAAAATTACTAAAATTTTCCATAAATCAGTTATCATCATCAACAATCTGAGAGCGGACAACCGCTCTTACTTTGTATTTAAGGGGATTTTTGAGCGGAATGTTAAGGGGGAGGGGTTTGGGATAA
>CAZNCM010000237.1:2785-9569 GCA_964571155.1 uncultured Lyngbya sp. | reverse complement strand
TTGTCTTAGCTTATGACAACCGAGCGGAGCTAGAACAGGAATTGGTGAACCGCAACCTCGCTGAACAAAGACGCATTGCTGCCCGTGCTGCTCAACGCCCGAATTTAACGACCGTCGCCAATTATAATGTCTTAGGGATATTATCCGATAATAGCGATCCGTTTGCGAACCAAGGTTGGGCGGATGGTTACGATATTCAGTTACAAATGCGCTGGAATTTCTTTGATGGCGGATTGGCGAAAGCAAATGCTCGTCAGCAGGAGATTAATATTGCGATCGCTGAGGAACGGTATTCTGAATTAATCAATGATATTCGCTTAGAAGTCGAAAGTGCGTTTTATGACTTGCAGGCGACGTTTGAAAATATTGGTGTGGCGAATTTAGGGGTTGAAGAAGCGACAGAAGCGTTACGTTTGGCTCGGTTACGGTTTCAGGCGGGTGTGGGAACTCAGCTTGATGTTATTAACCAAGAAACGGATTTAACTCGCGCTCAAAACCAGTTGCTACAAGCGGTGATTGGTTACAATCGGTCTTTGTCTCGTTTGCAACGGGCGGTGAGTAATCTTCCTGATAACAACCTGCAAGCATTGCCCTAATAAAGCTTCTTGTCTCTAACTTACAATGTAGGCGTGTTCGGTTATGTACGCTTATCACATAATCACGAATGCCCTCACTTTGTTAACATTTTTTTATAAGTTTAAAGAAATTGAATTCAGGAATCTCGAATGGCTAACATTAAATTTGTCAACGAAAATCAGGAAGTTATTGCAGCCGACGGAGCTAACTTGAGGATTAAAGCTCTAGAAAAGCAAATTGACCTCTATACTTTCATGGGTAAAATGATGAATTGTGGGGGTTATGGTCAATGTGGGACTTGTATTGTAGAAGTAGTGGAAGGAATGGAAAATCTCTCCCCCCGTACTGATACCGAAAAGCGTATTCTCAAGAAAAAACCAGACAGTTATCGACTCGCTTGCCAAACGATGGTTAACGGCCCGGTCACAATTAAAACAAAGCCCTAGCGTGAAGGGGAGCGAGTCTCCTCAAAACTTGATTCATTGATGACAATTAGGGGCAACCCGTCAGGTTGGGTTGTCCCAATGCTCAATTGAATGAAATTGAAAAAATAATGCGACAAAAGGCAATCTTGCTACAGGGAAGATCACCCCATCACCCCATCACTCCACCTTCGGTTGTTAGGACTCACTCGGAACAAAGTCAAGGGCGGCGGAGTTCATGCAATACCGTTGACCTGTGGGAGCCGGGCCATCATTAAAGACATGACCCAGATGAGCATCGCAAGCCGCACATAAGACTTCGGTGCGTTTCATAAACAGGCTACTATCTTCTTTGTAGCTAATGTTTTCTTCGCTAGCAGGCTTCCAAAAACTCGGCCAACCTGTTCCGGAATCATATTTAGCCTCGGAGGTGAATAACTCCGTTCCACAACAGACACATTTGTAAGTTCCGGGTTGTTTGTTATCGTGATATTCACCTGTAAAAGCTCGTTCAGTTCCGTGTTTACGGGTCACTTTGAACTGTTCGGGAGTGAGTTGTTGTTTCCACTCTTGTTCTGACTTTTGTACTTTCTCAACCATAATTTCAGACTGGGTAATTAATCAAGATATTTATTTGTAAATTATAATGATTTTGATAAAACTTAACAATTCGCCGCACTCAAAAATAAAGAAGTCAGCATTCTTGTAATAACTGACTTCCGCTCAATCGAATTCAATAGCAATCTAGCAGCGAGGAGAGAATAATTTTATTGCATCTAATTTCGATTTAACCACTTCTGAGCATTCAGGCGTTGAACCACACCAAACACCAGCAAAGACAGGTTGATGCGACGTTCATCTCCTAAAAACGGCTCAATTCCACTGGGCTTAGAACCATTATCCGCCCAAGAGAATACCTTTTGAGCTTTAATATCTTCATTGGGAAAGTAAACATTAAATTGACGTTTACCCCCTTTCCATTGACCCATCACTTGCCAACAGGGTTCAGAAGTCCCTACACTGGCAGGAAGCTTTTCCTTGGCAAATTTCAACTCCAAGTCCTCAAGACCTTGACTGGTCAACGCATCTCGCAAAGCGGGAATATAATGCTGTTCGATAAACTCAGGAAAGGGTTTATCTTCAACGGCAGGCGGCTTTTCTTTTTTCGCTGCTGGCTTTTTAGATTCAGTTTCTTCTGACATTGATATTTCCTTGCTCAAATCTCAGCAACAACTCACGAGAATTAGTAATCAGCGTATCGGCTTTTTCTCTAGATTCAGAGAAAACAGAAGTGATCAATCACCCCATCACTGACTGCTACGAACTGTAGAGCAAAATGCCCATCTTATTATACCGTTCTCTGAGGGGAAGTCTAGCCTAATTCCGAAAAAAATAGAACTCTGACCCTATCAATTGGCTGAAGCATCGACCTCGATCACTTCTACATCCTCAATCGGTTGACCTTGATGGACTAATTCTTTATGATCGTTAGAATTCAAATTCACTCGCAGTTGATTTCGTCCCGGTTCAAGAGTACCGAGATAATACCAGTTTCCATAAATTCTCGTAATTTTTTCTCCATTAACGTATAAGTGAGCGTGTCCTTCTCCAGGGCGGTCATTGCTGCTAGCGTGTTCGGGTGCGAAGCGAAAATTCGAGACTTTCACCTCCAAGTTCCATCCTTTCATCTGATCGGGATGAACCACCAAATCAACGCTAGGAATGGGTTGACCCTCGGGAATTTCCATCGGTTCGTGATTGTGATTCATCCCTTGTCCGTGATCATGTTCTCCGTGAGATTCGTCGGCGAGTTCAACGGCTGAACTTCTTGGCACTTCACCCCAACTCAGTGAATTTCCAAACACAATTACAGTCACCACTGTAGCTAATGTGAGAAAAGACCTAATGCTCATTTAAGAATACAACTCCTGACTAGAAAACTGCCATTTAAAATTCAGTAGGAGCAATTGTAAGTCAGGGGTTAAAGTGCGTCAAAAGACAGGCTGTCAAACTTCGATTTCAAGGGTTAAATTTCTGCATAAGCCCGTTCAACTAAACGACGGGTTAAGGTTTGTACACCTGTATGGGTGTAGTAATTCGTGGTCATATCGAGAAACGCCGCCACATAATCGAGTTTGTCGTTACTAATATCCACAAAGTTTTGCAGATTATTCACAACTTTTTCGGGTGTTAAATCGCGTTGAGCGACAAAATTTCCCATCCAACCTGTAACGGAATGAACACTTTCTTGAATAAAGTTCAATTTTCCTTCAGGGTTCTCGCCTGGAATCATCGAATTAATCCGCTTAAAGCCTTCATTTTTTTCTAATTCTTTCGGCGTGAGACTTTCAATTTTTGCTAAGACCGCTTGTAGAAAATTCGGCCCTAAAGGAATCAAACCATCCAAACAGACCAAGGCCGCCATCCGCATTAATGCTTCACCGCCATAGTCTGATAAAGCCCCAACAAAATCCCCAATACTATCACCAGGAATTCCATTAATCTGACAAAAAGCAACTAATTCAACCACAACTTTTAATGATAAATCAATCGCTTGGGCTTTATCCGCTTTGGGTGTTAGTTTATTTAAAATCCCCAAAAAACTGACCTGTTCACCAATTTTATTGGCTAAAGCTGCGGTTCCTAAAGCTGTTCCGGCACTATCAATCGTCTGATATAATTTTAATGCCCGTTGATATCCTTCAGACTTATCATTATACAGCCATAATGCCCGTTCACTAATTTGTTGAACTAAGGCTGGATCAGTTTCTCCCGTGTATTTTTCGACCGTATTGGCAAAACCAACAACATTTTCCCATTCGCCAGGAACCGCAAAATCTAAACCTCTCAACACCATAACGGTCATACCACCCGTCGGCAGTTCATCGACCAACTCAATGATTGATTTACTCACAATAATTCTCCTTTTTTTAGCTCTAGTTTTTGAGCTTTTAGCGACCCAAAAAACAAAGTTGTCTGAGACTCTCCAAAAAACAGTTTATTTCACTCGGGCTAAACCCGTCAAATTAAACTGAGTTAACCATTGTTCACGTTCGCTTTCACTCAAAGTCTTAGAGGTGACTTTTACCTGATAGCGATCAGCGACTAAAAGAGCAGTTGTATTGCTACCCTGAGTCACAGCCGGATATCCGGCAATACTCTTATTGCTGTTTTGAAATTTAGAAGCCGCCGTGGGATTATTGGCTGTATCATTAATCGAAAGTAAGGCGACTTCTTCACCCCCTTGAGAAACTTTAGCCTGAGCGAATCCTGATTTTTCCTGACGAAAATTAACTTTATAGTCTCCCTGACTTTTTGGGAAAAATTTATTAAACTCCCCTCCCGAGACCGGTTCCGATGCCACTATTTGGCCGTTTGAATTGGATTGATCTGCTGCTGGAGGAGCGGAGGTCATTGTGGTACTACAACCGGAAACAAACAGCGACAATGCCAACACACAGGCGATGAGAATATTGGGTAAACGTTTCAAGCTCATATAACTCTCTGGGATAGTAAAAGAACGGAAAATTATCTTTCTATCTTATCAGAATGTGGCAGGGGGAGAGCGATCAAACTCCTTTTGTTAGAATCGTTCAATTTTTGTAGAATCAGTGTCTTGTTTAGGAGATTGAAAACAAAGGAATGGGAGGTTCTGACTGTAATCAATACAATTGCGGACTTGTGAAGAAATTTGATTTGTAAATGAGTTGAATTCAACCGCAAGATCAATAATAAAGGTTGTCTGTCTTGAGAAATCGTCAATACCTGACGGGAAAATGCGATCATCGCCCATCTATCCGGTTGAGGGTGCTTCTGACGGGACAGCTTCGGAGTGACCCAAGTTCGCTCCAGTAACGGCTTGAAAAAATTTTCACAAAGGGGGTTGACAAGCTTAGAGAAAGGTTCTATATTAGTTAAGTCTGCAAGAAAAACAGCAAAATTCCTAACTAAACGGAAAAAAAGCGGCTTGTCAGCACAACAGACCTAAAAAAGTATTTTAAAGCTTTTCTGGTGTCTATG
Source organism: uncultured Lyngbya sp. (assembly GCA_964571155.1). Classification (GTDB taxonomy): domain Bacteria; phylum Cyanobacteriota; class Cyanobacteriia; order Cyanobacteriales; family Microcoleaceae; genus Capilliphycus. The sequence continues at coordinate 4,551 of CAZNCM010000237.1, read as the reverse complement.
GCTCGATGGAACCACACCGATCCATCTCGAACTCGGATGTGAAACGTTGACACGGCGAAGATACTTGGTGGGTAGCTGCCTGGGAAAATAGCTCGATGCCAGGATAATATTTAAAAGCCTTCTTCCAGTGATAGATCGGAAGGAGGCTTTTGAATTATTGCGGAATATTCTTGATTCATTGCTCAGGATTTCTTAACAACCCGGTCAGTTTTTTGTATCTAAAAATACATTTTATCGAGAGAAAATCCTCTAGGATACATCAGCGAATGGGAAATTTTGTGACCCCGCTAGGATTCTAATGTCGCGATACCTGTTACCCTGATCGCGATCGCCACAAGATCAACCCCTAGATGACTCCGCCAGATCACAAAGCGTTCGATGATGTCATCTTGGTAGAGTTATCGGATGGAACTCGGGAAACTTTCTGTAGGAAATTTAACTCCGATCGAAACCATTGCCAAAGTCGCGATCGCCAAATATCCCCAAACCATTTTACCCTCATTATTTTTCAAATTTAAGCGCAGAAACAGAACATGAACAAAGGTATAAGACGGCGGAAATTTCTGCTGTACGGATCGGCAGCTTTCGGAACCAGCATGATGCTGAAAGCGTGCAGCAGTCCCCAAAGCCAAAGTGATAGCGGCGATAATACAACCCCTGCGAGTGGGAGTAGTGGCGGTGGGGACACCATAAAAGTGGGTATACTCCACTCTCTGAGCGGCACAATGGCAATTAGCGAAACTACGGTTGTAGAAGCAGAAAAACTCGCCATTAAAGAAATTAACGCTTCCGGTGGGGTACTCGGTAAACAAATAGAAGCAGTTGTAGAAGACGGCGCCTCGGACTGGCCGACTTTCGCCGAAAAAGCCGAAAAACTGATCGATCAAGACGGCGTGGCAGTGGTGTTCGGATGCTGGACTTCGGCCAGTCGCAAAGCCGTTAAAGACGTGTTTGAGTCCAAAAACCATATGCTGTGGTATCCCGTCCAGTACGAAGGACAGGAATGCTCAAAAAACATATTCTACACCGGAGCCGCCCCCAACCAACAGATCGAACCTGCGGTTAAATGGCTGCTGGATAACAAAGGAAAAGATTTCTTCCTGGTGGGTTCGGACTACGTGTTTCCCCGCACGGCGAATACGATTATAAAAGAGCAACTCGCAGCAGAGGGCGGAAACACCGTCGGGGAAGATTATCTGCCGTTGGGAAATACCGAAGTTACCCCCATTATCACCAAAATTCGCCAAGCTTTGCCCAACGGAGGCGTCATTTTTAACACCCTCAACGGCGATAGCAACGTGGCATTTTTCAAACAAATGCAGGGCGCCGGACTGACTCCTGAACAATATCCGGTGATGTCGGTGAGTGTCGCAGAAGAAGAAGTTCGACAAATTGGTCCGGAGTTTCTGGTCGGACATTACGCCGCCTGGAACTATTTCCAAACCGTTGAAACCCCGGAAAACGAAAAATGGGTGAAAGCGTTTAAAGCCGAATACGGCGAAGATCGGGTAACGAACGATCCGATGGAAGCGGCTTATATGATGGTTTATCTGTGGAAACAAGCCGTCGAACAAGCTGGTACCGCAGACGACCTGGAAAAAGTTCGTCAAGCGGCTATTGGTCAAGCGTTTGAGGCACCCGAAGGACTGGTAACGGTCAACGCCAACCACCACCTTTCTAAAATTGTTCGCATCGGTCAGGTGCGTCAGGATGGACTGTTTGATATTGTTTGGTCCACCGAGTCCCCCCTGGAACCGCAACCCTGG
>CAZNCM010000237.1:0-2775 GCA_964571155.1 uncultured Lyngbya sp. | reverse complement strand
TCAAAACAGTGACCAGTGACCAGTGACCAGTGACCCTTCAGGAACGTCCGTTGCTCCGATAGGGAAACCGCCAAGTCCGCACTGCCTCACCAGTTAACAGTTATCAGTGTTGACAGCCAAAGGTTAATAACCCAACTGTCAACCCATCCGTTTCTGAGCGCGTTAACCCTGATAACCCAAGCGTCAACCCATCCGTTACCATCCTGCCCCATTCCCTATTCCCCATGATTGATCTTGCAGTTGGCATTTTTAACGGCATCAGTATCGGTTCTGTACTGCTAATTTCCGCTTTGGGGTTGGCGATCGTATTTGGACTGATGGGCGTGATTAATTTGGCTCACGGCGAGTTAATGATGCTCGGCGCCTACGCAACTTTTGTCGTTCAAAATGTCTTTCAAAACTTCGGCGATGGACTGTTTTCGCTGTATATCTTTTTTGCCCTCCCGGTTGCCTTTTTAGTCTCTGCTTTAACGGGATTACTATTAGAACGGGGGGTGATTCGTTTCCTCTACGGACGACCTTTAGAAACGCTGCTGGCAACTTGGGGCGTGAGTTTAATTTTACGCCAATTTGTTCGCAGCGTCAACGGGTTACTCGCGATCGCAATTTTGCTGTTTTGTGCGCTATTTTTTGGCGGACTTTGGGTTGTGCGTCGCCGCCCCGACTGGGAACAAATTAAAAGTTTGGCGATCGCGATTTTGCTCCCTTTATCTTTAGCAATTTCTGGTTTAGCCGGATTTTTGATGTCGGGAGTTGACGCCTTATCTAAACCCTGGTTTAGCGCCCGAAATGTTGATGTAACCGCCCCGGCTTGGTTGCGGGGAGGGATTCAATTGGGTATTTATCAACTGCCCTATTCCCGGATTTTTATTATTATTTTAACCGTTCTTTGTTTGGTTGGAATTTACGCTTTTCTCAACCGTTCAGACTGGGGTTTAAGAATTCGCGCTGTTACCCAAAACCGCCAAATGAGCGCCTGTTTGGGGATTCCAACTAATACCGTAGACGCGCTAACTTTTGCCTTGGGATCGGGACTGGCGGGAATTGCAGGCTGTGCGATTACTTTGTTGGGTTCTGTTGGTCCGAACGTCGGACAAAACTATATTGTTGATACATTTATGGTGGTGGTTGTTGGCGGCGTCGGGAATTTGTTGGGGACAGTATTGGCGGCTTTAGCCATTGGAATTGTTAACTATCTGATCGGTTCGGGAACGTTTGCGCTGTTATTTAGCAAAACCGATAGCCTGCAATTTCTCACCGACTTTTTCACCTTTTTCGCGTCTACAAGTATGGCGAAAGTGATGGTATTTGCCCTAATTATTGCGTTCTTGCAGGTGAAACCATCGGGTATTTTTCCGCAAAAAGGACGAACGGCTGAACTATGAAAACAGAGAAAACAGACAAGCCAAACCAACCCAAACAACAAGTTTCCGAGGAATTTCCCCGACGAATTCAATCCAAGTCTAAACGGTGGCGGGAAGTGGCGATCGCTGTTAGTATTGCGATAATATTTGGGGTAATCATGCCGCTCATTTTACCCGCTTTTCGCCTCAAATTAATTGGGCGGTTTGTGGCGTTGGCGATCGCGGCTTTGGGAATCGATTTAATATGGGGTTATACGGGTTTGCTGAGTTTGGGACACGGGATTTTCTTCGCTTTGGGGGGGTACGCCTTCGCCATGCACCTCAAGCTACAACTCCCGGAAGGACAGCTTCCCGAATTTTTTACCCTCTACGGCGTCAGCGAACTTCCCTGGTTTTGGCAGCCGTTTTACTCGTTTCCGTTTACAATAATTGCAATTGTTATTATTCCCGCAATTGTAGCCGGATTGTTGGGTTATTTGGTTTTCCGCAACCGCATTAAAGGGGTTTATTTTTCTATTTTAACTCAGGCGGCGCTGTTGGTGTTTTTTAACTTCTTTAACGGCCAACAAAAACTGATCAACGGCACCAACGGACTGAAAACCGACACCGAAACAATTTTCGGAGTTTTGGCGGGTTCACCGGGCGCCCAACTGGCGTTTTTTGAGTTGTCGGTGCTGTTTTTATTGTTAACTTATTTTCTCTGTCGTTGGCTAACAACTGGGCGGTTTGGGCGCTTGTTGGTGGCAATTCGGGATGATGAAATGCGGGTGAGATTTGCGGGATACAATCCCACCGGTTTTAAAGTTTTGGTGTTTGCAATTTCGGGGGCGATCGCGGGAGTTGCGGGGGCGCTTTACACCGTCCAAACGGGCATTATTACGCCGAGTTTTATGGATGTTGCTTTTTCAATTGAAATGGTGATTTGGGTGGCTGTGGGCGGCCGGGGAACGCTCATAGGAGCGATTATTGGTACTCTATTGGTTCGGTTAGCGCAGACGTTTTTGAGCGAACAATTTCCCGAAGCTTGGCTGTTTTTTCAAGGGGCGTTATTCTTAATTGTGGTGACGGTTTTACCCAACGGAATTTATGGTTGGGCGCGAGATTGGGCTGTACCTCAATTGCGATCACGTTTGGGATTACAAGATCGGTTAATTACCTATCCCAATATCGATGTTAACCCCGATGTTCAACAGGAAAAAGAGGAAATTGAGGGTGCCGATCATTAAAAATAATAAGTTGATCTAAAATATAGAAAAAAATGCTTTTATTTTTCATTCCGTCTTTATCCCCCCTAGCCCCCTTTGATCCCCCCTAGCCCCCCTTAAAAAGGGGGGAATAAAATAAAAAAGTCCCCCTTTCCAAGGGGGATTTAGGGGGATTCTTTCTAAGGCGGATTTAGGGGGATTTAAGG
>CAZNCM010000236.1:0-9569 GCA_964571155.1 uncultured Lyngbya sp. | reverse complement strand
CGCAAAACAACGAGATCAAATCCTTTGGCTTGGTTTAAAATCGTTTCTACGACATCATTGGTCGCCTTGACGATCACATTCGTCTTGATCGCAGAACTTTCAGCGCTGAGAACTTCAGTCAATTCTCTTTTGATGAGGGTAATTTGATCACTCGTCGTTTGTGCCGGACAAATCTGTAATAAAGTCACTGTCGCTTGATTAGTATAAGCCAAAAGTTGAGCAAAACGAATAGTTCTAATCGTTCGTGGTGCAATACTTTTAACTAAGACTAAAATCTGGCGAATTTCTACAGGTTCTTGTAATAGTCGCATCACTGCTACCGGACAATGAGATGACCAAAATACACTATCAATTAGCGTGCCAAAAAGTCGCGCTCGTAAACTACTGGTTTCACTCCAACCCATGACAATTAAACTCGCCTCTTGTTCGCAAGCTGTCCGAATAATTCCGGTGGCGACATCGCTATCAATTCTTAAAATCGGGTCAGTTTTAACATTGAACTCTTGACTGACTTTTACTGAACGTTTTAACAAGACGCGACTCTGCCGTAAAGTGCTTTGTAATTCCGGTTCATCCATATGAACTTGAGCGTGAGTTGCGATCGCTAAAGAGACAATGGAACCGTTTTCGTGACGAGCAATTAAAGCGGCCATTTCCATTAAATACCGTTGAGTATCGGGGTTAGAAATGGGAACAACCACAGTAAAGGGTGGAGGATCTTCAGCGTGTTGGCTATTTTCCCACCAAATTAAAGCTTGATTAGGATTAAGAGGCGGTTTAGGTTTGAGAGTCAGCAAACGGGGTGCATATTGTTGAGTCAGCAACGGCCCCAGAATCGAAGTTGCTAACATTAAAACAATAATACTATTAAAGACTTGTTCATTGAGTAAACCCACATTAAAACCCACTAAAGCTGCGGCTAAAGTTGTGGCAACTTGAGGGAGAGAAAGTGACCAAATTAAGAGGGTTTCATCTAAGCTGTAACCATAGAGTAGTTTAACAGCCCAGGCGGCAATAAATTTGCTAATAATTAACCCTAAAACAATCGCTAGAGGTAAGGTAAAATTTGTGGTTAGGGTTGAGATAAAAACAGGAACATTCAGAAAAAGTCCCATCGCAATAAAGAAAAAGGGAATAAATAAAACACTGCCGACAAATTCCACTTTTTCTTTAACCAGGCTATTCCCCACCGCATCGTTAACCGCTAAACCCGCTAAAAAGGCTCCGACAATTTGATCAATTTGAATAATCTGAGCGCCAACAGAAGCTAGAAAAACAGATAATAAAACAAACAAAAATTGATTCCCTTCTTCACTTCCATTCCGTTTAAAATAGGCTTTTCCGAGCCAATCAAACCCAAATAAAACGATAGCCGAATAAATCGCTAAACTTCCGAGTTGCCAACTCAAACTCAAGAGTGAAAATTCTCCGGCTTGTACAGAAACACAAATTGCTAAGACTAATAATGCACTAATACTGGTAAAAATAGTCGCACCCACACTGATAATAATCGGTTCAGTATCAATTAATCCTAAGCGTTGCACAATAGGATAAGCAAGCAGTGTATGAGAAGCCAGTAAAGAACCAATTAAAATCGCTGCATTCCACCCCATCCCAAACCACAACCCTATGGCAATTCCCGCCAGCATGGGAAAAATAAAGGTCGAAATTCCAAAGCCGATGGAACGATTTTTTTTGCTTTGAAATTGTACCAAGTCGATTTCCAAACCCGCCACAAACATTAAGTAAATTTTCCCAATGTCTGATAGCAGTTTCATGGTTTCAGACTGAGAATTTAATAAGCCTAAGCCATGTTCACCTAAAACCACACCCGCTAATAATAATCCGACTAAACCGGGAAGGCGTAGACGTTCAAACCAGGGCGGTAATGTCAGGGAAACCAAGAGTAAAATCGTAAAGGTAACAATGGGGCTATCGGGTAGCCAATTGAATAGTTGCATCGTTAACATCCATTGCTCAAAACAAATACTAACGATAACCTATTTTTGCAATAATTAACAACTCAACTCAATTTTTTTTAAAATCAAGTTCAAGTTGAACGTTTTTCTAAAAAGTTTAAGCTTTTAATTGGGATTAATATATAATTTAATTAAGAACCCGGTTTGAAGTAGTCCCAAAGACGATCACCAGAATCAGCCCGAATTAAAGCAACCACAACTTCTGGTAATGCAGCTAAACTCGGATAGATCAAATAACGAGGTTCCCAACGGGGATTAAATTTCTCTTTAAATCCATGTACACCTTTAAAATTGTAGAAGCGATTTAGGTGTTCATAGAGATAGTTTAAAGCTTTTTCTAGACGTTGAGATTCTTGAGTTTGACCCACACCAGACAAGGCGGATAATCCTAAGTTGAAGCCGTCATAACCTCGATTTTTAAACTCTTGAAATAGGGAAATAAATAAAAAATCCATTGTTCCCTTTTCTACCTCTATTCGTCGTCGCATTAAATCCAGAGTGATTTCATTGATATTGTATTCACTAATAATATTGGTAAAAGCTGATATTTTACCTTCAGAAGTTTGAACCACTGCAATTTCACACTTTTGTAAATAAGCTTCGTCAAACCATCCTAGAGAAAATTTCTTTTCCGAACCTTGCATCATTTTCAACCATTCATCACTAACCATTTTGAGTTCATTTAATAAGTCTTGACTCAAAGGAGGAGTATAAAACTTAACTTTATGTCCTAACTTATTCATCCGGTTAACAGCAGTTCTTAAATGTTGTCCGGCTTTTCCTTGTAGTGTAAATGTCTTTAAATCAACAATTCCTTCTTCTCCTATTTTAACGACTTTAAATCCCAAAGATTTATAAACTTCTAAGTGATCAGGAAGTGTTTGATAAAAAGCGGGATACCAATCATTTTGCTGACAGAATTGTTGAAAGCCGAGAATCACTTCTTGTCGTTCTGTCAAAGGTCCAATGGGATCACCTAATACTACTGCACCCCGTCCTTTAGCAACATAAGCAATAAAACTGGAATTTGAAGCACTAAAATAATAAGATTTATCTTCTAATAATGTGAATTGAGCGAGAGAAGATCCAGCATATTGTTCAACAATTTTTTGGGCTTGTTGTCGTTCTTCTGAACTCGTCGTTGTTTGTAGAAAAACCGGACGCAATAACATGAATATTCCATAACTAACTGTTATCGTTCCGACAATATAAATAGAGTCTATAAAAAATCGAGCAAAACGAGTGATGGGTTGAAGCCCTAAATTGTCTGTTGTGAAGAAAATCGCTAGAGTTTGAAAAAGAGCTTGAGGCAAATTAAAACTTGTCGTATATTGCCGATCCATGAGAAAAAATCCGGCAGTTCCATAAGCCAAAGTAAACAGCAAAGCACCTAAAGTAACTCGTATTCCCTGAGCAATGGAAGGGCGATCAGACTGAGCCGTAAAGACATTTTGCATTATAACAAGCTGGACAATTAATAAAATAGGTAAAAGACTTTCTTCATAGTCTAATCCTTTAATTAAATGTGATATGATTGAAACCACTAATAAGCATAAAGTTAGTAACCAAGCGACTCGTTTACGTCGCAATAGGTTAGCTGCAAGTGTGAGTAAAATAAATCCACTCACTGCTGCAAAAATATGACCTCCCGCTCTGACTTCAAACGGAAAAATTTGCTTTAACCAGGTGACTCGTTCGGGTAAACTGGGAGTAACGGCTGAGAGTAAATTGATTAGTCCGACCAATCCAGTCAGCAAGGAGATAGTCCAGACTCCAATTTTAGTTTGTTTTGAAAGCATAATTTAGTTGAACTTATTTGAGTTTAGTCTATCATACAATATTTATATTTTTTTGATTAATGAAATTAACTCGCAAACTTCTAAACGGATTGCTTTTTAGCTTATTATTTCCAGCTATCGTGTTGAATTTTTGGGTATTTTTAGTGGTTTTAAATTATTTACAACCCTTAATTAACATTCTAGCATTAGCGACAATATTTTCTTTTCTTTTAGATTATCCAGTTCACTTTTTGCAACGATATAAAATCAAACGTAACAGTGCTGTTTTAATCGTCCTCTTAATGTCTTTGCTGTTGTTGTTTATCCTGGGAATCACACTAATTCCCATTATCATTGAACAATCTAATACCTTAGCTCAACGCCTTCCAGAGTGGATTGAGTCGGGTAGTCTGCAAATAAAATCCTTTCAAACTTGGGCTGAAAATCATCAATTTCCACTCAATCCTAGTTTAATTTTATCCCAATTTTTAGAGCAGTTATCGACTCAAGTTAAAACCTTTAGTGGAGATATTTTAAGCGGTTTATTAATCGCTGTTGGTGGTTTTTTTGATTTTTTATTAACGACCGTAATCACTTTTTACCTATTACTACATGGCGATCAGTTATGGCAAGATCTTTTTAAAATTTTTCCGGAACCCTTAAGAGGAGCAATTCGTCAATCTTTGAAACAAAACTTTCATAACTATTTTATTGGTCAAGCTACAGTTGCCGCTTTCAAAGGATTAACTCTAACCCTAATATTTTTTATTTTACAAATTCCTTTATTCTTATTATTTGGTGTAGGTGTGGGTGTGATGGCTTTAGTTCCCTTTGGCGGTGCATTAGGAATCGGAATTATTGCTTTTCTGATGGCTTTAAAAAGTATTTGGTTAGGCATAAAAATTTTAGTCATTGCTATTTTAACAGAACAAATTATCGAACAAGTCATCGCCCCCCGTTTACTCGGAGGGTTGACCGGGCTAAATCCAGTTTTAATTCTAGTTTCTCTACTATTAGGGGCAAAAATAGCCGGGTTTTTAGGGTTATTGCTGGCGGTTCCCTTAAGTAGCTTTATCAAAAATTTAATTACCATTTTGAAAGGATATAAGTAAAAATCTATTTCATCTCAAACGATTAGAAGAATTAATCAAATTACAACTTACTTCATAAAATTCGACTGAATCTTCACCTAAACAAGCAAAAACTTTCACCATCATAGTATAATAACTGAACAAAGTAAATTTTTAATACACTTAAAAATTCTAAATAAATCCGCCTAAAATAAAGAATAACTCTATTTTTTAAATACTCTAACTCCCATGACTCCCAAAGAATCTAACGACCTTTTAAAAGGGGAAAAAATTCGTCTGCGTTTGGGGGTAAAATTGCAGGTCTGCTATCACCCCGGTCAATCTCCAGCAATTGTTTTTATTCATGGTGGACTCGGAAATCGTTTAAATTGGCGATCGCAATATGAATATTTTGCTTCTCAAGGTCGAGAAATTATTACCTATGACCTGGCAGGACATGGAGATTCAACCCCCTACCCTCGCTATTCTTTGGGGCGACATCGACGTGATTTAAGCCGACTTTTACGACATTTTAATATTCACTCACCCGTTTTATGTTGTCATAGCTACGGTGTTCCTTTAGGATTAGAATGGGCTAGACATAATCAAGTCAGTGGGTTAGTTTTGATTGCGGGAGGAACTCACAACCTCGCGCCCTGGTGGGAGATTCCAGCGATGAAGTTTTTGGCTTGGGGAGGGCGCTATCTATATCATTTTCCTGGGATTCAATCTTTAACAAATCGTCTATCAAGTTCTCATACTGGAGAACAAATAGAACAATTTTTTTTGGACTCTCCAACGCCTAAAAATTTACATCCCTATGAAGCCTTAGAAATCTTTTGGGGTTACAATTTTTTTCAACATCATCGAGTTAAAATTTCCAGAGAAATTCCGGTTTTAGTCATCAGTGGTGGTGTTGATCCCACCTTTACCGAAGCAATGGGGAAAGAACTTGCTGATTATTTTTTCAATAGCCAACATTTTCATCTCCCCCAAGCAGGTCATTTATTGATGGCAGAATATCCAGAACTTGTTAACGATGCGATCGCCAAACTCTTAGTTGAAACGGAGTGAGATTTCGCATTTTGTCAACTCCAAACCTCTCTATTTAAAAAACATAATTCTGACATATAGAGAAGCGATTATTAGTTGAACACCCATGACAGGTAATCCATATTTGATAAATTTTTTAAATGAAATAGTGCGTCCATGTTGTTCAGCAATTCCTGCTGCAACGATATTAGATGAAGCCCCCAATAAAGTCCCATTACCGCCTAAAGTTGCACCATACATCATCGCATAAAATAAAGGTAAAACTTCAAGGGGTAATTGTCCTTCAAAGCCAGGGGTGAGAATTTCCGCGCCTGCTAGACCCACATTTACTAAATATTGTTTGAGGAGGGGAACCATTGCCACAACGAGGGGAATATTAGGAATTACGCTTGAAAATAGTCCGACAAAAAAGAGTAAAATAATTGAACCTAAAGCAATATTTTGACCAATTAAAGTTGCTAAAACTCCGGATAAACTGTTGATCACTCCGGTTTTTTCAAGTCCGCCAATCAAGACAAAGGTAGACATAAAAAACAGTAAGGTACTCCAGTCTAGATCCCGCAGAATATTATTAATAGAATCGATATGACTGTGATGGGCTAAAAGCAATGCTAAAGCCGCACCCAGTAAAGCAACAGATGCCGGAGAAATAGGAATTGGCAAGGATTCTCCAAGGATAAAAAACGTGATCACAAAAGCAACGATTAAACCTCCAATGGCTAAAGTTCGGGGATGATTAATTTTAGGTTGTGGAAGTGTTTCGAGGTTTTGAAATTTACGATTCCAAATTTTAGGGAATAAAATTGGCAATAAAAAGATGATACTTGCTATAGCAATTGCACCTCCTAAACTGAGGCGGAATAAGTAATCTGTAAAACTGAGGTTAATTGCATCCCCAACAATGAATGTAGCCGGATCTCCCACTAAGGTTAATAATCCCGCACTATTGGCGACAAACACCATTAAAATTAGTAAGGGAACAAAGTCTATTCCGATGTTTGTAGCAATGGGGGGAATGAGAGGGGCGAGTAACATTACCGTTGTAGCATTGGGAAGAATCGCACAAATTGGAGTTGTTATCGCGACAATTCCGAGAAGTAATCGTTTCCCTTCGCCTTTGGAGAAAACGACCATTTTTGTAGCTAAATAGGCGAAAAAATTAGTAGGTTCAAAGGCACGAACCAGTACCATTACTCCAAAAAATAAAGCGAGAGTCGGAAAACTTTGACTAATGTAGCTAACCGCCTCTGGTAAGGTCATGATATGTAAAAAAATCAAGATTAATGCACCTAGAAAAGCAGCAATAGTCAGGTGCAAAAAATCAGTCGTAATGAAGAAAATTACGCAGATAAATGTTGTAGCTGCGATGAAAGAGTTCATGGTATTCATAGTAGTAAACCCGTAATGAATTAGATTGTGTTTCGAGGAATTAATTAACCTTGACAAATTTAGACTTCTCGGAGAATAACCCAGATGGGATAACCGAGAAATCTTCAAGTTTGAAGCTGGGTTTGAGAAGTTTGAAAAAAGTTTCACCCCACTCAACCCACTGACTCATTGACATAATTCAACCCAAGTCGAGTTGTATAGACTTTCAACCTAAGCCATCAAAAGTTTATGTTTTACAATTCCTCAATTAAACAAATAGGTACACAGAAGCGAGCAGTACCAATGGTTTCAACCGAGAGAATCAAGACATTGTAATCTGTGTCGATTCTTCAGTCTTCCCTCAATGCCGACGGAGTTAGCTGACGGGCTAAGGTTGAGAGATACCCTTCTCGACTCATTAGGAGTCAGAGATACGCCCCAAAAATCGGTTCCCCCGCTTTTCATCTTTTTCTAAACAAAAGTGCTGAAAATGATGATAAATTAGGCTGACTTGCTCTTAATTAAAGTAGCATAACATATTTGGAGTCAAAGGGAAAGATGAATATAGAATTAATTAAGATTTGTCTATAAACGACTAATCCCCAGCTTTTGGAAAAACTAGGGATTTTATATTACTTATTAATGAAGATTTACATTAATAGAGTGATTAAGCTTATCGCCATTGGCGATTCCCCTCTTCATCCATTCGCGCTTGACGAATGACATCAGAAATTTCTTCAGCATCTTTGACATGGTGTAACGCTTCTTTTTCCCCGTCTTCACCTTCTGCGATAAAATAAGTAGGAACCACCACCTGATCTCCAGTCACATCCGGCGCATCCACAGCCACCTGTTTGGCTTTTTCTTCGATAGACATCGAATCATCAATGCGTTCACCTGGGTTTCCCGTAAGACTATTTCCCTTCTCTTCTAATTCTGCTTTGTGTTCGCGCTTTTGTTGAGGATCAACTTCCTCGGGGTTCATGGGTTGTTGAATATCGGAATTTTTTTGTTGTTCATTTCTTATATCACTAGGCATTACTTTAATCTCCTATTTTCAATACATTCAAAATTTGAATCTCCTATTACTATAATCAAATTGGGGTTAGAGTTTCATCCTGCTTTAGGAGTAAACTTTTAAAAACGCTACCCCATTTTCTCTATCTTATGAGAGAAACAGCGAATCAAACCGCACTTTCACCGTTAGGGAATCAATCAAAAGATTAATTAATCGGTTGTAAACCATACAACCACACAATTAATAAAGGTGTGACAATTGCCATCAATAAATTCAGAGGCGCACCGACACGAAAGAAGTCTAAAAACTTGTATCCTCCCGGGCCATAAACCATCGTATTCGTTTGATAGCCAATGGGAGTCATAAAGCTATTAGAAGCAGCAAATGTAACCGCAAACATAAACGCTAAAGGATTGAGATTTAAGCTATTAGCCACTTCTACTGCAATCGGAATCATCAATACAACCGAAGCATTATTAGAGAGAATTTCGGTGAGTAGAGAAGTAACAACAAAGAAAAAGGTTAAAATCCAATACCCGGAAAAATTCCCCCCTAAACCCACAACAAAATTAGCGAGTAATTCAGTTGCGCCCGATTTATCCATTGCAGTTCCTAAAGGAATCAAACCCGCTAATAAAAATATCACATCCCAACGCACCGCCCCATAAATTTCACCCGGTTTAAGACAACCTGTAATAATCATTAATATTACCCCAGTTAAAGCCGTCACTAAAATAGGGAGCCAGTTGAAAGCCGCAACCAGAATAACCGCAACGGTAATTAAAACCGCAATCAATGCTTTATCAGTACGAATTGTTTCCACATTTTGTTGTTCTAAAACTAGAAGTTCCCGGGTGGTTTGTAAACCAATAAAACTTTGTTTAGGCCCTTGAACTAACAACAAATCACCAAATCTTAACGGAATTCGACCTAAACGACCTTGTAATAATTCTGCCCCTCTACGAATTGCTAGAACCGTTGCGTTATATCGTTGTCGGAAGCGTAAATCTTTGAGCGTTGTCCCAATTAACCGAGAGTTTGATAAAATTAAAACTTCTCCGATTTTTTCTTCTTCCGAGGTTAAAATAGATTCGATTTCGTCAGTTTTAAACTGAACGTCGGGTAACAAACTTAACCCTCGTTCTTCTCGGATTTTCAGTAAATCTTCTTTACTACTCCGAATCACTAAAATATCCCCAACGCCTAAAACTTTATCGCCCAAGGGTTGAGAAAAACGCACATTATTTTGAATGACTTCTAGAACATCAAGATCAAACTTGCGTTGAATTTCACTGTGGCTGAG
>CAZNCM010000235.1:9396-9623 GCA_964571155.1 uncultured Lyngbya sp. | reverse complement strand
CCATTTGTTGACAATAAGCTTGAGTTTTGCGCTGAATGAGTTGATCAAGATACTCATCAGTCACCACTCGTCCTCGATGAGTCAGTAATTCTCGCAAACCAATGCGATCGCTACGTCCCAAACAAAATTGTTTAAATTCTTCAGGTTTAACCCGTAAGTTTTCTTCAATTAACAACTGTTCAATTAGTCGCTCATGAAGGGGTTCATCATTAATAATAATACCGTTG
>CAZNCM010000235.1:6902-9357 GCA_964571155.1 uncultured Lyngbya sp. | reverse complement strand
AGAAATTCACAGCAGATTAGCGTTAGAGTGATAAAAAAGGAAAACTCCTCAATTTCTCACCTGAACTGCAAAGTCACTTTAATCTGGAGTTAGGCGGGCGCGGGTAGTCCAGCAGAACTATCAATTTCGGGTTTATTGTAACTTACCTGAGTCTGAGAACGGGTAAATGTTGAGGTATTTTTAACAATAGGTTTAATTCCCTGGCTAATTTGATGAACCCACCACCAGTCATCGGTTTGGACTTGAGCAAATCCGGCTTGAGTCATCCAAACATTCAGACTTGCCGCAGCATAAGCTTTAATGTAAGGCTGATCAAAAATCTCTGTCAACCATTCGGTCTGGCGTAATGTTTGCTGATTTCGGTCTAAAACAATGATTTCCCCTCCGGCTTGTAATAGTCGAAAACTTTCCTGAGTAATGGTTTGAGCGACGTCTGGCGGGGTTTCGTGGAACAACAGAGACGCACTGACGAGATCAAAAGACGCATCGGGGAAGCCTGTTTCCTCAGCGTTGGCGTGGTGAAACTGAATTTTTAATCCGGCTTTTTTGGCTTTGAGTTCTGCAACGATTAACATATAAGGGGATAAATCTACACCGATCACCTCCGCTTCCGGAAAGGCTTGTTTCAAGCGTAATGTTGTTGAACCTGTACCACATCCTAAGTCTAAAATTCGTCGGGGTTTAACTCGAATTCGATCAATTAATCCTTGTCGAACAATGGGTTCGGCTGGAGGTAAAACGTATTGAGTGATCTGATCATAAGAAACAGGGACTTCTGAGTTGAGATATCCGCCTTTGATCCCGTGGAAATTTTGAGAATGGTAATAGTCTGGATAGGTTAAACGAGGGTTGGTAAGGCGAGTGCTTTCTTCCTCCCAATTGATGCTATGTTTAAATTGTTTTAGGGCTTCTTGATCAACGAGAACGTTTTCAAAAAGGGGAACGAGAAACTGTTGAAAAATTGTATCTTGACGAACTGACATGGGAATGAGTTTGAAGTTACGTTAATAATGATTGGCTGTAGTTTCCTAAGTTAACCGATCTGGGTGCTGATTGCTTGGGGGGGATCAGTGAGATTGTGGAGTCAATCAGAGGGTGAATCACAGGATTTGGAGATCCGTTATTTCTTGACCCTTTCAACTATCATTAAGATTGTGAGGAGAGACAATCAATCACAGTCTCAATTGCGGCTTGGGGGGTTTCGACCGGATAAACTTGATCGGGAGATAAGCTTTTGAAAAAGACTTGACTGTCTGGATTTTGATTGAGTAGAATGACTGTTTTATGCTCTTTAATGGCTAGGGCAATTTCTGAAGCAGTTCCCGCACCCATTCCGCAGCCAATCACAATATCGCTAGAGAGAATATTAATCATATTTCGAGCATTTCCTAAATTGGTAAAAATGGCAATATCAACGGCTTCAGACATTCCCGAGGAATTCGATCCCGGTAAAATTCCGAGGGTTAAACCCTGGGCTGATTTTGCGCCTTGACTGGCGGCTTCCATCACACCAACATTTCGCCCTCCTGTCAAAAGAGTCCATCCATTTTGAGCAATAAGTTGACCGAGTTGATAGGCATTTTTTAGATCTAAAGATGTTGCACTGTTACCTGGCCCCATGACACCAATAATGATTTTTTTCATTGTCAAATAAATATTGATTATTCTGTAGAAAGTTGGAAAGAATCTCAGAACTGAGAAAATATCCTCTATTCTATTTGTATCTTCTTCTTTGATCTTTTTTACCTCTCCTGTTACCCTTGCTAAAATTATGCCTAAAATCTTTACAGCTAAAATCTTTAAAACTAACATCTCTGCACCTGCCATTATTCAAATGCGTCAAGACTTAATGGCAGACTCGGAACTGAATTTTAACTTCATTGTTTTGGTTGTGACCTCCTGTTTAATCGCCACATTTGGATTACTAAGTAACAGTACGGGTGTGATTATTGGAGCGATGTTAGTGGCGCCTTTAATGTTGCCCTTGAGAGGGCTTGCTTTTGGGGCTTTAGAGGGTGATCCGGATTTATTTCGTCGCAGTTTTATCTCTTTAATTACCGCAACTGTATTCGCTCTTTGTTTATCCATTTTTTTTGGACGTGTAACGGGGTTTCAAAACTTTGGAAGTGAGGTAATCGCTCGAACTCAACCGACTCTAATTGATTTAGGTGTTGCGATTGTTGCTGGCGGATTAAGTGGTTTTTCTAAGGTACGACAAGGGATTAATGATGCGGTAGCCGGAACTGCAATTGCGGTTGCTTTAATGCCTCCTTTATGTGTAATTGGATTGACATTATCTCAAGGGCTTTGGAATGAAAGTTATGGTGCTTTTTTACTGTATTTTACTAACCTGTTAGGGATTACTTTAGCCTGTATGATTGTGTTTATTTTGGCAGGCTATACTCGCGTTAATGTAGCTTTAGGTTGGGCAATTTTGTTAACGGGAATCCTGTTT
>CAZNCM010000235.1:6286-6815 GCA_964571155.1 uncultured Lyngbya sp. | reverse complement strand
AGTGGAATATAATCTCACACGGATGTTCAAGAAAAATACACTCACAGGTCAACGAGTTGAACTACTAGAAACGGATATGCTGTGGACGAGAAAGCCCGTTTCTGTTTATCTAAAAGTCCGTTCAAAAGAACCCATTACTCCTAAACAAGTCCGTTTAGTTCAAGAGTTTTTGGGTGAAAAAATGAGACGAAATTTTGAACTGATTGTGCTTGTAGATGCGATTACAGAAGTCAGAGCCGAAGAACCCCCACTGTATATGCAGAAACCTGAGAAAAAAGATCAAGTGACCAAAAAAATTACGAATCAAGATATCAAGAAAGTTCGCATTCTCAAGCGGAAAACCAAACCTTAAGATTTGGAAACGGACTTGAAATTGACGTGACTCTAAAATAAGGTTCCACTGATCATTCCGGCTAATAAAATGAAACCCACCCAGACATTCTGACGAAAGATTTCACCGTAGACTGGTTTGGGAATTTCGGGTTGTTTTAATTGACGATAGTGTTGAAACCAAATTGCGACAGCGATC
>CAZNCM010000235.1:5968-6239 GCA_964571155.1 uncultured Lyngbya sp. | reverse complement strand
TTAGCCGCTTGATCTCCAAAAAATAACGCACTCGAATTAACCCCCATGCGTTTGTCATCTTCGCGATCGCTCATCGCATAAACCGTATCAAACCCTAAAGTCCACACCACAGTCGCCCCCCACAGTAACCAAGTTGCAGGTTCTAAACGCGCAACCGCCGCAGTCCAACTAATTAAAACCGCAAAACCCCAAGCGATAGATAAGACTAATTGGGGAACCGGAAAAAACCGCTTGGCGAGGGGATAGCAAATGATCACAGGAACGGCAGCGA
>CAZNCM010000235.1:0-5825 GCA_964571155.1 uncultured Lyngbya sp. | reverse complement strand
CGACCACAATACCCGTTTTTACTGTTAAGGCACGGGAGGCCAAGGGACGGCTGCGAGTTCGTTCGACTTCAGGATCAATATCGCGATCCCATAAATCATTCACCACACATCCGGCGGCGCTGGTGGCAACAGTTCCAAAGATAATCACCAAAACTAAAAGCCAAGGGGGTGTAGCGTCAGAGGCCAAAAACACCGCCCAAAGTGCCGGAATCATTAAAATTAGGCGTCCTGCGGGCTTATCCCATCTTAATAATCGAATAATCTGGATTAATGTTGATTCGGGTTGTGGTTCGGATTGAATCAGCATTGGAATGACTTTGAATTTATACTTAGTTTTCAGCTTTTATTTTATAGTGTCTCGCTGAGGCTGTCATCGATCACCCAAAATCGAGTGTTAATTCCAATAAATTGACAGTGTTGATCCAATCTCTGAAAATTTGAGTTGCAATTGAGTCAGTGAATCACAAATTGAAATGCAGTCTTTGATTCAAAACTCTGATCAAATTTGAGTGATCCTCTCTATCGATTGAAAAAAACGGGTTTTCGTTCGGGTTGATTGTATGAGATGATTGAGATAATGGATGCTAAAATTTAAGTTTCATGGTTAATTCAGTTCCTACCGTTAAAGTTTCTTCTGCTTCTAACAGTCAAGATCGAATTCTCGCTGCTATCGATCTCGGGACAAACTCTTTTCATATGGTAATTGTAAAAATCGATCCGACATTGCCGAGTTTTACGATTATTGCCCGTGATAAAGAAATGGTTCGGCTGGGTGATTGTGAACCCAAAGGTCGTTTAAAGAAAGAAGTGATGGAACGAGGAATTATTTGTTTGCGTCGCTTTCAAGAATTAGCAAAAACCTATAATGCTGAACAAATTGTTGCGGTAGCAACCAGTGCGGTTCGAGAAGCACCAAATGGTCGAGATTTTGTCAAGCGGGTTTCTGATGAGTTGAATTTAGAAATTAGTTTGATTTCAGGTCAAGAAGAAGCTCGGCGAATTTATCTCGGTGTTTTATCTGCAATGGAGTTTAACAATCAACCTCATATTATTATTGATATTGGGGGCGGATCGACAGAGTTAATTTTAGGAGAAGGACAAGAACCTCTATTTTTAAGTAGTACGAAAGTGGGTGCAGTTCGTCTGACTCAAGAGTATGTGAAAAGTGATCCCGTTACTCGGAGTGAGTTTTTATATTTACAAGCCTATATTCGGGGAATGTTAGAGCGTACAGTCGATGAACTCTCTTTGAATCTGAAGAATAAAGAATTACCTCGTTTAGTCGGAACATCAGGGACAATTGAAACGTTAGCGGCGATTAATGCTCGGGAAAAATTAGGCGCAGAACCTACACCTTTAACGGGCTATGAATTGAAATTGAGTGATTTACAAGATCTTGTCAATCGCTTTCGGAAACTGTCTTATTCTGAACGGTTAGAAATTTCGGGGATTTCTGATAAACGAGCTGAGATTATTTTAGCAGGTGCTTTAATTTTACAAGAAGTTATGACAATGCTTAATCTTGATTGTTTAACTGTTTGTGAACGTAGTCTTCGAGAAGGGGTGATTGTAGATTGGATGTTAACACATGGATTAATTGAAGATCGACTTCGTTATGGAAGTTCAATTCGTCAGCGAAGTATTCTTAAAATTGCTCAAAAATATCAAGTAAATTTGGATCATGGTGAACGAGTTGCAGCGTTTGCTTTAAATTTATTTGACCAAACTAAATCTATTCTTCATGATTGGGGGCCAGAAGAACGGGAGTTATTATGGGCGGCGGGAATTATGCACAACTGCGGTTTAAATATTAGTCATTCCGCTCATCATAAACATTCTTATTATTTAATTCGACATAGTGAACTCCTGGGATATACCGAGACAGAAATTGAAACAATCGCTAATTTAGCGCGTTATCATCGTAAAAGTCAGCCGAAGAAAAAACACGAAAATTATCAAAATCTTTCCAAACGATATCGACAAATTGTTGATCAATTAAGTCCTTTATTGAGGTTAGCTGTAGCTTTAGATCGACGTCAAATTGGAGCGGTTGCTCAGGTAACTTGTCAATGTCATTGGGAAGAAAACGAATTTCATTTGAAGCTAAAACCTGCCGATCCTAAAGATGATTGTGCTTTGGAGTTATGGAGTTTAGACCTCAAAAAAGAAGCATTTGAAGCTGAGTACAAATTGAAAGTTATTGCATCATTAGAGTCCTCTCTAGCCGTTGTTTCATAATTGTAGAGTTGACACCTTAAAATTTTAATCTTTTTACGGGGGTCAATTTTTGGCAAAAACTTCTCAAGAATGGAGGATTTAATAACGTCTTCAAAATCAAGAATAGTGAATGAATTTCTCCGGGTACTTCTCGTTCTTTCCATTGACCAGGCTGACAAAAGAGTATTGTAATTAATTGCCGATGTTGGGAAAGCGTAATGTGTTTAAACTTCACTTGTAAGGTTGGAAATGAATCGATTAAAGTATAATGGGTAATTTCTCCTGTTAGCTTTAATCCTTCATCTACAATGTTTAACTTCACAGGTGACATCGGATCAATTGGGCTGTTTAATTCTTGAGTCAGTTGAATTTCTGCTCCCACTTCAGAGATTTTAGTAGTCATGCCCCATACCGTTTGATTAGCGACTTTTAAACGAACAATGCGTCGAAGTTCAAAGCTATCATCAAGATCTGATTTGGGAGCATCAATTAAAGCTAAAATGGCGACTCCAATACTGAATAAATTGTACACAATCCAGATTAAACCCAAGTCAAAACCTTGAGTAAATTCAGCAACTTCAGCCGTTATGGGGACTGTTCCCCAAATTCCTAAAATTCTTAAAAGTCCGATGAATGTCGCGATCAAGAGTAAAATTAAAGGCCAGCCCAGAGTCCAATTAAATGAAAATCGTTGACTTGAAATTCCTTTTTGAGTCACTTGAAATTTCTGCTTGAATGGATTTAGCATGACCAGAAAAACGTTTAAAGATAAAGGAAAACAGAGAACAGTTTTATAAATTTCTGAAATAAAAACAGAACGACTGCGCTCATTTAGCCATCTAAAAACAATGATTTGAACCCAATAACAGGGGATAAAGAAATACAACCATTCTTCTACTGTTGCTTGAATGGGAAGAACCCCTAAAAAAGCATAAGCTAATGGCATCAAAAAGAAATAAGGATAAGCCCAAACACTTAACCAATTGATTAAGCCTTCTAAATGGGCTAACCTTTGAGACAGTTTTAAACCGGGAATTGTTAGAGGATTAGAATTGATAAAAAAGGCTTGTAAAGTTCCTCGTCCCCATCGTTGTCGTTGTACAAAATAGTTTGCTATATCTTCTGCCGCCAAACCAGCACTTAATTTTTCTCTCAAATAAATTAACTGATGACCTTGAGCCGATAAACGAATTCCAGTAAAATAATCTTCACTAATTGATTCAGTTACAAAACCTCCAATTTCTTCGAGTGCTTTCCGTCTCATCACAAATGATGTCCCTGCACAAACGGTACTATCTACTCCATCTTTGAGTAGCTCGATATGTCGATAAAATTCTTCTTCATCGGAGATTAAAACTTTTTCTAAGCCTAAGTTTTTAGCGATTGGGTCAGGATTATAAAAGCTTTGTGGTGTTTGTACAAGAGCTACTTTTTTATCTTGAAAAAAGCCAACTGTTCGATCAATAAAGTTACGAGTTGGAATAAAATCTGCATCAAAAACGACAATTAATTCACCACTGGTCAGCGGTAGTGCATGGTTTAAATTACCTGCTTTAGCATGAAGCTGATCGGGTCTAGCGATGTACTTACATCCTAAGTCTTGAGCCAGTTGTTTCACTTCCAAACGTTGACTATCATCTAGTAAATAGACTTTTTTATAGGGATAATCTATCGCTTGACAGCCGATAATTGTTCGTTTCAAAATTGAGATTGGCTCTTGATAAGTTGGAATGAAAATATCCACTGTCGGTAAAAATTTTCCGTTTTTAACATTGATTTCCATTTGATTTGCTTGTTGACTCCGATCTTTCATTTTCAAGACTAACCAAAGTCGGATACCCCCTGAAATCCAGATTAATACTTCGAGGAAAAGTAGTCCTAAACTAAACGTTCCGTTCATCGGATCGCTTAAATTTAAGGTAGATAACGTCCGCCATAAGATATAGCGAATCAGTAAAGCGAATACTATCGCGATGATAATTGTTCGCGACCATAATTTGGGTTTAGGAGACAGTTTTATAATTGTAAAAACCGTTGTTACTAATGTAATCGTGGGTAATAATAGATATTTTTGATCGATTTCTGGAGGTTGTATCCAAAAAGGAGGATGTTGTTGTCCTAGATCAATGTAAGCCAAAAATTGGCTAATGCTTTCTTCTCCCGAAAACCATCCTCCTATAATTGCAGCGAACAAGGTAACAGTACCCAATAAGACGAGTGTAGCGATGCGAGGACGACTGATACTCCATGAGGCTATTCTCAGGCGTTGGTGATTATACCCAGATGTCATACTCTGAAAACTCCTGAATGAGTGTATATTGAGCGAAATCGAAATCCTACAAGGGAGTGAGCAACATCGAAAAAAGTTACTCTATGGATTTCTCTGTTACATTATTTAACATTTTTCTGAAAATTGAATGAGAGATATCCATTCCAATGCTGTCTACACTCTAGAAATCACTATTTTCGGAGAATTACTTTCCCTCAATATTAAAGATTAAACTTCAGGTATCTGAAAAATTGATAAGTTGAAGCTGAGAATTCTCCTTCTTCTGTTAATCTCCGAATTCAAGAGCTCAAAAATTAGAGAGTCTATCTAGAAAAAGAAAAGGGTATAAATTGATTGATTGCATCAATGAGATGAATTTAAAGACAAAAAAACAGGATGATTTCAAGTAATCATTAAATCTACACATCAAATAATTTCCCACCCTTCGTTATAGCGACTAGCTCACCATTTTTCTATATCTTAAAAATTAGTCAAGTGGAAAAAACTGATCCCACGCCAAGCTGAAGATTGCTCAACAAACCTGACATTGGAGTGAATTAAGCTGTACAGGGTCTTGTGAACCCAGTTGATGAGTTTAGGCTACGATGTCGTCGGACTCCTCAGCTACCATCTCTTTAAACGCTTTTCCGGCTGAAAATGCGGGAACTGTCGTTTCGGGAATGGTCATGGGCTGGCCCGTGCTAGGGTTCCGACCTTCACGTGCTTTACGATGTCTGGCTTCAAATGAGCCAAATCCAACGAGTGTGACCTTTTCTCCTTCTGCAACGGCGTCCATGATAGATTCACAGATCGCTGATACAATCGCGTCAGCTTGTTTCTTGGTTACTCCTGCTTTGAATGCAGTTTCTTGGACGAGCTGTTCTTTGTTCATGCTAAGTGTACCTCCTGAAGCTATTGCCTATGTTCTCAAACAGCAGAACTGATGGCTGTTCTAGCATAAACTGCTTTGTAATAGGCAAGTTTATCCTATTGTTTCCCGCTTAGTAGAAGGATTTTGACACAAAAGTTCAATGAATGGGGCGGACTGAACCCCTGCGATCGCCCAAATTTTCACCTGATGATACTGACTGTAAAGCTAGATTAGTTCTGGGTTTGAGCATTGTTCTGGGAAGGCGAAAAGCACCCATAGACCAAGAATAGAGGATTTTGAGCTTGAGTATATTTGCGGAATAATATTGCTCAACTTGATCGCGATCGCCATTCAGAAAAATTTAAGGGTTCGGAAGTGATCAGATTTACGGTGACGATGCGTAAAGCCCCCGTGTTTTAATCGGGGGATTGCTCTGCGAGGGCAGCCCATTTTATTTGGCAGGGGAAG
>CAZNCM010000234.1:9307-9640 GCA_964571155.1 uncultured Lyngbya sp. | reverse complement strand
TGCGTACAGCCTTCTATTGGGAAGAATTAGAGAAGCCATTGCAAGTCGTTTATTCACAAGTTAACTTATCTTTTATTGAAGAAGACTGGCAAAATTTAACATTAAACGAACAAGAGAATAAATTACAATCTTTTTTAATTTCAGAGCGAGAAAAAGGTTTTCAACTGGATCAAGCTCCCTTAATGCGTTGTGCCTTATTCAAACTACAAGAAAGCTCTTATCAATTTGTTTGGAGCCATCATCATCTACTGATGGATGGTTGGTGTAATGGTTTGATAATCAAAGAAGTTTTAGCATTTTATGAAGCGTTTAAGCAAGGTCAAACCTTATCGC
>CAZNCM010000234.1:8941-9297 GCA_964571155.1 uncultured Lyngbya sp. | reverse complement strand
TTACACCCTCGCGTCCTTATCGAGAATATATTAGTTGGCTGCAACAGCAAGACCTCTCAAAAGCAGAAAAATTTTGGCATGAAAATCTTAAGGGCTTTACTACTCCAACGTCACTAACAATAGAATCTTATCAAAAGAAGGAAGATGTTCATGCTCAAGAATATTTCCAATTTTCTACTCTAGAAACAGTTAATATACAGTCATTTTGCCAGCAACATCACTTGACTCTAAATACTGTCATTCAAGGGGCTTGGGCTTTACTCCTCAGTCGTTACAGTGGAGAATCTGATGTTGTATTTGGTGCAACAGTATCAGGTCGTCCTCCCACTTTACCGGGAGTAGAATCTATTGTTGGG
>CAZNCM010000234.1:6443-8931 GCA_964571155.1 uncultured Lyngbya sp. | reverse complement strand
TATTAATACTCTGCCTGTACGGGTAAAAGTTTCTCCCAAAATGCAATTAATTTCCTGGTTGCAAACCCTACAAACTCAACAAATAGAACGAGAGCAATATGCTTATAGTTCTTTGATAGATATTCAAAAATGTAGTGAAGTTCCTACAGGATCATCGCTACTTGAAAGCTTGCTAGTCTTTGAAAATTATCCCATTTCTCTCGATACAGTATTAAATCAATCAAACAGCAGCTTAAACATCAGTCAAGCTTGGGGTTTTGAAAAGACAAATTATCCTCTAGCGTTGTTTGTTTTACCCAATTCTAAACTCTTATTAAGGATAGATTACAACAAAAGTCGTTTTATTACTGAAAAAATTAAGCATATTTTAAAACATTTTAAAATATTACTATTAGAATTAATTAGTAATTCAAAAGCAAGATTATTTGAGTTATCCCTATTATCACCGACTGAACAGCATAAACTTCTGATTGAATGGAATAAAACAGAAACAGAACTTTCTCATCAAGCCGCTATTCATCAATTATTTGAAATACAAGTTAAACAAACGCCCGATGCTGTTGCGGTTGCTGACGAACATCAACAATTAACCTACAAAACCCTCAATTACAAAGCGAATCAGCTTGCACATTATTTACATAAACAGGGGATAAAATCTGAACAATTAATTGGGATTTGTTTAGAGCGTTCTTGTGAGATGCTCATCGCACTTCTAGCGGTTATGAAAGTGGGTGCTGCTTATGTTCCCCTTGATCCTGCCTATCCTCAAGAACGTCTATTTTTCATAATAGAAGATGCTAAAATTTCATTATTAATAACTCAATCTAACCTTTTCAATCACAACGGGAAAACAGATAAAGTTATTTATTTAGATGATCAATGGGAAGCGATAGCACAACAGAGTTCCGAAAATATTGACTGTCAAATTTCATCTCAAAATTTAGCGTATGTGATTTATACTTCGGGTTCTACCGGTCAGCCTAAAGGTGTAGAAATTTCCCATGAAAGCTTAACAAACTTCTTAATAGCAATGCGTCAAAAACCGGGTTTATTCCCCGAAGATATTGTCTTTTCAGTAACAACACTTTCGTTTGATATTGCAGCATTAGAATTATATTTACCTATAATTATAGGCGCTCGTTTAATAATTATCACTCGTGAAATTGCTACAGATGGTGTTGCATTGCGTGAAAAATTAAACATCTTCAACCCGACACTAATGCAAGCCACACCTGCAACTTGGCGAATGTTAATAGCTGCTGGATGGACGGGAAGCAAAAATTATCTTGCCCAACAACTTTTACAAAATTCTGAGCAAGTTTGGAATCTTTATGGCCCGACAGAAACAACAATTTGGTCAGCTATTTATCAATTAGATTTGGGTTGTATTTCTCCCGAAAAATCTACTTATGTTTCAATTGGTCGTCCCCTGGCTAATACTCAATTTTATGTCTTAGATTATCACCTACAACCCGTTCCAATTGGTGTTCAAGGTGAACTTTATATTGCAGGTTTAGGTGTGGCTAGGGGTTACTTAAACCGTCCTCAATTAACATCAGAAAAATTCATTCCCAATCCTTTTAGTAAAAATAGAACCCAAGAACGCCTCTATAAAACAGGGGATTTAGTCAGATATTTACCCAATGGTAATCTTGAATACTTAGGACGGTCAGATGATCAAGTTAAAATTCGAGGTTTTCGGATTGAACTGGGTGAAATTGAAGCGGCATTAAATGAGTATCCAAAAATCAAAAAAGCGGTAGCTATCGTCAACTCTGATGATGCTGGCGAACAGCGTTTAGTTGTTTACTTTATTCGTGAAAATACAACTCAACAGTCACCCGAACAAGAATCTATTAATAATCAAGCATTGCGTCTTTTTCTTGAGAAAAAATTACCAAAATACATGATACCTTCCGCATTTGTAGAGTTAGAAGCCTTTCCTTTGACTCCCAATGGAAAAATAGATCGTCGTGCTTTAGCAGCGATTGAGTATCAACTTCCTACCACAAATAACAGAATTCAACCTCAAACACCAGTTGAAGAAATTTTAGTCGGAATTTGGGAAAGTATTTTAAACTTACAGGGAATTGGAATTAATGAAAACTTTTTTGAATTGGGCGGACATTCGCTATTAGCAACTCGTGTAGTTTCGCAGATTAGACAAATCTTTAAAATCGAGTTTCCTTTGCGTTATTTATTCGATTTTCCTACAATTTCTGAACTTGCTCAAGAAGTAAATATTTTAACGCAGAATCATTTAAAACTGCCCATTTCACCCCTTCAGCCAATATCTCGTTCTACCGATTTACCCCTCTCTTTTGCCCAACAACGACAATGGTTTTTATCACAGTTTGAGCCGAAGAATCCTTTTTATAATATTCCTGTAGCTGTTCGTTTACAAGGAACTTTAAACATTACAATTCTCAAGCAAACTTTTTCAGAATTGATTCATCGCCATGAAGTATTAAGAACTGCTTTTCACACT
>CAZNCM010000234.1:0-6433 GCA_964571155.1 uncultured Lyngbya sp. | reverse complement strand
TCTATTTCAGAAACTTGTGAATTAGAGTTACCGATTATTGATTTAAGTCAGTTGTCTGAAACTAAGAAACAAGCAGCAATTGAGCAATTTTTATTTGCAGAAACCCAACAACACTTTAATCTGGGTTCTAGTCCTTTATTTCGTATTAAGTTACTGCGCCTGAAGGAACAAGAACATATATTAATCCTGGCTTTTCATCATATTATTTCTGATGGTTGGTCGATGGGTGTATTGTTACATGAACTCTCAAGATTGTATCAAGCTTTTCTCAATCAAGAACCTTCTCCTTTAGAAGAATTACCCATTCAATATGTTGACTTTGCGAGTTGGCAGCGACAATGGTTAAAGGGTGAACTTTTAGAAAATCAGCTTTCTTATTGGCGACAACAATTGCAGGATGCACCTACACTTTCACAGCTACCTACTGATCGCATTCGTCCAGCCATTCAAACTGTTCAAGGTGCCAGTTACACTTTTAATATATCTCAGCAATTATTAGAAGGTTTAAAAATACTCAGCCATCAGTCAGGAAGTACCTTGTTTATAACGTTACTTACTGCATTTTATACATTAATTCATCGCTATACAGGCAATGAAGATCTTATTATTGGCTCTCCAATTGCCAATCGTAACCGAGCCGAAATTGAAAAATTAATTGGCTTTTTTGTAAATACATTAGCTCTGCGAGTAGATTTATCAGGAAACCCAACCTTTGAGGAATTATTGCAACGAGTTCGTCAAGTCTCTTTAGAAGCCTATGCACACCAAGATTTACCTTTTGAACAGCTACTAGAAGAATTAAAAATTTCTCGATCTTTAAGTTGCACACCTTTATTTCAAATCATGTTTGTGCTGCAAAATGCTCCTCTGAAAGAAGTAAAATTTTCTGAGTTAAGTTGGAGTCCTATTGAGATTCCTCGCCAAACAGCCAAGTTTGATTTAACTCTGTCATTAACAGAAACAGATGATCATATCGTCGGAAATTTTGAATACAATACAGATTTATTTGAACAAAATACTATCCGTATACTCGCAGAGCATTTTCAAAATTTATTAGAAGCTATGATCGTCAATCCTGAACAAAAAATCTCTGAATTACCGTTATTAAATCAAGATGAAAAACAGCAAATTTTAGTTGAATGGAATCAAACTACAACTAATTATCCGCGAGAAGCTACTATTCATCAACTGTTTGAACAACAGGTAGAACAATATCCTGATGCGATCGCTCTTACCTACGCCGATCAACAACTCACTTATCGAGAACTTAATATTAAAGCCAATCAAATCGCACACTATCTGCGAAAAATAGGCACGAAAACTGATACATTAATAGGAATTTGCATGGAACGCTCAATTGAGACGTTTGTGAGTATTTTAGGAATTTTAAAAGCGGGAGCAGCCTATGTTTTTCTCGAAAAAAACTATCCTCAAGAACGCCTGGAATTTATCTTAGAAGATACTCAAGTTTCAGCAATAATTACTGACCTAAACAGCAATAATTTTGAAGCTTTAAATATTCCTATTTTAAATCTAGAGACAGATTGGCAAATTTTGAGCCAAGAAAACTCAAACAATCCCATTCATCAAGTAACAGCAGAAAACTTAGCTTATGTTATGTATACTTCCGGTTCCACAGGGAAGCCAAAAGGGGTGTGTATTCCTCATCGAGGTGTGGTTAGACTTGTTCAAGAAAATAATTATGTGAACTTTAATACTGAAGAAATTTTTCTTCAAGCTGCACCTCTTCCTTTTGATGCTTCCACTTTTGAAATTTGGGGAGCATTACTCAATGGTGGACGCATCGTTATATTACCGACTCATCAGCCTTCTTTAAATGAACTCGGAGAAATTATTAAACAATATAATATAACAACAATCTGGCTAACAGCAGGGTTATTTCATCTCATGGTTGATGAACAGCTTGAAAGTTTTAAAAATGTTCGTCAACTTTTGGGGGGTGGTGATACTTTATCGGTAATTCACGTTAATAAACTATTAAAAACATTCCCGGAGTGTAAACTTATTAATGGGTATGGCCCGACAGAAAACACAACATTTTCCTGCTGTTACTCCATGACAAATGTTGCTCAAATTAGTCAGTCTGTACCGATTGGTTATCCCATTTCTAATACTCAAATTTATGTACTAGATCGCTATCTTCATCCAGTACCTACAGGAGTTCCTGGTGAACTCTACATCGGGGGTGATGGTCTGGCTAGAGGTTATCTAAACCGACCAGATTTAACTGCCGAAAAATTTATTCCTAATCCTTTTAATCCTCAAAGCACATCCCATCGTTTGTACAAAACTGGGGATTTAGTTCGATATAAAAAGGATGGAAAGCTTGAATATTTAGGTCGTTTGGACAAGCAAGTTAAAGTTAGAGGTTTTCGCATAGAATTAGGAGAAATAGAAGCCGTATTAAATCAACATTCAGCAGTTAAAGATGTAGCTGTAATTACAGATAATCAACGAGGAAACAAACGTCTTATTGCTTATGTAGTTCTCGATGACAACTCCGAAGCCATTCAAAATCAATCTGTAAATATCCTCTCTCAACTTCGATCTTTTCTCACCGAAAAGTTACCGGACTATATGATTCCTGCTCTTTTCGTACCCATAGAATTATTTCCCCTGACTTCCAATGGAAAAGTAGACTATCGAGCTTTATCTCAACAAGAACTTCTTCAATTGGAACCTCAATCAGAATTAGTCAATCCTAAAACCGAAATTGAAATAAAGCTGGCTGAAATTTGGTCGGAAATTCTTCAAGTTGAGCGGATAGGAATTCACGATAATTTCTTTGAGATAGGAGGAGATTCTATTTTGGCAATTCAGATTATTAGTAAAGCCAGTAAAGCAGGAATTCAGCTTACACCTAAACAAATTTTTCAATATCAAACAATAGCCGAATTGGCTGCAATTGCTACGGTAGAGAAAGCTATCAATAGCGAACAAGGATTGATAACAGGTTCAGTTCCTCTAACTCCAATTCAATATTGGTTTTTTGAAAATCATAAGCAAGATGTTTCTCACTTTAATCAGGCGATTTTGCTTGAAGTTAAACAAAGTCTTGATATTGCTATTCTAGAAAAAACAGTTCAGCAGTTATTAATTCACCATGATGCACTGCGTCTTCAGTTTGAGCAAACAGAATTAGGTTGGAAACAAACAATAGCTTACCCCAACTCCGAGATACCGTTAACCTACTTTGATTTATCTAATCTCCCAGAACCCGAACAAAACCAAGCTCTTGAATTCACCGTCAATGAAGTGCATAAAAGTCTGAACCTGTTAACTGGAAGCTTGGTTAGAGTTGCGCTGTTAAATTTAGGATATGATCGGGGTTATCGCCTACTGTTTGTTATTCATCATTTAGCTGTCGATGGTTTATCCTGGCGAATTTTATTAGAAGATTTTCAAACAATTTATGAACAAATTAAAAACGCTCAAGAAATTGATATGTCTTTAAAAACTACATCCATAAAACAATGGTCTGACGCTTTACAAGAATATGCAAACTCAGAGTTAATTCAACAAGAGCGAAATTATTGGTTAACTGTTCTAACTCAAGAGACTGATTCATTACCTATAAATTACTGCCGGGGAGAAAACACGGTTCAAGCATCAGAAATAGTTACAATCTCTCTCAACTTGGAAAAAACACAAGCCTTGCTTAAAGATGTTCCCTCTGCTTATAATACTCAGATTAATGATATTTTGCTAACGGCATTGACACAAACGATCTCAAGCTGGACAGGTCTAAATCACCTTTTAGTTGATTTAGAAAATCATGGTAGAGAATCTCTGCTAAATGATCTCAACCTTTCTCGAACAGTTGGATGGTTTACATCTATTTTCCCGATGCTATTAGAATTAAATACAATAGATTTAGGAGAATCAATAAAAACAATTAAAGAACAACTTCGTGAAGTTCCTAACTCGGGAATGGGCTATGGAATTTTACGCTATCTGGCTGCTTCAGAATTAAAAATTCCCAATTCTAAAGCTGAAATCTGTTTTAACTATCTCGGACAATTTGATCAAATGTTATCATCTTCTATGATGGGTGTAGCCTCGGAATCAAGCGGTCAAGCTCGTAGTTCCAAACAAACCAGAACTTATTTGTTAGAAATTAATGGATTAATAATTCAAGGACAACTAAAATTTTACTGGACATATAGCAAAAACTTTCATCATCGCACGACGATAGAAAACTTAGCAATGCAGTTTAAAGAAGCTTTAAATCAGCTTATTGATCACTGCTGTTCCCCCGAAGCGGGAGGTTATACACCCTCAGATTTTTCATTGGCTGAACTCGATCAAAATCAACTTAATCAAGTTCTAGACCAAATAGAATTTTAAACCTTAACTATTTCCAGAAAATCTTAACAAACTCACTTACAGCCAAACGAAAATGAATCAAAAAAATATAGAAGATATTTACCCACTTTCTCCAATGCAGCAAGGAATGCTGTTTCATAGTTTATTAGCTCCCGAATCAGGAGCCTACATTGTACAGTCTTGTTATGAAATCCAAGGCAATTTAAATCGCACTGCTTTTGAACAAGCTTGGCAACAAGTTATTAATAGACATTCTATTTTAAGAACAGCTTTTGTTTGGGAAAATTTAGAGAAACCCCTACAAGTTGTTGGTCGAGAAGTCAAGGCTTTAACTCTTTATCAGGATTGGCGTCACCTCGCACCAGAAGAACAACAAACCCAACTTAAATTTTTACTAAAAACTCAACGAAAACAAGGCTTTAACCTGGCAAAAGCCCCTTTAATATCTTTTAATTTAATTCAAGTTAAAGATGATATTTATCAATTTATTTGGACCTATCATCACCTGTTATTAGATGGTTGGTCTGTTCCTTTAATTGTTAAAGAATTTATCGCCCTTTATGAGACTATTATTCAAGGTCAAAATTTACCTCTAGAAAAGCCTCGTCCCTATCGAGATTATATTGCTTGGTTACAACAGCAAGACCTATCGAATGCTCATAAATTTTGGAGTAAAATACTTCAGGATTTAACAACACCAACAACAATTAGTCGTAAAATTGACCGCTTTAATAGTCAAAACAATAACTATCAAGAACAGGGGCTTCAGCTTTCGGAAGAAGTTACGGCAAAACTTAAATTATTCGCCAAACAACATCAAGTTACTATTAACAGTTTAATACAAGCAGCCTGGGCATTAATTCTTAGTTTTTATAGCGGAGAAAATGATGTCATATTTGGAGCAACTTATTCGGGTCGTCCTACCAACTTAATGAACGCTGAACAGATAGTCGGAGTATTTATTAATACCCTTCCGGTGCGAATTTCTATAAATGGAAAAGAAACTTTGTTGCAATGGATTAAAAAACTTCAATATCAACAAATAGAAGCGCAGCAATATCAATATATACCTTTAGTAGAAATCCATCGTTTGAGTGAGATTTCCAGAAATTTACCCTTATTTGAGAGTCTTGTTATTTTTGAAAACTATCCCGTTGATGCGGCTCTCAAACAATCCCTAAAAAATCTCAAGATTAAAAATGTCTCGGCTCAAGAACAAACCAACTATCCTCTAACACTTTACGCAGTCAGTGATTCTCAGCTTTCACTAAAACTTGTCTATGATTCTGAACACTTTAACTCAGTAACAATCACTCAAATTTTAGAGAATTTTAAAACTTTACTCTTAACCATAATTACAAATCCGCAGCAAAAACTTTATCAACTTTCACTTTTATCTCAATCTGAGCAACACAAACTGCTAGTAGATTGGAATCAAACTCAAACAACATTTGAAAAACTCGCCTGTATCCATCAACTTTTTGAAACCCAAGCCGAACAAACACCGGATGCTATTGCTATTGCTGACTCACATCAACAACTCAGCTATCAAAAGCTTAATACAACCGCTAATCAACTCGCTCACCATCTACAAAAACAGGGTGTTCAACCCGAAAAAACTATCGGCATTTGTTTAGAGCGTTCTTGCGAAATGGTTATTGCTTTATTAGCCGTTTTAAAAGTCGGAGCTACATATATTCCCCTTGACCCGGCTTATCCTCAAGACCGTCTTAATTTTATTATAGAAAACGCTCAAATCTCATTAATTATTACTCAAACTTCGCTGAACTCTCTCGGATTATCCGTTGAAAATATTATCAATCTAGACGAACAGTGGTCAATTATTGCTCAAGAAAAAACTGATAACTTTGATAACAACATTACACTGGAAAATCTTGCCTACATTATTTACACTTCTGGTTCTACAGGTCAACCGAAAGGCGTACAAATTTCTCATCACGCCTTGACTAACTTTCTGTTTGCTATTAATCAACACCTCGATTTAACAGCATCAGACATTTTATTATCTGTTACCAGCCTCTCTTTTGATATCGCCGCCTTAGAACTTTATTTACCTTTAATTATC
>CAZNCM010000233.1:1612-9710 GCA_964571155.1 uncultured Lyngbya sp. | reverse complement strand
TATTGGAGTAAAGTTAAGGCATCATCGAGAGCAACTAAACTCAGCGTCATGGCGCGATAACGCTCAATACTATGGAAATAGTGCAGAATCGGATAATTCAAATGATTTTCGCCGAGTTGAGTCAGCATCGCACTCAAAGCGATCAGATGTTGATCAAATTGTCCGAAGTTTTCACCATTCCAAGCCCGGATGACAATTTCATCTGCGGTTCCCCCCAGTGAAGCAATATAAGTCGCATAAGAACGTTTTTGACTGGCGGCCGAAACGATGGGAAGGAGATAAGCAAAAGTGAGGGTGACGAGAAAAAAGCCGTTAATTGAAGCGATCGCCGTCGCAATTTGCCACGGTTCTCCCTGGGGTTGATAGCTTCCCTGTCCCAAAGTTGAGAGAGTATAACCGACAAAATACACTCTCTCCCAAAAACTAGCCGGGACTAAATTGGATGTGATCACAGCCCCTTCACCGGAGACAAATAACAGTGTCCACCCTAACCAAGTTAAGGCAAACCACAACAGTGTCATTAAAACCAGTAGTGACATCCCGACCACCGCCAAAACCCGATGATTGGGATAATGACGATGAATTTTTAATGCGATCATCCAGATTCTGGCTGAGAGTCGGCTTGTTATGGGGCCACCTCCACCCACCGTTAAAGTGGTGATTAAAACATCAAGCGTAACACCGAGCAAAACAATTATACCTAAGACAGTCAGCCAAATTGACATGAATATTAACCCCTCTTTTTCCACACCGTTATTTAATGTTATAGAGACGTGCCTGAACACATCTCTACCTTTAAAATGGGTCTAACTCAACTGTAAACTCAGCTTAATCCACTTTTGATTAGGATTCTGATCCTGTGGGTTCTACGATTTTTACCCGACTGATATCAACAGATTCCACCCCGAGAATTTCTTGGGCTAAGGGTTTAATGGTGTCATACTCTCGTTGATCGGGTACGGTTCCGGCAATAGCGACTGCACCATCTTCGGCTTGAATGGTCAGTTTAGCTCGGGGAATATTTGCTTCTAGTTTGGCCCGAACTTCACTTTCGATATCAGAATCAGCCCGTTCTTGTTGATCTCCTAATATATCGTTACGTTGTTCTCGCGCCCGAATATCTGAACTTAATTGAGCTTGGCGAGTATTATTATCGGCATCTTCTTGGGTTTCTTCTACCAATTGAGGGTCTTCAACTTCACCGTCGATAGAAGTCGGAGCATCTGCACTGGTACGAGCAACATCACATCCGGTTGCCCCCAATAAAATAAGACTACCGATCATTAAAGATGTTAACTTTTTCATGGTTTTTTCCTCCAATTTTGTTCAATAAAAAGATTAAATTCTCTCGTCTTTAAGACTTTTTATATTTCTCATCGCGCTTATCAATCACAATCACTTCTGGATTGGTAGAGACCGTTTCGCGATCAATATTGTTGAGATTATCTCGCCGATCTGCTGTCGATTTAACAACGTG
Source organism: uncultured Lyngbya sp. (assembly GCA_964571155.1). GTDB lineage: Bacteria > Cyanobacteriota > Cyanobacteriia > Cyanobacteriales > Microcoleaceae > Capilliphycus. Next base: position 8,233 of record CAZNCM010000233.1, on the reverse strand, counting down.
TTCTGTCTCAGCCTTTGGCGCTACAATCGTCCTTTTTTCTCGTTCGATCAGTTCGGGACGTTCTTGGTGTACAACTCGATTGGGTGCTGCAACATTTTCTTCTCGTTCAAGGTGAGTGGAAGACTCATTCTCCATTGTCGGTGTCACTTCGACTTGCAAAGCATCATAGACGTGTAATTCTTCAATTCCTTGATCGTGCAGGATATGTTCGGCTTGCTCAACGGTTCTGGGTGTTCCCGTGACAAGCACAATATATTGACCTTGGGAGAGTCGCTCATTGTACACTTTGGCTTGGTCTTCAGGAACGCCTAAACCGATTAAAGCCCCGATAATTCCACCGGATGTCGCACCAATTGCCGTTCCAGCTAGGGTCGTCGCCAGCGCTGTTGCTTCCGCACCTGCTAATAAAATTGGCCCAACTCCTGGAATGGCAATGGCGCCCAAACCGACTAATAATCCGGTAATCGTTCCGAGCGTACCTCCAGCGAGCGCACCCGAAACTGCCCCAGTATCGGCATGATTTCCTTGAGAATGGGTATAAACATCAACATCTGCATCTTTTGACTTCGGATCGGAGTCCGGGGCAATTACAGAAACTTGTTCGAGATCAATCCCGCGATCGCGTAGTTGGTAAAGAGCTTGTTCTGTTTCTCGCCGAGTTTTAAAAACTCCGATTGCTCGTTTATAATCTGTATCTGTTCTGGGGACCATATTTTTTACTCTCTTTTTCTCAATTTCAATAATCCTTTCTTAAATGTTGAGAAAGGTAAAGATGAATGTTATCTTTATTTTCCTAAGTATCTTAATTTTTCTCTCTATTTATCATCCATCTGCCGACATAGCTTTTGAATCTCCCCCTGGGGGGATTGATTAAACTCGATTATTCTCTATTGTAGTAAGTGTAGTTGAAAGAGAAACACAAGAATAAATTATGGCTTTAGTTAAGATTAAAGAATACTATCCCAATTATGTTGATGAGTTGTTTAAAGGAAACGACTTTAAAGGGTATACCGTTTACGCGGGAACCAGTAACGAAAAAATTGGTTCAGTTGATGACGCATTAGTTGATGAAGCGGGTCGTATCCGTTATTTCGTCCTTGACACAGGATTCTGGATTTTCGGGAAGAAGGTATTATTACCCGTCGGTCGCTCTCGGATTGATTTTAACGATCACAAGCTTTATGCTTTAGGTTTAACCAGTAAAGAACAAGCTGAGGCTTTACCGAAGTATGATAGCGATATGAAAGTCGATTACGACTATGAAGAACGGGTTCGCCAAAGTTATCGGACTCGTCAGCCTCAAGATCGTTATGATCGCAACAACTATCGCTACGAAAATGATACCGAGTTGTTTGATCTAAACGAAGGCGATCATGGTGAATTTAAGCTCTACGAAGAACGCTTAATTGCGAACAAAGAGCGTCATAAAGCGGGTGAAGTTGTTGTTGGTAAAGAAGTAGAAACAGAGAAAGCCAAGGCTTCTGTTCCGGTTGAAAAAGAACGAGTAATCGTCGAACGAACTACACCTGACGATGCAGGACGAGCGGTAACGCCAGGGACTGCAAACTTCAAAGAAGGTGAAGTGGCTCGTATGGATGTCTACGAAGAAACCGCAGATATTCACAAGGAAGCTTATGTCCGCGAAGAAGTGAATGTCCGTAAAGAAGTTGATCGCGATACCGTGACAGCAGAAGAAACTCTTCGTCGTGAAGAATTGCGGGTTAATAAAGATGGAGAACCTGTGGTTAAGCGATAAGATAACCAGGTTAATTAAAAGCCGTGAAAGTTAGCTTTAATTGGGTCTTAGGTGGTTAATAGGGTCTTAGGTTTTTCCTAACACCGACCACCTAACACTTCTATTTAGCTACTATTCAGTAAGAACTAAAATTTTGAGCTGATTAATTTAGAATACAAAGTAGAAGATGAAAACTCAAGATAATTATCAAAGCACTTCTTCTCCTGAAAAATTATCAAATTCACAAGAAGTTCAGACTTATTCAGTTGTCGATGAACAGAGAAAATTGATTGGTCAAGTTGAACGAATTTTAAAAAATGATTCTGATCAAATTCAGATTCTTTTTTCGTTGCCTGGACAATCAAAGCCTGTGTTTAGAGTTCATCAAAAGTCTATTGTTAAAGTTGATTTAGATAATCATCAATTTGTGATCCGACTTACAGAAAAAATGCAAGAAAAATTGAATGAATATTCAGCTTATTGGAGTGAAAGTTCAACTGAAAAGAATAATATCCCATCCGTTGATGATTCGGACCATGAAGACAATGATGATTCTACTCCGGATAGAGATGAATCCTATCACGAATCTGTAGAAAGTGAAACAATACGTCTACTGGCTGAACGATTAGAGGTGAAGCGCGATCGCCATAAAATCGGTGAAGTTGTGGTTCGCAAACAAGTTGAAATTGAAATGGTTGAAGTTCCGGTGCGACGAGAAAAATTAATCGTTGAAAAAGTGGGTTCATCGGATCAACCCTTAGCTGAGATTGATTTATCACAGGAAAAAATCGAGGGAGTTGAACTCAAAACCCGTAAGAGTAATTCAGATAAAACCACGGTTCAGGGTGAATTTATTTCTTTGAAAGCAGCAGGTGATTTATTACACACTCTAGCAATGGAAGACACTCACGGATGTGCTAAAGTTCGGGTTGAATTGGTTCTTAATGATCCTGAATATCAGCAACAATATCAAGAGCTTTTTGATCGCTGTACTAATCCTTAGTAAATTGAGGCTTAGATCTATTATATTTTTTGAGGAAATTAGTCATGTGGGTAGAAAGGTTAGCTCGTTTTGGATATGCAACTAAAGGATTTGTGTATGGATTAATCGGTATCTTAGCTGTAATGGCTGCATTTACTTCGGGTGGGAAAACAACGGGTACTAAAGGAGCTTTACAAACAATTGCAGCTCAACCCTTCGGACAAATACTATTAATTTTAGTTGCTATTGGCTTAGTTGGATATGTGATTTGGCGATTTGTTGAAGCGATTAAAGATCCCGATCACAAAGGGTCAGATTTCAAGGGAATTGTGACAAGATTGGGTTATATTATTAGTGGTTTAATTTATGCAGGTGTCGCTGTAAATACGGCTCTACTCGCAATCGGATCAAGCAGTGGAGGCGGGGGCGATAGTAAACAAACGTGGACGGCTCGTCTACTTTCACAACCGTTTGGTCAATGGTTAGTCGGAACTCTCGGTGCATTGATTATTGGACTGGGTTTCTATTATATTTATAAAGCTTATAAGACTAAGTTTCGCACAAAGTTAAACCTAAGAGAACTCGATTATCAGCAAGAAAAATTAGTGGTTAATGTCTGTCGCTTTGGAATTACAGCGAGAGGCGTTATTTTTGTGATGTTAGGTTTCTTTTTAATTCAAGCTGCTCGACAATTTGAACCGAGTAAAGCACGGGGACTTGATGGAGCGTTGCACACTCTGGCACAGCAGCCTTATGGTAAATTCTTGCTAGCAATTGCAGCTTTTGGTTTAATTGCTTATGGTATTTATATGTTGGTACAAGCGCGTTATCGCCAGTTTAAAACAAATTAAGTACAAAATAGAGTAAGATCACAGCATCAAAAATAACTGTAAGTTGATTGAATTAAGCTAATGTCAGAAGGTTTTTTACTAAGTCGGGTTCTCTTGCGGTTTGAAGACAGTTCAGATGATTTAGTCGGTGAACTCTCTGCGGCGGCGATGACCCCAGATGGGAGTTTGTGGGTGGGTTCTGATGAGCTTTTAGGAGTAGAGCGACTTTCCCAGGTAGAACCGTTTGTTTTTGCCAATCACAAGCATTTTTCTCTTTTGGATTTTATTGAACTCCCCAATACTGAGGATGAAATTGATATCGAAGGAATGGATTATTCTCACGGTTATTTGTGGGTGATGGGTTCTCACAGTACAAAACGCAAAAAACCAAAGGGAAAAGATCCTGAAAAAGATGTTGAGCGGTTATCTGAAGTCAAGTCGGAGGCGAATCGTTATTTAATTGCTCGGATTCCGGTGATTGAAGGGAATTTAGTTAAGTCTTGTACTTTGAAGGATGATCCGGAAAAAAAACGAACAGCTGGTCTTTTAGAAACGACGAAAGAAGGTAATATTTTAGTTGAAAATCTTAAGTCTGATCCTCATATTGGTACGATTATTTCCAGTGGTTTACCGTCTAAGGATAATGGTCTTGATATTGAGGGTTTAGCGGTTAGTAAACATCGTATTTTTCTCGGGTTGAGAGGACCTGTTTTGCGGGGTTTTGCAATTATTTTGGAGATCGAAGTTGAAGAAACAAAACCTGGTATTTTAGCCCTAAAACCGATAGAAAAAGATGGCCGACTCTATCGAAAGCATTTTATTGAGTTAGATGGATTGGGAATTCGAGAACTGTTTTTACATGATGGTGATTTAATGATTCTCGGAGGCCCGACGATGGATCTCAATGGGGCAATGCGAGTTTTTCGTTTAAAGAATATTGAGAAGCGAACTGAGGAAATGATCTATTGGCAAGAGTCAAAACATTTAGAGGTTATGTTTGATTTGCCGATTAAAGTTGGGGCTGATAATGCTGAAGGAATTGCTCTTTTTCCCTGTCTAGGACAATCGGATTCTGTGTTGATTGTTTATGATTCTCCTGCTCCTGACAGAAGACCCAATGGGAATGAGTTATTGGCTGATGTTTTTCGTTTGAAGTCTCAATCCTAGAGATCTTGATCGTTTAATGTAGGTTGGGTTACCTCGTTATACTCAACCTACCTTGAATTGAATTTTTAACCGGGTTTAATCACCGTAACAGAATAAGAATCTAGTTTTAAATACTTTTGGGCGAGTTTTTGTAAGTCTGAGGGTTGAAACGATTGAATTTCACTCGGATAAATCATTGATAATTCGGGTTTAGCTATGGTAAAATAATATCCATATAGGCCTGCTAGTTGAGCTGGAGTTTCAGTCGAAAAAGCGTAATCGTTGCAAAGTAAACGTTGACTGCGTTTCAGTTCGAGTTCAGAAATCGGTTCGTTGTGCAGTTGGGTAATACAATCACAAATTAGAGTTTCAACGGTTTCAATCTGTTCGGTGTCTAATAAAGCGTTAATGGTCAATAGGCTAGATTGTTGTTGCAAAGAAAAGCAGCTTGTTAGAGAATGAACTAATTGCAGTTCCTCGCGCAACATCCTGATTAAACGAGAGGTTCGGCCTTCTGCAAGAATGACGGAGAGGAGATCTAAGCCATAACCGTCTCGTAATTCGTTAACGTCTGGCCCTAGCCACGCTAGCGTTAATCTTGCTTGTTCAGCGTTGGGTAAGTGGAGTTCTTGACGACGGATTTCTTGAATTTTCGGTGAGGGCGTTAAGCCAATACAGGGACAACGTTCAGGCGTGGGAAACCGATCAAAAGCTTCTTTGATCGCTTTAAGAGCGCGGTGTTGTTTGACTCCCCCGACGATCACCACCGCCATATTTTCCGGCTGGTAGTGACATTGATGAAAACAGCGCATTTCTTCTGGCGATCGCTGCATCAGTTTTTCTTGGGTTCCTAATACTGAACGCCCGTAAGGATGATGACTATAGATTGTTTCCATCATAGAGTGAAATTCAATCCAGTCCACATCATCTTCAGCCTGACGAATTTCTTCTAAAACGACATCTCGTTCTCGGATAAACTCCTGATCCGGAATCGCTGCGTGTAAGAGCAATTCAGCAAGCGGGGGTAAAGTATCTTCTAGGTATTGTTCGGCTGTGGTGATGTAGAAGTGGGCGTAGTCATGGCTTGTGGCGGCATTGCTTACTCCCCCTCGACTTTCAATCACTTCGTCAAATATTCCAGGGGCAATTTTATCTGTCCCTTTGAAAATCATATGTTCTAGGAAGTGAGCCATACCTGACCAGGGTTCTGGTTCCTGAATCGCTCCCGCTCTAACCCAAACATCAACGACAATGACAGGAGTTGCAGAAATCTCCTGGTGAATAACCGTTAATCCATTATCTAATCGAAATATACTTGCAGGAAACTCTAAAGCAGTTTGCTGTTGAAACAATTTTTAAGAACTTAAACTTAGCTTAATCTATCTATATTATCGTTTTCCCTCAACTTGATTTGAGTATTTTGATACAATTTGGTTTGAAATGGGAGAAATCTCGATAAAAATAAAAAAGTCATCCCAGGAATAGAATGAAGGTTGATCGGATTAGCCTTGATTTTCCTGGTGATGACTGAATAAACGAAGCTTAACGACTCTTAATTAAACAATTAGATTTGGATCGGGAGTTGGAACAACGGGAGCCTGAAACTGATTCGTGAACAGAGGATCGAAACCTCTGACGGGAATTAGTGAGTCTGGGTCGATACCACCACCTGCTTGAGCAAATTGGTTTTCCGGTGGGAAAGGAACCACACTGGAAAGTCCCAAGGTCACTTGAGCCGCTTCCCCACTGGCCAGAGTGATCGCCGGAATCGGAGTGGTTAAATTCTCCTGATTGTCTGTTGGCTCAACTCGAACCACGTAAGTCTCTTCGATAGGAGCAAAACCGGTTAACGGGTCGATCGGGAGGGTTGGGGATAGGTTGGTAAAGATAAAGTTCCCGTTGAAGTCAGTCGTGGTACTGGTTTCATC
>CAZNCM010000233.1:0-1574 GCA_964571155.1 uncultured Lyngbya sp. | reverse complement strand
GATTGGCCCATCTGGTGAACCGGTTATGGGATCGACATCAAGTAGAGAGTTAGCGTTGAGGTCATTGAAGACTACACCTGCAATACTATTAGGAACAGGCAGAACCGTTCCCGCAGGATTGAAGACCAATGTAGAGTTAATTTGGCGAGCCTCCTCCGGAATCAGTTCGACACCGATTTCGCCCGGAAATTCCCCAACTGGAGGAACTGGAGAGGTAAAGATGTAGGCGGACGAAGGTAAGCTGGTGCCAAAATCGGCGACGAATCCTCGGGCAAATCGTTCAGGTTCTGTTCTGGCAATGTAGTTAGCGAAGGGATTTTGCGGATCATCCCTTCCAGGAATCTGTATTGAGATTGGAAATGATGTAGAACCCATTGTCGTCAGTTGTGGTTGTGCTAGTGTCCCCCTCTCCATCGACAATCTCAATATTAATTCCCCCTTGTCCGGGTTCAGAAGGCTGAGGTAGACCATCACCATTGAGGTCACGAATCACACGGCCATAAACGCTATTGGGATCAATAACAGGAATATCCAGTTCATTGACAGTCGCAGCAGCCACAGGAGCTACGATTGGGTTATCTCCGAGTAACTCAAATCCACTCGGAATTTCAGCTTTTAGTAAATAGGAGCCTGGGGGCAAATCCCCAAAGAAATAGAAACCGGCTTCATTGGTTTCAGAAAAAGGCTCACTGGGTTCACGGAAACCACTGTTGTTGAGGTCAATATAAACTGTTGCTTTCGGAAAGCCCTCAGCAAGCGTGGGTTCACCGAGTTCTCCAAAAGGCTCGTAGATTTGATTTCTGTTGTTATCAACGTAAACCGCACCGCGAATGACTCCAGTTGTCGGGGCTGGGGTGGTCGGTGGGGTCAGGTTGGTGTTGAGAATGTTGACATCAATCCGTTCGTTGGGATCACCTGTCGTGGCTAGAGAGATGGGTACACCCACAGGTTCATTAAAACCGGGGGGAGTCACCTGATCGAGGGTAAAGCTTCCTTCCGGTAAATCCGCAAAGGTATATTCACCGTTAAAGTCGGTTAATCTGACCTGTTCGAGATCGCCGGGAAGACCATCCCCATTGTCATCTAAGAATACTGTAATGTTTGGAAGACCTTCACCGAGATCAAAAAAACTATTACCGTTAAGATCCTGAAATACTGATCCTCGAATTGTACTCACAATTTAACTCCTCCACCAAAGTATTGTACGAAGATGAGTCCTGTCGGACTGTATAATGTTGCAACCTAAATGGTATCGTACATATGCGCTCTCATAAATCAAGAGTGAACTCCATTCAGGCGATTGGTTGAACACTACCTGATCGTAGGCAACTATACCAGACTTTTTGGAAATCTGGCAATGCGTTCGAGTCGCCTATTCTCCTATAATCGAGCATCTTTGCCTATTCCCTTAATTTAGATTGTCACTGAGTTGCTGTTTGCCATTAAAGCTAAATCAGCACTCCCCCCAAATGACAGGAGTGCTGTTTGTGTCAATCTATCATTAATCTGACTCGACAATCATTAATAAGCATCTTGCAACTCATGGAAATCAGGAGAGATATAGTCTTTTCGCA
>CAZNCM010000232.1:9482-9719 GCA_964571155.1 uncultured Lyngbya sp. | reverse complement strand
CACGGTCTAGCAGTTTGGTTGAGCGGATTCTCGTCCACCGGAAAAATTCAAGACGGAGAAGCGTATCTCAAAGAGATGCTTCAGGAAAACCAGGAAATGGCTTTCAGAATTATGACGGTGCGAGAACATCTCGCTCAAGAGGTGGGAGGTTATTTACCGGAAATGGTGCGTGAATCAATTCAGCAAGGCAATATGGAACATCGCCGTCAGTATCTTGAACGGATGACACAGGTTTCC
>CAZNCM010000232.1:7106-9453 GCA_964571155.1 uncultured Lyngbya sp. | reverse complement strand
TGTATACCTTTTTTAACGTTTTAGGAAATCGCAATGCAAACTTTACCCAAAGAGCGTCGCTACGAAACTCTGTCTTATCTGCCTCCGTTGACTGATGCTCAGATTGACAAGCAAATTCAATATATGCTGTCTCAGGGTTTTATTCCGGCTGTTGAGTTCAACGAAACCGCAGAACCCGATGTTCACTATTGGACATTGTGGAAACTGCCCCTGTTTAACGCGACAACTGTCCGTGATGTAATGATGGAAATTCAAGCTTGCCGTCAAGAATATCCGAAGTGTTTCATTCGGGTTGCTGGTTTTGACAATGTGAAGCAGTGCCAAGTCTTAAGCTTCATTATTCACAGAGCTGATCAGTCGTCCGGTTATCGGTACTAATTTCTGATTGCCTAATTTAACAGATTAATTTTGAAAGGTAGGGAGTCATCTCTACCTTTTTTTGTGTGAGCTGCAAATGAGATAGGCATTATAGCATCAAATAAATTTTATATGAGTCCCTTGACATTAGACCTAGAGTATAGGTATGCTAATTTAAGGAACAGGTTTTTCACAATTGGGGTAGCTAATCTGTCAAGACTATTTGATTCTAGGGTGTATTTTGACAACTAAAGATAGACAGTGAAAGTCAATCTAATTCTTTCCAGGGGCGGCACAAAGTAGACTTTTACGATCAGGACGAAGGTGGTCTGATTACAGAGAAATGCTGTTAGTTGTCATATTTTTAGTATTCATTATTATCCAGTGTGTAACTGGGTAGCCTTCAGTGTGCAAAAACTGGCAAAATACTTACATTTTTAAAGAATTTGAGGTGTGTGTTAATGGTTTTTTTTTCAACCCGAAAAGAATATTCAACTGAAGTAAATACAATAAAATATTATTTGATACGGTTAAAATTAAAATTCAAAGATTGGATACAATTTTTAGCAATATTAAAAAAAATTCGCTACAATGTGACTAAAACAAATGAGAGAGATGAACTCCCATCAGAAAACTAGAACTCAAAGTTTATACATCATCTTTGTTAACAGATTTCTAGTGAGTGCATTCGTTAAATTTATCTAACTGAGAAGATGAAATAAGTTAAATTAGTGACGAGAACTCATCAATTCATTCTCACTGCATCAGAACTCTAGTTCTGCTCAAGTTAGCATGGACATTTTCCTAAGCATATGGAAAAAATAACAAATTGATTTTTTGATCAATCAAACAAATAGAAATTGATCGTTAATTTGAAGCATCTACAAATTAGCTCAAACCCTAGATAGAGAGCTAAAAATCTCCCGACTGTAGCGATTACTAAAATCTGTCCTTCATCAATTAACACTCAAACTCAATGAACGATTCTGCTATTATTCCCGTACAATCTTTTGTCGTCGAGACCGATGTGAACTCCTCTGAATCCGAAGCGAGTCTAGGAGATCCAGCAAAAAATACAGCACTTGTAAAAGAATTAGCCGTTTTACGTTCTCAAATGGAGTATCGAGTCAATCAACTTCAAGAATTAGTTGAAAAAGAAGGTGCAGCAAGTCAACGCGCCCAACTCCTCGATCATATTACTGCTCAACTGCGGGAGTCTATCAGCAGCGATGAATTGCTAAAAGTATTAGTTCGGGAAGTTCGTTCAAGCTTAAAAGTAGATCGGGTTTTGATCTGTCAATTAATGTCTAGTTATTCAAATAAAAATAGTCAGGGAAAAATTATCACAGAATCAGTGGATAGTCCTTGGTTATCTCTACTCAACGCAGAAATTACGAACCCTCAATTATCCCGCTATGCCGAACAGTCTCGTCACGTAAAAGTGCAAGCGATCGCCAATATTAAAGATGCGGGACTTGATCAACAGATGGTTCGTCAACTTAAAACCCTACAAGTCCAAGCTAGCCTCCTCGTTCCGATTTATACTCGCAATCTCAACCTCAATGGAGAAAAAATAAGAGGGGAAAAACAGCTTTACGGCTTTTTAATTGCTCATCAATGTAATCAACCTCGATTTTGGCAACCTTCAGAAATCGAATTTTTCCGGACGATTTCCCTACAATTCAGTTACACCCTCGATGAACTGCGACTACGACAACATCAACAAGCCATTATTCAACAAACCCGACGCTTAAACCAGATTAACGATCACCTGCGTCAATTTACCTGCGTCAGTGAGATTTTAATGAGCGCTGTTGAAGAAACCCGAGATGCTTTAAACTGCGATCGAGTTTTAGTTTACGAATTCGGGCCGGAATGGGATGGAAAAATCATCGCCGAATCCGTTGATAGTCAATGGCCTGCGGCAATTGGGGCCGAAATTGATGATCCTTGTTTTCGGGGCAATTATCTCCGGCTTTACCGGGAGGGG
>CAZNCM010000232.1:6586-7096 GCA_964571155.1 uncultured Lyngbya sp. | reverse complement strand
TCCAACCTTACCAACGAGGACGAGTCAAAGCCACCGATAATGTCTATGAAGCAGGTTTAACTGAATGTCATCTCAGTCAACTCGAACCCTTCGCCGTGAAAGCCAATCTCGTCGCCCCAATTTTGGTAGAAAATCAACTCAAAGGCTTATTAGTTGCACATCAATGTTCAGGGCCAAGAGCTTGGACAGAACTCGATATTGATCTGATTCGGAGTGTAGCAATGCACTTAGGCTATGCCCTCGATCAAGCTTCAGCCCTCGCCCAACAGCAAGCCAACGCTGAAAAAGCAAAAATCTTAAACAATATCAGCTACCAACTTCGCAACAGCAACACAACAGAACCCGTCTTTGATCTAATTGTCGAACAAGTGCGTCAGTTGTTCAAAACCGATCAAGTCTTCATCTACAAATATTGTGAAAACGGCTCCGGGAGAGTGGTTGCCGAATCCGTTGTCAATAACCTACCGAATCTCTTAGGATTAAAAGTGGAAAATGCAGCTTTGACAAAAG
>CAZNCM010000232.1:6297-6556 GCA_964571155.1 uncultured Lyngbya sp. | reverse complement strand
ATCTCACCATCCTGGGACGTAAACGAGTTCACCGGATTGATAATCTCAACACCTGTGAACTCAACACCGAACTCTCCAACTTCCAGCCCTATCTAAAATTGTTGGCATCTTCTAAAACGAAAACTCATTTAATTGCACCCCTAATCACGCCCACGCAGCTTCATGGTTTGTTAGTGATCAATCACGCCACTCAAGCCCGAATTTGGAAAGAGACAGAGTTAGACTTTCTCAAACAATTAACCGATCAAGTCAGTCTAGC
>CAZNCM010000232.1:1942-6287 GCA_964571155.1 uncultured Lyngbya sp. | reverse complement strand
ATTGACCTTACTCCAACACCAACAAACCGTCGCTCAACAAGAACATCGCCTCAATCAAATTAATGCCATACTGCAAGAGTCCCTCAATCCGACTGAGATTTTCAAAACGGTTGTCGCAGAAACTCGGACTGTCCTCAATGTAGATCGCGTCAGCATTTATCAGTTTGAGACGGAATGGGAAGGTAAATGGGAAGGTAAAATTGTTGCTGAATCAGTAGATCCGAAATTTCCGAGCGCATTGGGTAATCAACTCTACGATCCAAGTTCAACTCACAACATTCAACCCTATCTGAAAGGTCAAGTGATTGCGATCGCTGATGTCAAAAAATCTTCATTGCAGGCTTTTCATCTGCGTCAACTCACAAGCTTGTACGTCAAAGCTAAAATAGCGGCGCCGATTATTGCCAAACAAAAATTACACGGGTTATTGATCGTTCACAATTGCAGTGAGTCTCGTCAATGGCAAAGCCATGAAATCAATTTTGTGCGACAATTAGCGGTTTCTGTTGGACACGTTCTCAACCAAAACTTCCTACAACAACAACAACAAGCGACTCAAGAAGCCAAACAACTCAATCAGATTTGCTTCCATATTCGCCAAACTCTCGATCCGCAACAAATTTGTCAAACTGCGGTTGAGGAGTTGCTGGAATTGATGCAAGCAGATCGGATTATTTTGTATCAGCCCGAAGTTGAGGAGTTGGAAGTCAGAAGTTCTCAAAAGACTCCTATTATTGCCGAAGCTGTACGATCAGATTATTTGACTATTAAGGATTCTGTATTGACAGTCAACTATCCTGATAATAACGTGTTGAAAATACTCTCTGAGGGTGATGAAGTGGCACTTTGTGATCTCGCAGAAGCTTCACTTAAAAATGATCAGAAACAACAACTTTATCAATGGCAGGTTCAAGCCGCTTTAATGATTCCTGTTTTTGTCAATCAAACCCTTTACGTGATCGAAGCTCACTGTTGTCAGTCTCGTCAATGGCAAAACTCCGAAATCGAACTGTTTAAACAAGTTGGTTTACAAGTGGGTTATGCGCTCGAACAAGCTCAACTTTTGCAACAAGTTCAGGAAAGTCGCAGCCTCGCCGAAAAAATGATGAACGAGCAACAGCAACAAAAACAACTACTCGAACATCAAATCGAAACCTTTTTAGGGCAAATTGAAGATTCTTTTCAAGGGGATTTAACCGTGCGAGCGCAGGTAAGTGAAGGGGTGATGGGAACCGTTGCCGACTTTTTTAATGCCACTCTCGAAAGTTTACAACAGTTAGTTGCTCAAGTTCATCAAAGTGCAAATATTGTCACTAAAACGGCTGCTGAACGTGAAAAAGAAGTAGAAAATTTATCGGGTGAAATTTCCCAACAAACAGAAGCAATTGTCGAGGCTTTAGCCCAAATTCAAACCCTGACTCATTCTATCGAAGCCGTTTCAACTTCCGCCCAAGCCGCCCAAACTCAAGTGCAAACTGTAGCGGAGATTTTAAAGGAAGGAGATCGGGCGATGAACCGCACGGTTAACGGGATTTTGACTGTAGAAAAAACTATCCGAGGGACTGCGATAAAAGTGAAGCATTTGGGAGAATCTTCTCAAAAAATTTCACGCATTGTCAAATTGATTAATGAGTTTGCGAATCAGACTCATGTATTGGCGTTAAATGCTTCTGTAGAAGCCAGTCGCATAAGTCATCAGGAAGGAGGGTTTGCGATGGTGGCGACAGAAGTACGAACTTTAGCCGAACAGTCGGGGAATGCAACCGCAGAAATTGAACAGATGATTGCGGAAATTCAAGCAGAAACTCACGAGGTTATACAGGCGATGAAAGTGGGTTTAAAACGAGTTCTTCAAGAAACAGAGTTGGTGAAAAAAACTCGTCAAACGCTGACTGAAATTGTACAAGCGAGTAATCAAACCCATGAATTTGTCAATGAAATTGCCACTTCGGCTCACCATCAAGCCCAAACTTCAACTCACCTGTCTGAAACGATGCAACAAGTCGCAGCCATCGCCCAGGCGAGTTCTCAGCAGTCTCTAGAGGTCCGTCAAGCTTTTTCTCAACTGATGCAGGTTGCTCAAGAATTGCAGCAGGGAGTGACGCAGTTTAAGGTGACTCAAGACGAGTAACAAAGAAAAGATTAATTTAGTTAGATTCTGTACTTGGATATTGATATTATTTATGAGTACAGAATCTCACTCTTGGATGAATGGGTATCTAAGTCTAAAGATAGAGGTTTTATTTGGTGTGATCCATTAATCTTAAAGCAGAAAAGTATGGTGTAGTTGCTCCATGCTGAATAAATTGTATTAGGAGATTGGGATTTAATATCCTGTTTCTTCATCTAAGGATTTTTGTTAATGTTGAAATATAGAACGACAATCGGTTGGTCACTTATTACTTCAGGGATTGTGACTCTTTTACTTAAATATATTTTACCCGGCGCCCCTGTAGGATGGGGAGTTGCATTTATTGTGATTGGTAGTGCTATTTTCTTGATCCGAAAAAGCTAAACTTTTCCTTCGATTAAAAAAGATTCCCGAGTGCAATTTCGGGAACCAATGTATTTTTTAAACAAACCAAGAATTAATTGTTATAACGAAGAACAATAGGTTCTAGCCGCTAAGGTTGAATCGATCACAAAAGGATTTTCATTGCCTTGATATTCTGCGACTAAATGAGAACGAGTTATTTCTTCATCATCAACGGGATCTTCTAGATTCCACTGACACAATGTTTTTTGTTGGGCGGGAAAGAATCTAGCGTCGGCAGCATCCGCTTTATATCGATAAATAGTATAGAAATAAAACATCGCTCGGGCAACGTCTCCTTCCTTACTTTCTCGGGGTTCAAACGCGCTTTTTGTGGCTTCGCTATACTCGTCAATTAATGTTGTGGGTTTTGTTTCTTGGTATTGATCAAACCGGAACCAACCTTCTGTTTGAGAGTCATTAATTTCTGCAAAGGGGTTATTTCCTCGTCTACTATTGACATAAACACGAGAGGGATAAAGGCTGTGTAAATCACTTTTTGCCGAACCATTCGCCCCTTTACTTTGAGGATAAATATGTTCGGCGTTAATATCTTGTTGATAGGCGGTTTGTCGGGGTTCAGAAGAATTGGGATCGAGTTTAATAGAATAATCTGTATAAATTCCCTTTAATATCCCGTCGTGATTGTCAATTTTGCTGTACAATATATCTCGTCCGCGTCGATAACCTAATGTTTGTTCGGGAGTATAGTCTTGGGCTACAACTTTGAGGAGTTCAGTTCCTTCTAATTCAGGTGAAATCACATGAAGTTGATGATTGTCTAAGTTCTCTGCAAAACTTGGAGAAATACCACTCAGGAGTAACAAACAACTTACACCTAATCCGATAATTATTTTATTGATCCAGTTCATTATAAACTTTAACTAACTTCTTGATTACTTTACTCCGGTTATGACACCCAATCCGTCAAAAATTCACAATAAAAATGCTATAGAAACATTCGACTTAATAGCGAGTTGTACAAGCCCAGGTTTCGATCCGACACGTTCCGGTTCCACAAGCGGCAACAGCTGAGGCTTCGGCTTGTTTGCGAGTCTCTGCCCAAGCCCAACCTAGTTTTCCTTCTTCGTTTTTTGCCACGGCACCACAGGCATTTTTAAACCAAACTTGCACTTGACAATTTGATTCTCCACATTCTTCTAAAGCCCTTTGTTCAGCTTGTTCTCGCGAAGGATAATCATAAGCATAACCCCAAACTTGCCCATCTGGAGTAATTGCGATCGCCCCATAGCTGTCTGATAGTTGTGCAGAAGCAATATGACTGACTAATATTTCAGTTGCCACAAACAATGCAGTCACAATTCCTAAACGTTTCATCTTTCTGAAGTCAATTTGCATCTAGTATGAATAATATTATTTATTATGCAACCTTAAGCTCAATTTAGATCGGTTGACTGCATCAAACGATTACTCTGGTGTTGACTCATCCGATGACTGAACCGCTGAAAATCCTCGATGATAGGGTTTTGGTTCAGCCACTTGCACTTGAAACTGAACGCTTTCTGTGCGATCGCCTTGTTTAACTGTTAACGTCCATTTTCCGGGCTGCATTTGCCAAAATAGAGAGTTAACCGCTTTTGTTGCTAATTTCTCACCGTTTAACCACCATTCTACAGGCTGTTGAGTCTTTGTGGTAATTTTAAATTCGAGTTGATCAGATTGATCAGAATCAATTAAAAAATAATCATCTGATAGAGGAGATAAAATTCTCAGTTGATTAGAGGTTAAATCTAATCGATTTTGTTGGGCTAACCATTCGTTATATTCAGCGGTTAACTTCAAGTTTTCGGC
>CAZNCM010000232.1:0-1932 GCA_964571155.1 uncultured Lyngbya sp. | reverse complement strand
GATGAAAATATTCTAAGACAATTCCTGACTGACACTCTGATGTGGGTTTATTTCCGGTTGTTGCACAAATTGGCAACTTTACAAACTCAGCAGGAACCGAAAAATTAAGCGGTTCTTCTTGGGAATGTAAGTGCATCATAATTCGACTCCACAGCGGGGCAGCGCCCATTACTCCTGAGACATTTTGCATCGGTTTTCCGTCAAAGTTTCCCACCCAAGTTGCAACAGTATAATCAGGGGTAAATCCCACTGTCCAAGTATCACGATGATCCGAAGATGTTCCGGTTTTCACAGCAACAGGAAAGGGTAAATTTAACACAGATTCGACTCCAAAAGCAGCCGCCCTCGCATGAGAATCACTCAACATATCGGTGATAATTTGCCAAGTCTCCGGTGTATGAATTTGGGGCGTTTTCTCTTGACAAATTTGATGGTTTTCTAAACAATTTTGAGGGGGAGTTTGAGTTAATCTTGTCACTAACGGTTTCACCTGTCCCTGATTTGCTAACGTTACATAAGCTTGGGCGAGTTCCCATAATGTGACTTCTCCACTCCCTAAACTTAATCCTAAACCATAGTGTTCGGGTGGATGGTTTAAAGATTCAAATCCTAATGTTTTTAAATGAGATAAAAATACAGGAACGGTGACTTTTTCTAAGACTCTAACGGCGGGAATATTTAAGGAATTTGCCAACGCTAACCGCACTCTCACCGGACCTAAAAAGGTTTCGCTATAATCAGTTGGGGTGTAGAGTTTTGCACCCGGAATTGCGTAATAAGTGGGAACATCGGCGAGAATTGTATTGGGCTGAATTATGTCTTGTTCTAAAGCCAGTTCATAGAGAAAGGGTTTTAATGTTGAACCCGGTTGACGTAACGCTTGAACACCATCATTACTCCCCAATTTAAGAGTGTTAAAATAGTTGGGAGAACCCACATAAGCCAAGACTTCTCCGGTTTTATTTGCAATCACAATTGCGGCAGCATGATTAACATTTTGATTAGACAATGCCATCACAACTTGGCGAACTTGGGCTTCTACAAATTGTTGTAAGTTTAAATCTAGTGTGGTTTGAATATGGGGTTTTGGGTGAGAATTTTGAGCAGAATTAGACATCTGTTCAGATACCCAAAATAAAAAGTGCGGGGCGGCGATCGCACCCAGTTGAGGAGGTTGTAATTCTACATTTTCTTGATAGGCACGATTGGCATAATTTAACGTAATATAACCCTCGGCAACCATCCGATCTAAAACATAGCGTTGTCGTTGTTTTAAAGCTTGCCAATTGTAATAGGGATTTAAGTCAGTTGGATCGTTGGGTAAAGCGGCGAGTAAACTGGCTTGAGATAGGCTTAAATCTGTGGCGGGAATGTTAAAATAAGCCCGAGAAGCTGCCTCAACACCATACAGGTTTCCGCCCATGGGTAAACGGGTGATATAGGCTTGGAGAATTTCATCTTTATTCATTCCTGCAAATAACCGCCAAGCCAACCAAATTTCTTGAGTTTTATTGATTAATGTTGTGGGTGCAGGTTCCAACATTCGGGCGAGTTGCATAGTAATTGTCGAGGCACCACTAACAATTTCTCGGGCTTGAATGGCTTCTAAAATCGCTCGAACGATGGCTATACTATCGACGGCACCTTGTTGATAATATCGTTTATCTTCTGCGGCAATAATCGCTTGAATAAAATGGGGGGAAACTTGCGCTAATGGCACCACTGCGGTATGATTTTGATCACGGCTGAGTAATGTTCCGAGGGGTTGTCCATAGCGATCGCTAAACTCAACAGCAAGGCTATCTTGAGTAATATCTTGGGCGTGAATGGGGGCGAGATAGGGAATAGATCGCACTGTTACCCCTGTCAGAATAACAGCTAAAATCACTTTGATTTTTGTATCGCAAAACCAACGAATTTGTTTCATCTCAA
>CAZNCM010000231.1:0-9760 GCA_964571155.1 uncultured Lyngbya sp. | reverse complement strand
AATAATCCCCTTTCCGGTGAGGTTCATCCGTTAATGAGTTGTACCCATCAACATTATTGTAATCTTGCTCCGATGGAAGATTTAATTACCCGCTTTTATGCTCGTTTTGTGACTCAAGATGAACCGGGAGTGATTGGGAAGTTAGGAACTTGTTTTGGAAACCATGATGTCAGTATAGAATCGATTGTACAGATTGATACGCATGGAGAATTGGCGGAAATTGTGGTTGTTACCCATGATGTTCGAGAAGGGAATTTTAGACAAGCACTTGATGAAATTCAAAGCTTTAATGTGATCAATCGAATTCCCAGTTTGTTGCGAGTGTTGTAGGTGTTCGGAATTAAACCGATTTATATCTAACGTTTGAATTTAAACGCTAGACGAATATTGCCAATTCAACAGAAGTTAAAATGGCTTGACAAATAAAACTTACTATTCTAGTATCTGTTACATCCCTTTTACTCCATTGGAGTCATAACATGAGTTTAGAAGATAGAGCTAAAGCCGCTGCTAAAAATATTGAAGGTAAAGTTCAAGAAGCTTTAGGTGAAATCACTGGAGATCCTCAGCAGAAAATGGAAGGCAAGAAAAAGCAAGCAGAAGCGGAAGTTCAACAAACGGTTGAGAATTTAAAAGATAAAGCAAAAAAAATGATTGATTAGTTTGAAATACTGCCAGAATATACAACCCATTACGAATTGTTGCGAGCATGGAATGATGCTCTTTTTTTTTAAGGAAAGTTTTCTATTTAATTCTATAGCAGTACAAAATTAGGTTAGGACATTCCTAAGTCCCAGAACCCTTTGACAGTCCACTGTTGCCGATTCAAGTAGTGCTATATGTGATCATTGAGCCTGCGGAGCCAGCTCTTTATTGTTTCGGAATAAATAGACAAAAAACAGATGTTATATAGAACTTTATATTTTCTCAATCCGGATGCTTGACCCCTTCAAAAATAGATAAAAACTTAGATAAATAACCCCTGAGTGATTCTTGACGATCTAGACTCGATCTGATATTTATATTGGTGAGTTAGAGCAGAACTAAGTTTACTCAAGCTTTACAAAAAAAGTTAAAAACTTTAAACTACTCTCTTTTTTTCCGAATGCAGAGTGGACTAAACTAAAGATACCCAACCCAATTAACGAGCTATTTATTTGGCAAGCTCGACGACGAAGCATCTGCCAGGGTACACACCTACCGAAAGAGATTTTACTGGAGTGTTATGTGCATCTATACGGATGGGTAGACAAGTTGAAAATCCGAAAGATTAGCACTTCGGACAGTTTTAACAATTCGGGTGAGAATGAGAGTTTCAGCTCTCTCCTAGAAGAAAAAGGCTAACCTACAATCAAGAAATTTAGCCTTTCACCGAAAAATTGTCAGGGTTATTGAGAAATAAAAAATAGAAGTAAGACAATATTAAAATCACTCATGTTTCAAAAATTACCGAATCCTCTGAATCTTATTTTAGGTTCAATCCCCATTTTGGCGACGTTGACTGTTACTTCTTCACCCAGTGTCGCAGCAACTTTTGCTTCTTCATCTGCTGACGTTTTTATCAATAACTTTAGTCATGCTCCCGGAAGTGTTGGCACCTTAACAGATGGAGACGTTTTTACAGTCAGTACCGAGAATGGTTCTGTTAATGCGATCGCAGATTTTGATGCTTTCTTCAGTCAGAATAATCCCTTTGCATTTAACTCGTCTTTTGCTCAGGCAGAGGGAAATGGAATAGAATATCTCGGTACTGCCTATAGCGAAGCTACCGTTATTGGACGTAACTTTTTCGTTGAAGCGGGTTCAAGCTTTTCTTTTGATTTTCTGTCATCCTTGGAACTGGAAACCTCCATCGAAAGACCGCCGGGTGAAAACGCAATTGCTGAGGGTAATATTTCATTCTTCATCTTTGATCAATCCACTGATAGTCTCCTGGATTCCTTCATTTTGTCTGGACGATTAGAAGCGGTTGATTCTGATGACTTCTTGATCGCGCAAGCCAGTGATAACTTTCACTTTTTATTAGATTATTCCGAACAAGAATTTGGGGGAAATCAAGAGTTCATTACTGCGAATTATTTGGGTGAGTTCTCTCGGGACTTCGATGAAGATACTTATTTAACGTTAGTGGAAGTGAAAACTAACTACGCGATGGTGAAAGCACCCGAACCGTCTAGTTTTGTGGCTTTCTTTATCTTCGGGTTAACAGGGGTGGCTTTGAGAAAGCGGAAACAATCCTAACTCACTGTTAAGTCTAACTAGCAAAGGGGACAATCATATCCCCTTTTTTAATGCTTTCAAATATTTTTCTAGTTCCCCGTACAGCGATCGCATTCACCTTTGAGAATCACTTCATAGTTTTTAACTCGTATTCCCGCAGGAAGCCGATCTAATTGTAAACGACTAAAAGTTTCCCAGTCAATATCTTGAATGGCGCCACAGGTTTGACAGCAAAAATGATGATGGGGTTCAACTTTCGCATCATAACGAGTGACTCCTTCTTCTAGTAAAACTTCCCGCACTAATCCCACTTCTCGCAACACAGACAATGCACTATAAACGGTTGCTTTAGAAGAAATCGGGAGATCGCGGTTAACGTCAACTAAAATTTCTTCGACGGTGGGATGATCTAGCCGAGAGAGTAGGTTGGCATAAACAGCAAATCGCTGCGGGGTAATCCTCAGACCCTTCGCTCGCATTTGCGCTTCAATTTTTTGGGTGGCGTTGCTAACCATGATGGCGTGTTGTTGTGGCTGTCCTGACTTATATTATATCACATCCAAGAAAAGATGAAGCAGTATCTAAGTTTTTTTATTTTGCTTGACATTTTCTTAAATAAGAATTATTCTGAGATAGTAGCGAATCAATCAACCTTTCTCGCGACGAGGAGAACACTATGGATCTGTCAAACTCCAACACAGCAAAAAACCTAGAAGCCGCTTTTGCAGGCGAGTCTATGGCAAATCGTAAATATCTATTTTTTGCAGAAGTGGCTCGAAAACTAGGGATGAGCGATGTCGCCAAACTCTTTCGGGAAACCGCCAACCAAGAAACCGAACACGCCTTTGCTCATTTCCGCCTGATTCACCCGGAATTAGCGGTTGAAGACGCCTCTAGCCTCAGTGAAGCCGAAAAAAAAGCGATCATCTCCCGGTGTTTGGAATTGGCGATTGAAGGTGAAACCTACGAATACACCACGATGTATCCCGAATTCACCACCCAAGCCGTCGAAGATCGCGATGACAAAGCGGTTGCAGAGTTTAAAGAACAAATTGCCGAATCCAAAGAACACGCTGGCATTTTCCGCAAAGCCGCCCAAAACTTTGGCTTCCTCACCTCTATCGAAAACCATCACGCCAACCAATACACTGAAGCGTTACAGGCTTTAGATGGGGTAGAACCGAAGGCGAAAAGTGCTACAAGCGGAAAATGGATTTGTAAGCAATGTTCGATGATTTATGATCCGGTTGTCGGTGATCCTGATTCTGGAATTGCACCCGGAACCGCATTTGAAGATATTCCCGAAGATTGGTATTGTCCGATTTGTGGGGCGAGTAAAAAATCTTTTGTTCCCTACACCGAAGCGATCGCTGCATAATAACAGTGGTAAAGAAAACGGTTAGAGGGAACAACGAGCGGGACTTTTGTAGAAAAATACCGAGTTTCTTTGTCCCTCCAACTGATTTGTCTGTAAGTGAAAACTCAACTTGAACACATTGAATAGGAGAAAACCTCTATGCTAGAAAATCGTGAAGGCCAACGAGTTCCCGATGTCAAATTCAGAACCCGCCAAAATAATGACTGGGTTGATATTTCTTCGAGTGAACTGTTTGCTGGTAAAACGGTAATTGTCTTTGCGCTTCCCGGTGCATTTACCCCAACTTGTTCTTCGGCTCATCTTCCCGGTTACAATGAGTTAGCTCCCGTGTTTAAACAAAATGGGGTTGATAGTATTATCTGTCTTTCCGTTAATGATGCTTTTGTCATGAATGAATGGGCAAAAGATCAAAAAGCTGAAAATGTTATGCTTATTCCTGATGGGAATGGTGAATTTTCTGAAAAAGTAGGAATGTTAGTCGATAAAGCTGATTTAGGATTTGGAAAGCGCTCTTGGCGTTATTCAATGCTGGTTAAAGATGGTGTTATCGATAAAATGTTCATCGAACCGGATGTTCCTGGCGATCCGTTTGAGGTGTCGGATGCTGAAACGATGCTCAACTATATTAATCCGAGCGCGACTAAACCCAAAGCGATTACTATGTTTAGTAAAGTGGGTTGTCCCTACTGTGCAAAAGCAAAATCGATGCTCAAAGATCGGGGTTGGAATTTTGAAGAAATTGTCTTAGGTGAAGATATTTCGACTCGTTCGATTAAAGCGGCGACTGGGGCGACTTCGACTCCACAAGTTTTTATTGATGGGAAATTAATTGGCGGTTCGGATAGGTTAGAAGAATATCTGAAATCGAATTAATCTGGGATTCATTTACAACTCATCAAAGCCGAGTTGGGAATGTCGCTTAAAAGAGGGACTGTGGAAATAAATTGATTGCGAATAAACTAGAAATATCCACTGAACGGGTGTTTCACTCTGAGAAAAAATCAGCCAAACCGATTCAAACCAGTTTGCTTGGTTCTTTTCTTAACCTTGGTAGTCAGATCAGTCACATTTTCATAGCTCTCTGCTGGTTAGGAGAGGAACTCGTTAAGTTGGGTTTCTCTCTTTTTTTTGAACAGAGTGATGCTTTTTAGGATACAATCACATCAGACTAACATCATATTTTCCTCCCTTTGAATG
This sequence comes from uncultured Lyngbya sp., assembly GCA_964571155.1. GTDB lineage: Bacteria > Cyanobacteriota > Cyanobacteriia > Cyanobacteriales > Microcoleaceae > Capilliphycus. Next base: position 4,965 of record CAZNCM010000231.1, on the reverse strand, counting down.
AAACGAGGATTTTTATTTTCGGCAATATTGCTTTTGTTCTTAGTGGTTTCTAACCCCGCTTATCCTCTGTCTGTAGCAGCTTCGACTTCTGATCAACAACAGCCTCAGCCTGTAAAAACTTACGTTCGGACTATTTTACCTGAAATCCCAGAGCAAGTGATTAAACTTAATCCTCCTGCTACTCAATTAGTTGTTAATATTAGAACAGGAGATATTGTTGTTCCCTGTGGAAACAAACAGCAAGTTTATACTTGTGTGTCAGGAAAGCCGGTTAAAATTACTTCTGAAGCTGAAACCCCGATTCAACAACTGTGGGTACAAAATCCACGTAACCAAATGATACAGTTAACGATTAATGTGTATGAACAGTCAGAAATTTTTACTCCGCCTGAAACGATAGAAAGTTCTTGATTTTTGGATCGATTCAATTCATTTTCAGACTTGACGTGATTATGGTATTTGCTCAAAGTTCTGCTTCTTCTCTTGATTTTTTTAGTGATGCTCCGTTTTCAATCTTGAGCATTAAAATTGCTTTGATACTTGGTTTAGTAAATTTTGTCGGATTTTTTACGTTTTTTATTCCGCGATTAATCGGACGTATAACCGCTCGTTTTGCCTCTCCAGAACTGCAAAATATTTATCAGCAAGTTATTGTTCCTTTTCAAAATCAATTGGGATTTATTTTCCTGATTGTTAGTCTTGATGGGGCTATTTTGATCGCGCCGATTCCCCAATGGTTGAAGTGGTTAGAAGTTCCTTTAGGGGTGGTTGTAACGATTGCTGTAGGTTGGCAAATCAACCAAATATTTAAACAGTTTTTTCAGGTTTATTGGTTAGATAATGCTGTTAAAAAAAGACGTAAACTAAACAGTGAAATCTTAATTGTTATTCAAGCTGTTGCGAATATTCTGATTGTTATTATTGTTGTTTTTATCTTTGCTCAAACTCATCAAATCAATATTATTGGTTTACTGGCGAGTGTCGGAGTCGGAGGGTTAGCTGTAGCATTTGCAGCCCAAAAAACCCTAGAACAGTTACTGGGAGGAATTGTTTTATATTTAGATCGACCCTTTGTGATTGATGATTATATTCATTTACCCGATAGAACCTTTGGTCGAGTCGAATCTATTGGTTGGCGTTCAACTAAAATTAGAACTTCAGGAAAAGGAAGTTTAGTGATTATTCCTAATAACATTTTAACTCAAGTTAGTATTGAAAATTTAACCAATGCCAAAAAAATTATTTCATTGATTCATTTAATGTTTTATCGGTTGCTGTCTGAGGAAGAAAAAGCTTTTATTCGTCAAATTGTCCTTGATAGTACCCAAGAGATTTTTGGAATTGATCATCGCATTACTCAAGTGAGTTTCAAAGAAATTGCCAGTGATAATCGTGAAGATGCAGTCTTGGTTGAAGCCCAGGTGACTTTCTTTATTTTAGGTTCAGGTGATGTGTCCATGGATTTTCGCACTCATCTGTTAGAAATAGCGGAACAAAATATTGCCCAAAGATTACAAGATGTTGGTATAGAATTTGATATTGAAGAAAAGCGAATTAATGTTACTTCTCCTGTAAATATATAAGATGGATCTGCTTACTATTCTCAAAGAAATTATGCCCTGGAATGAGGAACTACAGCGGTTTCTAATCGGTTTGGGGATTCGGCTTCTAACTTTTATATTCTTTATACTGTTATCAATCATTATTGGTCGATATATTCCCAATTTGATTATTTTGATTAATCAAAAATTCTTTCCTAAAATCGGCGAAAATGTCAACAAAAACTTTATTATCCCCTTAAAAGCGGGGATTAGAATTACCGGAACTTTGATCTTAATCAGTTTTTGCTTAAACCTTCTTAAGCCCTACGAAGAACTTTATGAATTTTTGAGATTTTGTCTATATTTAAGTATTACAATTAGTGCTTCTTGGTTGCTTTCGCGTTTATTTCGCCAATTTTTGCGTCTATACGGAATTGTTATGATTCAAAAACTGGGGTTGAAACCGGATGAATTTATCATTGTTTTAGAAACAATAAGTAATGTAATTATCGGTTTTTTTGCCGTCATCTTTTTTGCCAATATTAATAACTTTAACTTACTCGGTTTAGTGGCAGGTTTAGGAATTGGTGGGATTGCGATCGCTTTTGCTGCCCAAAGAGTTTTAGAACAATTTATTGGAACAATTGTGATTTATTGTGATCGTCCCTATGTTCCCGGTGAATATGTGCGCGTCAATTTTAACCCTCAACAAGAAGACACCTACGGACGAATTGAAGCCATTGGTTTACGTTCAACAAAAATTAGAGTCGCCGCCCGGAATACACTTTTAATTGTTCCCAATTCGATCATGGCAACCAAAGATATCGAGAACATTACCAGAGGTAAAAAAGTCATGGTTTTACTTTATCTTGATTTCAAACGCCGACTGGAAGAACAAGAAACAGCCCTAATTGATAAAGTTGTCAAAGAAAGTACAGACACTCTCTATGGAATTGATCCCGGAAGTACCAAAATTACATTACTTAAACCCAAAAATAAACCCGGCACTCGGGCGAGAGTCACCTTCTTTATTTTAGGTTCTAGTGAAGATTCTACCCAACTGCGAAAACGTTTACTCGAATTAGCCAACGAAAAAATATCGAAGAAATTGATCAGTTATGGGATTGAGTTTGAGATGAAAGAACCCACCATTTATGTAGACTCTCCCATTCCGATTTAGCCTTCTAGACTACACAAAATCTCAAATTGTTTTGGATAAAATTTGACTGAAATTGAAAATTATAGTCCGAATTCCTCAGCATTAGTCAGAACAGAATTAGCCCTTGACTTCCGAGGAAAATTCCGGTATTCTAAGTATGGTGGGGAGAGTAATGCACCCGTAATATTAGCTTTGATCAGGTCATCTCAAAAACTCAATCTCTGAGTCACTTCCGTGAAAATCCCTAATTAATTTAAGAATCACTGAAAAAATAAAAGGGATAAAAGTAAGCGATTAAGCAAACTGTTTTAGTATGAACCCCTCTAACGATACCCTTGTCAGTGATTTAAGCGAGGCTTCACTTCATCCAAATCAACGTTAGCGTGTCTTCAAAACAAAGTTTTTTTGACAATCTGCTTTACAAATGTTAAAGATAGTTAATTGGACTTAATCATTTCTGTGAAGACTATCGTTTAATTTTGAGATCCATTTTTAACACTCTATTTTTAACCCAGAGAACGAGATTTCCAGCAATACCAACCGATATTCATCAACTGTATTACGAAATTGGTGTGGAGAGAAACGAAAAATGAACTCAATTTGTCCTTGAAATTGTGGGAAACAATGAAAAAAATTCTAACTCAGCAAGACTGGTTTTCCAATGTCCAAAAAGATATCCTCGCCGGATCGGTCGTGGCCTTAGCCCTAATTCCCGAAGCGATCGCCTTTTCCATTATCGCCGGAGTTGACCCCAAAGTTGGACTCTACGCCTCCTTTTGCATTGCCATTATTACCGCGTTTTTGGGCGGACGCCCCGGTATGATTTCGGCAGCAACAGGGGCAATGGCCTTGCTGATGACCACTTTAGTCCGCGATCATGGCATCAACTACCTATTCGCCACCACAATTCTGACGGGTTTTCTGCAAATTCTGTTTGGATGGATCAAACTGGGAAATCAGATGCGGTTTGTCCCTCGGGCAGTGATGGTGGGTTTCGTTAACGCCCTGGCTATCTTGATCTTTAACGCCCAACTTCCCCAATTTCAAGGCGCGTCTTGGCTGGTTTACGTGATGGTCGCCGCCGGACTGGGAATTATCTACGGACTTCCCCGCCTCACTAAAGCTGTTCCTTCGCCGTTGGTTGCCATTATCGTCCTCACAACCATTGCGATCGCCGGGGGCTTAGACGTTCCCACCGTTGGCGATATGGGAACCTTACCCGATACCTTACCGAGCTTTGCCTTCCCCATTGTACCCTTAAACCTGGAAACCCTCGACATTATCCTACCCTATGCTTTGGCGTTATCTTTAGTGGGTTTATTAGAGTCATTTTTAACAGCAAATGTGATCGATAACCTCACCGATACTTCCAGTGATAAAAACCAAGAAGCAATGGGTCAGGGAATTGCCAATATTGTCACCGGATTTTTTGGCGGAATGGCAGGTTGTGCGATGATTGGTCAATCTGTGATTAATATTCGTTCCGGTGGACGGACTCGACTCTCCTCGTTGAGTGCTGGAATATTTCTGCTGACTTGTATTATCCTACTGGGAGATTGGGTTGCCCGTATCCCCATGGCGGCTTTAGTGGCAGTGATGATCATGGTTTCTATCAGTACCTTTAGCTGGAATTCTATCCGCAATATTCGCCGGGTTCCCAAGAATGAAAGTGCGGTGATGGTGACAACAGTATTGGTTACAGTCCTGACTCATAACTTAGCCATTGGGGTAATTATTGGGGTTGCATTAAGTACGATTTTCTTCAGTCGCAAAATTGCCGCTTTGATTTTTGTAGACTCATTGTTAATCGAGGAAAAACAGGAACGGATCTACAGTGTGAATGGTCAAGTTTTCTTCGTTTCTGTCGAGAATTTCCTCAATTATTTTGACTTCCACGAACATTTAGAAAAAGTCACCATTGACCTGACTCACGCCCATCTTTGGGATCAATCTGCGGTCGATGCGGTTGATAAAGTGGTTTTACGCTTCCGCAAACGAGGAATTCACGTCTCGTTAATTGGGTTAAATCAAGCCAGTGCAACATTATTAGATCGGTTGGCAACTCATGATAAACCCGATGCGTTAGAACAGTCAATGCACTAAGTTAAAATCTTCTCTTTGGCCTCTAAATCCTCCAACTTTGGGGGACTTTTTTTGTTTATACGCTTTCAAAATTTAGATTTAAAGCAGTTCGCGCTGGTATATTTACAAATTCCAGGCACGAAGAACAGCCAAAAGCCTGATTATACCGAACTTTCCCCCCCT
>CAZNCM010000230.1:4024-9797 GCA_964571155.1 uncultured Lyngbya sp. | reverse complement strand
AACGACTGATCTGCAAACGCCCCGGCTAATACTCTCGGTTCTGGTTGGGGTTGGGTGTCAATTTCTTCTAGGGAAGCTGCGGTAATATTATTAACCCGAAAACGTTCGGCTAACCACCGTTGACCATCGTGCAATGCTACTAACGGAATATAGCGTAAAACCCCGTCAGGGGCGTAAATAATTACCTTAGAATCGGCAGCTTTTAAGTCTTCTTCGAGGGGTTCAAACAGCCAGCGATAGAGTTTTTGGGCGGGTGCAACCGCATCAATTGTTGGGTCTTGCAAAGCCAAACGAAACCGAACAATTGTCCGATATAATTCTTCTCGACTTACGTTAACAGTGCGGCGTAACGGTGGAGAATTGGGTGTTGTGATGACTAATTCCAAGCGTTCTTCTAGAATCAAAGGATAGAATAACACCGCATCCAACTCTCCCAATTTATCCCGCAAACGGTCTAATGCGCCCAGAGATAAAGTTTGTTCTTGGGCTTCAAAACTGAGTTGTTCAATTAATGCGCGAACTTCGGAACTTCGGGCAAACTCGTTAAATTGTTGTTTAACTTCCGTCAATATTTTATCCAATTGATTGCGCCGTTGTTGTTCAGAGGGCGTTAAATTTTCTTTCTGTTGCAGTTGTGCTAATTCTTCCCCAATTTTAATCACGTTCTGTTGCAGTTCGTTGTAACGGGCGAGAATTTCCTGTTCCGGTTGATAAAATTCGATTCCGCCAGCAGTGTTGGCATTTCCCCGAACATTTTTGAGGTAATCTTCCAACTCCTGAACTTTGAGTAAGTCTAAGACTCGTTGCGCTTCTAAAACTCGGTTTTCTTTTAACAATAAATCAGCCAAACGACGATATCTCCCAGAAATACTATCTATATAGGATTGCTGAAGTTCTCTGGGCAAGTTTTGAAGTCGTTTATAACGAATAGATTCCGTAGTATTAACAGATTGTTTCAAAAAAGCAATTGCCAGTTTGGGTTGATTTTGTTTCTCTAATAAATAACCAATATTTTGGAGGGTAAGGGCTTCTATCCCCAGATTGCCAACTTTTTTTGAAATTACTAAAGACTCTTGATAAGATTCTAATGCTTTCTGATACTGTCCCAAACCTTCATAAGCAGCACCTAAATTATTTAAACTACAAGCTTGACAACCCCCAATCTCTTTTTGGATAGCTAAGGATTGTTTGTGGAACTCAAGTGCCTGCTGATACTGTCCCAAATTATAATAAGCGCTGCCCAAATTATTCAAAGATGCAGCAATTTCTGCACGATCGCCAAGCTCTTGTTTCACCATCAAAGACTGTCGGTGAAACTCTATTGCTTTCTGATATTGTCCTAAGCCCTCATAAGCGATACCCAAGTTGTTGAGAGAAGTAGCAATTCCAGGGCGAAATCCAAGCTCTTGTGCAATTGCCAAAGACTGCTGATGAAATTCTATGGCTTTTTGATCTTGACCTAACCTGTCATAAATCAACCCCAAAGTATTGAGGGTTCCAGCCTCTCTAAAGCGATCTCCGATTTTTCGTGTGATAACTAAAGACTGTTGATAGAATTCTATTGCCTGTTGATACTGCTTTAAATTGAAATAAACAATTCCTAATCTATAGAGAGACTTAACTTCTTCGTTACGATTGTCAATTTCTCGCGCAATCATTAGTTGTTGCCAATAGAATTCTATCGCCTGCTGATACTGCCCCAAGCCCTCATAAGCCATACCCAAATTGCCCAAAGATTTAGCTTCCCCATTCCGATTGCCAATCTCACGATAAATTTTCAATGCTTCTTGAAAAGATTGTAATGCTTCTTGGAACTGCTGAGTTTTGCCTCGTTGAATCCCTTGTTCTAACAGCCGATCGGCTTCGGCTTTTCGTTCCTCTTGACTTTGTGCGAGAACCGAAGACTCAGACAGAATGTTCATCGGTACAATAAAAGTCGATGCACCAATCACCACCGCAACAGTTAAAGCTTTTAGATTCAGCATGGGAGTTTCTTGAAGAGATAGTCCTTCACTTTGAATATATGTCTCAAGTTCCAATAGGTATGCACTCTGTACCCCGAACCGTCGAGATTTCAATCAATTCTCATCGTTCCTCTTTCATTTTAGAAACTCCACAATAGTTGTCCCCGTTCTCAACTCAATTCAACGATTTTTTGACCGCAGATTATCACTGGCTTGTGGGTAGAGTTGTTCGGACGCTCGAACCGGGCCGGTTCGGATGTTGCTCGTTTTTAACTCAACTCAGCGATACACCACGCGAAACCTACGCCGCCCAACAGCATTTTAGAAGTGGGTTGAAAGCCCATTTTCGGCAAAGTTCGCCAGAAATAGTTCCAGTGTTCCCGTCGCCAGGATTCTAGAGTGCGATCACATAACCCTTCATCGTAGGCAAACTGAGCGTCCACTTCATCGAAGGGACAAATCACTACTTCCGTTGTCTCGACGATACAGATTGGGTTAGCGCCATCGAGGAAAATGGTTTTTACTCCAACGAACGGGGGCGTACTGCCCGAAGCTTCCCATTCCCACAGGGCAGAACAAGTGGCAGTTTTTAGGCCATCGATTACCAACTGTCCCAGTTCATTTGCCAACTCGGGACTATCCCCAAATTGATCGACAAGATAGGCGGATTGGGTTTCGATTTTGCTCTGCAAAGTTTTCAGATAGCGTTGCCAATATTGCTCAATCTGTGCTGTGTTCATCGTCGTTCAATTGAGGATTGATCAAAAGTTCCCAGGCTCTATTAATGGTACTATCATCAATTGAGGTGGAAGTTTCCCTAATCTTGAGCGAACAAATCAACTTTTATGAGAATGAATTCGGTAGATAACCCGATGAGAAATATCTTGGGCAAATTTTTGAGCGTGGTTATTTAAACGGGACTCCCCAAATAGCGACATCACATCAATGGTATGAAAACTGTGCAGTTGCCCAATTTTACACCCGTCTATATCCGTCTGATTTAACCCCACATCAGAAGAATCTCATCATCAAAAGTGGACAGATTTGCGAAAAAATCGGCTATAATCCAAATTTATCGGCTCAATTCTAATCACTTACTAACACGCTATGTAGAATCCGAAGCCGAAGAGTAATTTTCTAGGGGAACTCGGATGAAAGCGGACTCAAACATTCACCCGGAGCCAAACTATGTATCATCTTTCAGCAAAATTTTCCAACTTACAGTCGGCAGTAAAACAACAGCAAATTAAAACTTCACGCACGCAGATCAGTCGCTAATATTGCCTTCAGTTTGCCTATCTCTCGACAAATCAACCCAGAAATTCAACTGGTCAATCCCTCTTTAAATCGATCAACTACAAGAGATAAACAACTGCAAATCTTCAACAATTTAACCGGGTAATTCGGGAATTTTTTTCCTTAAAATATTTTTTTCAAATGGCATCTATCAAATCTTTAAGGGGGTTTTAATTTCTGCAAACTTTACTCTGTTGCATTGAAACGATGTCTAACTTTCTGAATAAAAAAGCAGCTTGCGCTCTCCTCAGTGTGAGTTCTTCAACATTGAAAAGATACCAGAAAAAATACTGGCTCGAAGGCATTCACTTTATCCGCGTTAATTCTCGCAACGTTCGTTACAACGAGGACTTAATCAAAGACTGGATGCAGAATTCTCAAGTGGAAAAAGCCCATCAAAGGGCAATTGAACACTATCAAGCTTCCCTACTGAGCAATCAGAAGAAGACAAAAAAACGCACCTAAAATTCGGGCAACTTCGGACTGCTTTGAACGCACCCTGCGTAGTTATCGTAAAGCGTCTGAATGTCATGTCCGGTCATTGAGGCGACCGTTGCCGGGGTTAGTCCTTTTTCTAGAGCATGGCTGATAAAGGTATGGCGGGTATTGTAGGGTTTTCGGTACTTAATCTCCAACTGCTTGAGTATTGGTTCCCATGCTCGGTTTCTGAAGTTGTTTTCCTGAATCGCGCTCCCCCTCGGAGTCACAAACACCAAACTCTCCGGGCTGGGATTCTCCGGTTTGATTGAGAGTAATATCCCCTTCAAACGTTCGGAAGTGTGAATTGTTCGCGCCTTGTTGGTCTTGGTACTTTTTCTGACTCCCTTGCTGAGAGTTTCTCCAATCCACAGCGTCGAGCAATCATCCGAAACGCTTCCCCAACGCAAGCCAATCGCCTCTGCGGTGCGACACCCCGAATAATACCAAGTCCTGTTGTCAAAACCCCTTTATAAGAATTGACCGAATCCCACTCTATCATCAATAATCTAGGTTATGAAAACAAGAGGGGTATGAGAACCGGATTTAGTATAAAACAAAAACTCCACATAGGGAGTCAAATAAAAGTAAATCGGATGGTTGCGAAAGCCCTCTATAATCCCGTTGATTTCTTCTGAGGTGAAGGGAGCCGGAGCTTTTTTTGGAGGAATTTTGAAGGTCGCCACCACCTCGACCCAAGGGTTGCCCCTGACAAATTCCTGCTCTAAACCATACTCAAAGGCGGCTTTGAGCAAACTCAAACGCTCTTTCGCGGTTCGGGGCGACAGTTGAGCTTTCAGCCATTGAGAGAAGGCGAAGGTCAGGGGTTGATCGATTTCACAGGCTTTGCGATCGCCGAGGAAGCCCTCAATATATTTCAAGCAGGCTCGGTACTTTTCTAAGGTGCGGGAGTCTAGAAATTGCTCTTTATACTCAATAAATCGCTCGAATAGCTCAAAACAGGTGATTGCCTCCCCCTCGACTTCGGCTAGGGGTTTGTAACGCTTGAGGGAGGAATCAAAGTTATCCGAAGCCATGTCCAATTGGATTTGATTGGCTTTGATTTGGGCGACGGAGCGATTAATTGGGGTATCGGGAACACCCATTGCCATAACGTAGCGTTTGCCTTGGTATCGCCACAGCAGTCGAAGCATACCCCTATCCGATCCAATAGAAACAGATCCCTTTTTCGCCCGAGCCAAATCCGCGTTCCTCCGTAGACTCTACGATCCAATTGCGATCCAATAATAGCTAAAAATGAGATAAAATGAACCAACAGATCGGAACCGTACAAGTCGCTTCCCGCCCAAAACGCTTCGGAGCGACAGGCTTGAAACTCCCTGGTGGAGGTGATTTGATTGAAATCGGAGCGGCGGGATTTGAACCCACGACCCCCACTACCCCAAAGTGGTGCGCTACCAAGCTGCGCTACGCCCCGAACATATTCACTTAGTATAGCATGATTAACACAGATTAGTAAACAAATAATATTTTTGTTGTCTGAATCACAGCAGGGACAACTTCAGCCGGCCAACTTCCTTCTCCTCTTCGGCCTGTATGGAGAATAAACTGCAAATTATAAGCATGAGGATAACCTTCAACCTGCATCCAAATCAACTCACTTTCCGCTTCACAGGTGATTTTTTCTTCATCCATCAACTCACTCGCCATCTGAGTCATGGTGTCAGCCAGTTGAGTCAGCAGACGACAAAAATCATTCAACTCCGCCTCGGTTAACTCGATCGCCCAATCATCACCGCCCACTAACCCCTGATATTCTGTAGCGTTAGGATTCCAACCCAGACGCCAACCTACTCCCGTTTTGAGAATCTGATTCACAACCTTACTATTTTAGAGTTGCAATAATTCGGCATCTCCAGGTTGAGGGAGGGGAGGTAAGGGCGAACTTCCATTTCTGGGTGAGGTTTGAGTCGTTTCTTCTGATGAGCCGTCGGGGGAATCTGACGCATTCTCCGAGGAGTTTGGATCAAAGGAATTAACCAGTGTATCGACTAACTCCTGTCTTTGGCTGCGGT
>CAZNCM010000230.1:3512-3988 GCA_964571155.1 uncultured Lyngbya sp. | reverse complement strand
AAGGTTCTCACAGTTTCGCGATCGCCATCACGGGGATTTTTTTGCAATGAATCAGCCCCTGGATATTGAGATTCTAACATTGCTTCATTAACACCCAAATAATCAGCTAACGTTAGCTTCCAATCAAATCGAGATAGGGGAGAACGTCCTTTTACATAAACATGATAGCGAATTAATCGCCCAATTAATGTATCCTCTGCGGCGACTTCTCCGTTTTCTAAGGAAACATAATTATTTTCTTTGGGAAGATCGGGTAATTGTTGATAAACTTGTTGCCAAACATCTCGAATTCTAACAACGCGAGTTGGAGGTTGTTGAGCGATCGCCGCAGGAGTGGTTAAACCACTAATTTTAGCTAGTCCCTGAAAGTGACTGAATTCTATCCCACCCACCAACACCGTTAGAACACTAACACCTAACGCCAAGAGTACAGAACGATACCATCGCTGATCACATTGAATAATCGCCATTCTCAA
>CAZNCM010000230.1:521-3488 GCA_964571155.1 uncultured Lyngbya sp. | reverse complement strand
TTTGATTCAGGACTAGCTAAATTTTATCTGAATTGATCGTAATCCGTCAGTTCTATCTTCAAATGAATCAACTAACGATCTACAATAATCTCCGGTTGAGTGAGTTCATCAGACATTTCAATAATCGCCCGCAACACGGGCTTCATAATATTCTCGTCTATACTGTCAAAATCTTCATAGCGACAGCGCTTGGCTCGGTTGGCGACTTGTACTGTGATGCGATAACGGTTAGAAGCTGCACTAACTAAATCAGCCGCCCGACAAGTAATTTCGGTAGAATCGATAGTAGAACGTTTTTGCATACAGTTGGTTTTACTCTGAGTTAATCATCATACTACCCTATCTTAACGAACAACTTGGGGGATTTGATATCGACTAGCTCAATCCCCTTTTGTGATCAGCGAATACCTCTGAAACTCCTGGTTAATTTAATATTGCACTGGTAAGTGTTAAATTTTTGTAATAGACTGTTGATCAATTCTGTTGTATATAGCTCTCTGAAGTCGATTAGTTAAACCCGAATCTAAATTACTTATGCCAGCATCAGTCGCTTGGAGTTCCCAATCATCAATTATTCGCTTACCCCAAGTCCATCGTCATTCTCTCAGGCTTGTTGCTTTGGGCGATAGTCTAGTTTATGGCTATGGTGATCCTGAAGGTGGAGGTTGGGTTGAACGGCTACGACGACAATGGATGTCACCGGGTAGTCCGGGTCATGTGGTTTATAATTTAGGTGTTCGAGGAAATCGAGTTGTACAGGTTCGCGATCGCCTAGAACATGAATTTCGTCATCGCGGTGAACTGAGAAACCGGGTTCCTGATGTGATTATTTTATCGGTTGGTGTGAATGACTGCGCGAAAATTCAATCTCCCCAAGGACGCAATTACACTGATTTTGAACAATTTCAAACCGTAATTAATAGTTTACTCGATAGCGCTCAAAATCTTTGTCCGGTTTTGTTTGTGGGAATGGTTCCGGTTGATGAAACAAAAATGCCGTTTCAAGATTGTTTGTATTACAATCACGAAAACCAATATCTCTACAAAGAAGCGACTCGTTTAGCGTGTTTAGAGCGAAATATTCCCTATCTTGATATTTTTGAACATTGGTTAAAACAAGGTGAAACTTGGTGGAAATCGCGTTTGAGTATAGATGGTTTACACCCAAACACGCTCGGTTATCAAAGCTTACTCCATGATGTACTTAACTGGGAACCAATCATTCAAATGGATCGATCTCATCATTCCCAGTTAATTTAAGTTGGACGATCTCATTCAAGAACACTTGGCTTTAATAATGTCCTGGAGGCGGATAGTATTGTATGGGAACTCTCTCCTCAGAAGATGTCGAAGATTGAGTTTCTCTAGAAGTCTCGTTGCTTTTTTGTTCGGAGGCGAAACCCGGTTGAACAAACGCTAGGGTGAGAAGCATGGTAAATACCAGGATGGATTTAGCTTTCTTCATTTGTCTCTACTCCTTTTTTAAAATCGTATTCTGTCTGAACACCTTTTAAAATACAAAATTTTCAGGGGTAGAGACTTCCCCCATTCAGGTGATTTTTTCCGAAGATTGACTATTGTGTTTAATGCTTAAGGTTTATTTGTTTCGTCTGAAACCGATTGTTTTTCCTGATAAAAACGACAATTGTCACAAGGGCCAGAAGGATTCACCGCACAACGAACATAGGACGAACGTGCATTATACTGGCAAGAAAGATCGCCAATTAAATAGCCCACTCCCTCGACATATTGGGCATCTGGAGGTAAGTCGGGTCTACGCCAGTGGGTAACAGCAGCACCCGTTCCGACTGTTGAAATCTGACCAATCGTGCGGGTTTCTATTCGTCGTCGAAACCACCAATAAATAAATGCTGGACTAACGCCAATAATCAGAATAAATAGAGAAATAAACACAACACTACTTAATCAAAAGTATCAGGTTTTAGAGCTATTTTCCAAAGAAACAGTCGAATTCTGAAGGCTGAAAAAATAACCAACGAGATAAAGAGAACCACACAAAACAACTAAATTGGAGGATGCAGTCGGATCAAGCGCCGCCTCTAAACCGACAATCAAATCAGGATAAGCTTGAGAACACGCTAAACTCGGACAAACGCTACGACTCAAAGCCGCTAATTGTTCCGGTTCGGCGCTACTATGTTCGGGGACAGGAACTAAATACAACCGATCTCCAGAACGTAGCAAAGCCTCAAAGATATCTGCATGATCTTTTGTAGATAACATCCCCATGACCCAAGTAATTGGTTGTCGGGAGTTGGCATCTTCAGTCCATTGAACATCTATACTATCAACGTATTGACGCAAAACTTGAGCAGCCGATGGGTTATGAGCACCATCAACTAACAATCGGCGATCGCGCCAACTTGTCCATTGTAACCGCCCTAACCAGCGAGTGTTTGTCATTCCCTGCCAAATTGCTGCGGGGGAAATCTGCCATCCTTGCTGTTGTAATAATTTGATCGTCGCGATCGCAATGGCTGAATTAATCAGTTGAACCTGTCCCAACAAGGGTAAAGGATATTCAATCTCTTGATAAATCGCAGTTGTTAACCCGTCTGATGTTTTTTGGTGAGTTGGAGTCGCCGCTTCTACCCAAACCGCCGGACAATTTAATTGATCAATACGCTGTTCAACAACGGCTTTTGCTTCTGGGGGAAGTTGACCGATTCCACCTGTTGCTGGGCGAAATAAAGCCATGCTGCGGCGGTAATCACCTCAAACTGAGTCGGAGAGGGTTGACTGGGATTGATCGCCGCTTCGACTTCTAAAAGCACTCCTTCGAGATCACTTCGAGAAATAGGCTGTTCATTGATACAGATCCGTTCTGTCCAGTCTACCAAATGAGGGGAAGTATAGCGTCCGACTCGATAGCCTGCCTGAGTCAAAATCGAGGAAAGATAAGCACAAACAGAACCTTTACCGTTGGTTCCCGCAACGTGAATGATG
>CAZNCM010000230.1:0-383 GCA_964571155.1 uncultured Lyngbya sp. | reverse complement strand
GGGGGATCTTCAGGTTCAGCAGAGAGCTTTTCCGAAAGCGATCGCAAGGAAGCTCGGGGAATATAGGGCCAGCCCCCATAAGTTTCTATTTCTTTTAGTAAAGCATAGAGAGCCTGACGATTATCAGGTAAAGCGTCTCGAAACCAGCCCTCTCGAATTTCTCGATGCAAAAGTTCTAAGGTGCGGAGTATCGCCAACAGTGCGACGGTATTCCCCTGAACTTCTTGGCTTAGGTCGCGAATCGTCAGCGAGAGTGATTCTAACTGAGACTTAAAGGGTTCTGATTCAAAGTCGATTTCGTGTTCCATGATTCGGTACAGGTTGCTCAATTCTTTCTCAATTCTCGGGTTTTTGGGGAAGATCTGGCCAGCTTGATCGGCTTG
>CAZNCM010000229.1:1565-9880 GCA_964571155.1 uncultured Lyngbya sp. | reverse complement strand
AGAATTTAATGTTAGAAGCGGCGGTTTTTAGTTCTGTGGCAATTCGGCGTTCGGCGCGAGGTCAAGGACTGCGTACAGAAGCTTCTACTCGTTTTGAACGAGGGGTTAATCCGGCTGAATTAGTTCTTGCCTGTTGTCGAGCGATTTCATTAATTACAGAACTCGCGGGGGGAGTTTCCACACAACAAGAGTTAGCCAGTCGTATTGTTGATGATGTTACTTCTTCTCAAGTTCCTCTCCGTTTGAGTCGGATTAATCAAATTTTAGGCTCTTTAAAACGGGGGGAAAATACGTTAGTTGAATCTTTCCTACAACCAGAAGAAGTCGAAGGAATTCTCACCGCTTTGGGATGTGGCTTGATGCGTGAAACTCAAACCAAAGAACAAAAAGATGTTGTATGGACTGTGACGATTCCCGCTTATCGAGCGCGAGATTTAGAACGGGAAATTGATTTAATTGAAGAAGTCGCCCGTCTGTATGGTTATGATAATTTTTCTGATACTTTACCCCATCAAAGTGTACCGGGTTATCTCACCGAAGATCAGGTCGCTTTGCGACACCTGCGAGCCGCATTTCGAGCCGAAGGACTGACGGAATTAATGCACTATTCTTTAGTTAAACAAGAAGGAGAAAATCAAGTTGTAATTTCTAATCCTTTATTTGTGGAATATTCCGCTTTACGAACTGAAATGTTGTCCGGTTTAATTGATGCGTTTGCATTTAACTTAGAAAATGGAAATGGGCCGTTAAATGGCTTTGAAATTGGCCGAGTTTTCTGGAAAGAAACAGAAACTTTTCAAGAAAAAGATGTGGTCGCGGGAATAATTAGCGGCGATACGACTCAAGGACATTGGACACGAGGTGGACGAGAACAACCCATTACTTGGTTTGAAGCAAAAGGAATCCTCGAAGCGATTTTTAAACGGTTGTATTTGTCGGTTGAATACCAAAAAGAAACTCAAATTCAACAATTACATCCCGGAAGAACAGCGTCTTTGGGGTTAAATGGAAATCATTTAGGTGTTTTTGGTCAGCTTCATCCTCAGCTTCAAGAACAACGAGATTTACCCCAAGAAGTTTATTTATTTGAGTTGAATTTATCGGTTTTAGTTGAAGCCATGACTCAAGCGGATAATTTAACTCGGAAATTTAGTTCTTTCTCGACTTTTCCGCCTTCTGATCGCGATATTGCTTTTTTTGTTTCGGAGGAAGTTTCTGTTGCTGATCTAGAAAAATGTATGATTAAAGCCGCCGGAAATTTGTTAGAATCTATTAAACTGTTTGATGAATATAAGGGGGAACACGTTCCTGAAACTCAACGCAGTTTAGCATTTCGTCTGGTTTATCGAGCTAGCGATCGCACGTTAACCGAAGAAGAAGTTGAACCCAAACAGCAAAAGGTTCGTGAGGCGTTAGTCAAGCAGTTTAATGTCAATCTCAGAAGTTAATTAAGTTAAGTTTTTTGTTTAGAGGTTAGAATCATAAAACTAGCCTCTAACTTAAAATTAGATTCTCAAAAAAATGCCAAAATATATTTTGTTTGGAACCTATTGTGATAATGTTTTAGAAAAGCGAGAACCTTACCGAAAAGCTCATTTAGAAGGAATTAAAAAACAAAAGGAAGCCGGAATTGTCATAACTATTGGCCCGACTCAAGATTTAACAAAAGTTTTTGGAATCTATGAAGCTGAAAACGAAGAAATTGTACGACAACTGATTGAATCTGATGTGTATTGGCTGAATGGAATTTGGATAGAATATGACGTGAAAGAATGGATTCAAGTGTTTTAAAATATCGGGATTGACTTGACTCAATAATTTGTTGTCCTGTCTTTGGAGATAATATGATTTAAAATAATTGCCTGCCGTATCATTGTTTAACCTGATTTCGTCCGTTTGCTTTTGCTCGATACAAAGCTTGATCTGCCATTTCAATTAAAATTTGGGGAGATGTTTCATAAGTCGGAATCAGAGTCGCCACGCCCAAACTCAAAGTGACATAATCTGAAACATCAGAAAAAGCATGACAAAGCTGTAAAGACTCAACATTTTCTCGAATTTTATCCGCAATGTCTAGAGCCGCATCTAGGGGAGTTTCGGGTAAAATCACGGCAAATTCTTCCCCTCCATATCGAGCAACAAAATCCGATGAACGTTGAACCGAACGGGCTAAAGTTTGTGCAACTTTTCTCAAGCATTCATCACCACAGGAATGCCCATAGCCATCATTAAACTTTTTAAAATAATCAATATCCAGTAAAATTAAAGACAGGGGAACTTCAGAGCGTTTTCCGCGCCACCATTCCTTTTCAATAACTGTATCAAACTGACGACGGTTGGGAATTTCTGTTAAGCCATCAATCGCTGCTAAACGTTCTAATAAGTCTTGCTTGCGCTTAAGATTAAGATGGGTTTTCACCCGAGCGACAACTTCTCTAGATCCAAAGGGTTTGGTAATATAATCGACTCCCCCCGCATTAAATCCTTTTACCTTATTATCTTCATTATCTAAAGCGGTCATAAATAAAACAGGAATAGATTGTGTTGTGGGTTCTGATTTTAAACGACGACAAGTTTCAAAGCCATCAATCCCTGGCATCATCACATCAAGTAATATTAAATCAGGAAGGGCAAATAACGCCCGCTTGATTCCCATTTCTCCATTGCGAGCAGAAATAATCGTCAATCCGGCGGGTTTTAAGGTATCAATGATTACCTTGATATTGGTTTGATCATCATCAATAACTAAGATCACGCCATCACTATGACGATCTTCCATAACCTCCTCCCAAAAATTATTCTTGTTTTCAGACACGATTATTCTATCAAGCTCGGAGTTTGCGCTGTTGCCTGCTATATTTTGATATACGGAGTCAACAAGTCTAAAATGGGTTCATCCTCTAACTTCTGAGCATATTTCCTGATTTTTTGAGTAAAAACGTGATATTGGGGGTTCATCTGTTCGATTTCATCAAGTTTGACTTGTACTTGGTGGAGATCCCCAAACATCGTTAATTTGTAGAGCGCCTCTAAATCTTCTTGAGGGGGTAAAATAAGTTCTTCTTCTGCTGAAATTGACTCTAATGCTGAAATCTCCTGATCAGAAGCGACTGTTTCATAGACCCATTCAATGTCTAAATATTTTTTGATGATGGCAAATAATTGCTCGGCTTCAATTGGCTTCGACAAAAATCCTTGACAGCCAATATTGAAACTTTCCTCTTTGTCTACATCAAAAACACTAGCAGAAACCGCAACAATCGGTATCTGTTGAATCTTTGGTGTTTGGTGAATCATTTGTACCATTTTAAAGCCATTCATCACAGGCATCACTAAATCGACCAAAATCAAGTCTGGATGCAAACTTTTCGTCTGTTTAATCCCTTCTTTTCCATCTTGAGCTAAAATCACCTCAAAGCCCAAAGGAGCAAGCAAATTCAGTAACACCATGCGATTTTCTAATCGATCATCCACCACTAAAATTTTGCGGCGTTTTCCTTGATAACCCACCACTGAACGGATTTTTGAAGGGGTCGGGGTCGGTCTAACAGTAGAGCCAGCGATCGCCAACGGAATCTCAAACCAAAATATTGATCCTTTATTTAGCTCACTTTCAACTTGAATTTCACCGCCCATAAGGTTAACCAATTGACGACTAATGGTTAAACCTAAACCCGTTCCTTCAACCCGTTTTTTGGCTTCTCCCACCTGTTCAAAGGGATTAAAAATCCTAGCCAGTTGTTCCGGTGTCATCCCCACTCCGGTATCCGTGATTTCAAAGCGAATTTTAACGGATAATTTCTGATTAATCGTAACATAATTAACCCGTTTTACGCGCAAGTTTACTGTTCCCTGATCGGTAAATTTAACCGCATTTCCTAACAAATTTAACAACACTTGACGCAACCGTTTTTCATCGGCTTCTATGGTGAGCGGTAAATGGGCATTCTTTTCAAAGGAAAACCGAATCTCTTTTTGATGAGCCGCCATACGAATCACCCCAGCTACACTCTCAAGAAAATCCAAAAAATTGATTTCATGGGGATACAATTCTGCTTTTCCGGCTTCTATTTTAGCTAAATCAAGGACATCATTAATTAAAGTCAATAAATGATAGCCACTTTGATAAATTACATTTAAACCCTCTTTGTGTTCGGAATCTAAACCCTTTTCTCGTTGAAGAATTTGAGCATATCCGAGAATACCATTCAGAGGAGTACGAAGTTCATGGCTCATATTAGAGAGAAAAGCACTTTTAGCTAAATTAGCAACTTCGGCTTTTTCTTTCGCAAGGATTAACTCAGTTGTGCGTTCTCTGACTTGCTTTTCTAATTCAAGGTTACGTTGTTTGATCGCATACACCCGCCACCGAAATACACCGATAATGATTCCTGAAGATAAAACGATAAACACCCCTCGAAACCAAAATGTTTCCCACCAAGGAGGCGTGACAGTAATAGCGATCGATGCGCCTTTTTCGTTCCAGAGTCCATCATTATTCGACCCAATCACCCGAAAGACATAGTGACCGGGATTCAAATTGGTATAAGTGGCAAAATTTCGGTCACTGTCTACTTCCGTCCATTGTTTTTCAAATCCTTCTAAGCGATACTTGTAACGATTGTTTTCCGGGGCGTGATAATTTAAAGCCGCAAATTCAAAAGCAAAAACGCGATCGCGGTAGGATAAAGTGATGTGCTGAGTTTTGAGAATAGATTGTTTGAGAACCGAATCTTTTCCAATGGGAACAGATTTACCTTTTAATTTAAAATCCGTAATTACCACGCGAGGAAGATGAGGATTATCTTGAATCTGATCGGGATAAAACGCCGTAATTCCATTCGGACCGCCAAAAAAGAACTCCCCAGTCCGACTTTTATAGCTGGCATTTCTTAACGAAAAAGTATTGCTTTGCAGTCCATCACTTACCGTATAAGTGTGAAACGTTTCAGTTTGGGGATTAAATCGCAGCAGCCCCGTAGAAGGACTCAGCCATAACTCTCCTACCTCACCCTTGACCGAGACATCTTCTTCTAAAATATTGAAGATCATCTTTTGTAGGGTGTAATCCGTAAATCGACGAGCCTCAAGATCCAATTGACCTAGCCCTTTTGCGGTACCAATCCAAAACTGACCGCTTCGATCTTCATACATAGAGTATACGGAAGCAACAAGATTTCCGCCCTTGATGTTCATGTTTGTGACATCATGGAGATAGTGGGTAAAAGTTTCAGTCTCAGGGTCAAAGCGATCTAGCCCCGTCATCGTACCGACCCAAAGTGTTCCCTGTTGGTCTTCGTAGAGAACATTTGTTTGATTGTCAATCAATGTATTAGGATTTTGGGGATCGTGTTGATAATGGGTGAATTTTCCCGTTTGGCGATCCAATTTATCCAAACCGCCCCAAGTACAAATCCACAGGTTCCCGGCGCGGTCTTCATCAATATCGGTAATAAAATTATGGATAAGACTGTCAGAATCGGTAGAGTCATTGACATAATGGGTAAATGTTCCCGTTGTCCGATCAAACTTACTCAATCCGTCCGCCGCAGTCCCGATCCACAGCATCCCCTCTTGGTCTTCTAAAATGGCTTTCACCCCCGAAGGTCTCACACTATTGGGATTTTTGGGGTCATATTTGTAGTGGGTGAAGGTTCCAGTTTTTCGGTTCCATTGACTCAACCCCCCAATGGTGCCAACCCACATCATCCCTGATCGGTCTTCATACAGCGTAGAGACGGTATTACTAAGTAATGTATTGGGGTCGCCTGGAATTGCCCGATAATGCTTGAATGCTTTACGTTCAGGATCGAGAACATTCACCCCTTGAAATGTAGACATCCACAACATCCCGGTTTGATCTTGATAAATATGCCAGACCTCATTACTACTAAGACTGTAGCGATCGGCGGGATTGTTGCGGTAGCTAGTGAACGTGTTAGTTTGGCGGTCAAAGCGACTCACGCCCCCAATAGTCGCAAACCAGAGAAAGCCATATCGATCCTCAACCACAGAAAACACAGTATCGCTACTCAGACTCTGAGGATTTTTCGGATCGTACAAATAACGGGTGAATTTTCCGGTATCTCGATCTAGGGTGTTCAGACCTTGTTCGGTACCGACCCACAGGACTCCCTGAAGGTCTTCATAAATTAACCAGATCAGATTGTCACTAATACTCTGGGGATTGGTTGCATCGTTTTGGTAGTGGGTAAACTGTCCGGTGGCGCGATCAAGTCGGTCGAGTCCATTGGCTGTCCCGATCCAAAGTCCCCCCGCCCGATCTTCATGGATTGCCCAAATGGTGTTATTAATCAGACTTTGAGGATTGTTGGGGTCATGGAGATAATGGGTAAACTGACCTGTCTTGGGATGGAATTGATTTAAACCGCCTTTGGTTCCCACCCAAAGCGTACCATTGCGATCTTCGTAGATGGCAGTGACGTTATTATTACTGAGGCTGTGGGGTTGATTCGGGTCGTGCTGATAGCGGATAAAACTTTCGGTTGAGGGGTTGTATTGATTGAGTCCATCTGCTGACCAAGTGCCAACCCAGAGGGTTCCTGTAGAGGTGACATAGAGATTGCGTAGCACACTTGAACTCAAACTCTGGGGGTCGTCTGGATCGTTTTTAAAGACCTTTACAGTATGACCATCATAGCGGTTCAGTCCATCATAGGTGCTAAACCAGATGAACCCATCGTGGTCTTGGACGATATTCCAGATTAAGTCACTTGATAACCCGTCCTCGGTGGTCAGATGTTGAAATTTGGTGAATTTTCCCAGATCCAAGTTTGGGTTTGTTGTTGGTTTTGTTCCGGGTGCAATCTGATTGAAGGGTTGGGATACTGTTGGTTCTACTGCTTCTATTGTCCTTGGGTAATGGGTTGTATAAAGTAGGATACATACGAGGGAAAGGATCAGCAGTGTGAGAAGCTTATACCTTTTTGATTGATTCATTGTCATCGGGTCAACTTTGCTTTAGTTTTTCTCGGGATGCACAGATGTTTTAGACCGAGCGACTGACTATCAGTCGAACCCACTGCAAAAAGCTGATTTTTGGTTTTTATTGAGAGTCTTGCCCTCTTTTGGTCAGTGTCAAAGGGGACAAGCGACTAAAGTTCAAGACTTCCGACTGGAAAATGCTGCTATTTCTATTATCAGCGATCAAAGCGATCACTGGGCTTTCCTTGGTACAATAGATTAAGCAAATCTTAAAGGTCATCATTCTGTTCACTGTGTACATTTTTTTGTATCTTAAGGTTTACTTCATTAACTTTCTCGGAGAGAATGAAGACAGGAGAGAATGATCCCTATAGTGTTTGTCGTTTAAACGAGGATATTGCCAGAATGTTATTCAAATGTGAACTTTGGCCCGGTAGCATCTGTAAGTGTGATGTGACCATTCACTGTAAGCCCGATGGGAGTAAAGTGATCACTGTTACAGAGTTACCCTGGAACACCGGAATTAGTATCGGTCGAGCCTTCGAGATTTTATTAGACCAAATTTGTCAAAAATACTACATCGATCCCGAGCGAGTCATGTATTTTGAACGCATCCTCGAACGGGGAAGTTTAGTTGATCGTTGGTTTTTAGTTCATTTTGATGTCGTCGAAAATAAAGTCTGTAATCCTCATTGGCAAAATGTTAGTTATAGCTTCGTTCGTTCGGCGATGACACTTTCATTAACGACTCAGGATCGATATTAAACCGACAACTCGTGAACCCAGTTGAGCAACTTCATGCAGTTGTGATAAAAGTTGTATATAGTATTGGGAAAACAAGATGGAACTGGTTGAGATCTTGACTCGTCAACTCGGGGTGCAGGAACAACAAGCCAAAGGAGGAGCCGGACTCCTCTTTCAACTGGCTCAGGAAAAATTGCAAAACGAACAATTTGATCAAATTGCTCAGTATGTTCCGGGTATGGGTGAACTCCTCAACGCTGCTCCTCAAGCGGGCGGTATGGCGAGTGCTTTGGGGGGGTTAGCTTCCGCGATGGGAGCGCCTGCATCAGTGGGAAATCTGGCGAATTTAGCGGGTGGATTTTCTAAGCTCGGTTTAAATACCAGTATGATTAATATGTTTGTGCCGATTATCCTGTCTTATATTCAAGGAAAAGGCGGCATCGGAGCAAGTCAGTTACTCGAACAAGTTTTAAAATAGCTTCAATATATTTTAAAAATTTTGTTTCTGATAGCCTGAGTCTGAGTCGGGGTGCAAAGTTTGCGCCCTGAAGTCAAAAAATTTTCGACTCAGAAAAACGACATAAACTAATTTTACTCAACAAAGCGATCGCTGGCTTCTATTAACG
>CAZNCM010000229.1:0-1555 GCA_964571155.1 uncultured Lyngbya sp. | reverse complement strand
GCCGAACGAATTCCCGGTTCACTCATCGAATGTCCCGCATCAGGAACGACAATAAACTCAGCTTCCGGCCAGACTTGATGAAGTTCCCAAGCCGTTTTCATCGGACAAACCACATCATAACGTCCTTGAACAATTGTACTGGGAATCTGACGAATCCGATCTATATTTTTCAAGAGTTGGTCTTCCGGTTTTAAAAAGCCTCCATTAACAAAATAATGACATTCTATCCGAGCAAATGCGATCGCAAATTCATCTTGACCAAACTTTTGCTTTAAATTAGCATCAACATAGAGTTTACTGGTACTCCCTTCCCAAATTGACCAAGCTTTCGCTGCTTCTAAACGAATATTAAAATCCTCACTATTAAGACGTTGAGAATAAGCTTGCAATAAATTATCCCGTTCTTCTACAGGAATAGGTTTGAGATATTCTTCCCAAGCATCCGGGAAAATATAACTCGCTCCTTCTTGATAAAACCAACGAATTTCGGGCGATCGCAATAGAAAAATTCCTCGTAAAATCAAACCATTACAGCGATCTGGGTGAGTTTGACTGTAAGCTAAAGACAAGGTACTTCCCCAACTTCCCCCAAAAACCACCCATTGTTCAATTCCCAAACAGGTTCGTAATTTTTCAATATCGGCAACCAGATCCCAAGTTGTATTTTCCCGCAGTTCTGCATGAGGTTTACTGTGTCCACAACCCCGCTGATCAAACATAATAATTCGCCATTTTTCGGGATGAAAATATTGACGATATTCGGGTAAACAACCGCCCCCCGGCCCACCATGTAAAACAACAACAGGTTTTCCCTTTGGGTTCCCCGACTGTTCAAAATAAATGGTATGAAGATCGCTAACTTTTAGGGTACCTTGAATATACGGTTCAATGGGGGGATAAAGTTCTCGCATGAAAGTCGTTTACAGTTTACAGTTTTTACAGTGAAAAGTGAACAGTAACCAGTGACCAGTACCATGCTACTGATAACTGATAACTGATAACTGCCTATTGCCTCTCTTGCCTATTGCCTCTTGCCTATTGCCTGTTCCCTGTTCCCTGTTCCCTACTCAACTGAATTTAAGCGATCGCGTGCAGCTTTAAGTGATGATCTAACCTGTTCAAACCCTGTTCCTCCGTAGCTATTACGGGCGGAAATCACTTGTTTAGGAGTGATCGCATCATAAATATCATTTTCAAACGCCGGATGCAAACTTTTCCATTCTTCTAAGGTTAAATCTTTGAGTAACTTTCCGGCTTCTAAACAGGTAATAACCACCTTTCCAACTAAGTTATAAGCTTCGCGGAAGGGGACTCCTTTCGTTGCCAAATAGTCGGCGACATCGGTAGCGTTAGAAAAGTCTTCGCTAACAGCTTGGGTTAAACGTTCGGTTTTAAATTCGATTCCTTCTTTTAACAGAATGGTCATCGCTTCTAGACTGCCTTTAACCGTTTTGACGCTATCAAATAAGCCTTCTTTGTCTTCTTGCAGGTCTTTATTGTAAGCCAAAGGTAAAGCCTTCATGATCACCAGCATAGCCTGTAAATGCCCAAAAAC
>CAZNCM010000228.1:0-9900 GCA_964571155.1 uncultured Lyngbya sp. | reverse complement strand
TTGGGACGTAAGTCCGTTCTGAGGCATTCCCCCGCGACATTAGAAGCCGACACTATAATCGCTTCGATTTAGTGTTGGTAGTTCACAGCCTTGATTGCTTCACTCTTAGGAGAGAGATAGGGAAAGGACAGGTTCTCAGATGAGTTCTGCTGACGCACCTGCCCCAACCATCCACTAATTGCGATCGCCAAGGGGATAAGATGAGTCTGTATTCTGTACCTTCTCAGAGAGAACTTGACGTTCTTGTTGACTGGCTTCCATACCGGCTGCCACCGCTTCTTTGAGTCGGAGTAAAGTATCTTCCCAGTTTCGCAAAGCCGACTCAGAGAGCCGATCGGCTTGTAGTTGTACACTGGTTGAAAGGTCCTCGACCAATTCAGGAAGGGCTTGAGCAGACTTTTTCAAGACTTGTCTTGTTTCCTTTCCTGATCGGGGTGCAACTAATAAACCGACCACTGTGCCGACAGCAGATCCGAGTATCAAACCCCCAAAAAACGATCCAGATCGATTATTTGACATAAACTAGAACCGAATATCCCTTGCTATAATTTTAGACAGCTTTGAACGTACCGTTTCCTGAAATCTGGAATCATCTGAACTGAGTCGAGAGGATTAACTCTCAGATGAAGTCATCGGTACTCCGCCTTTCGGGTACTCTGCGCGCGTGAACTTCGTCCAACACCAATTGCTCTATACCCGAAGTTTGCTTTCGATGGAAACCGCCAAGACCACTGCTGTGAGCGTTGGTTAATTTCTCTTTCAATATCTTTTTCGCAACAGTAACAGTTGAGTTAAGCGGACAATCGTGACTATTTTCTCAAGGTGTTGCAATTTTTGTTGCAGCAAATCATATTTCTGTTTGAGTTGAGAACTGGTTAAGTTTCCCCGCTCGACGAAGTTTCGTGTTCGACACAATAGCATATTAGCACGATGTTCGAGGCGGACGAGAACTCGGTCTATTCGGGCTAATCCTCTACGCAGTTTCCAGACTCGACGAGCAACATATAGACAAACAAGTGAGATTAATACATTAATACATATAACGGTAACAATCATAAAAAACAACCCTAAAAACTGTGTTCTATTGTTCAACTCATCAATCTTGGAGTGAGTTGCTTTTATTGATTAAGATAACAAAAAGTTGAGCTTGTGGTTAATCAGGACAATTTTGTAAAGATTCTCACAAAAATCTCAAAATAATTTATAGCTGTGGAATAGCCACTGTAATCCTAATTGAAAAAGGTTGCTGACTAATATGAGCATCAACACACTGTACAGAGAGAATCTATTTTTGCTGTTCTCTGAAGCTTTTGTTGGGGGTGGAGTAGACAGGTTAGAACTAGAGATTAAAGGTTGAGAGGCTTTAGCAATGACTCCCGCTCGTTCCTCTTGGAGAGAGCGAACTTTGGTGGCGGCATAGGGAGACCAACCCCGTCGCTCTGCTTCTTCGTAGTCTTTGACAGTTAAGCCGAGGTGAGGAACGCAAATATTACGATCAATAGCCATGTTCAGAGCGATCCGCAAATCTTTATGGAGAAGTTTAACGGTAAAAGCGGGGTGTTTTGAAAGGTGATCGCAGCGTCGTGAAAACCAGTAGTAGGGTAAACCATGAATATCTCCGGGATTTTGACCAAACGAGCCAAAGCGCAAAGCGTCCCAAATAGTCTGTAGGGGGATGTCTTGAGCCAAACCCAAGGTAATTCCTTCGCTGACGGCTTGCACGGCAACTGCATTTACGGCATTATGAATCAGTTTACATCGAGTTCCAGAGCCAATTTCACCGCAGTAGAGAACATGATCGGCCATAAGTTGGAGAAGGGGTTCAACTCGCTCGAAGGTTTTCTTTGATCCACTCGCCAAAACGGCTAAACCCATTCCCCCCTCGCTGGTGGCTCCTTCTGGACAGTCATTAAAAGGAGCATCTAACATCTCAACTCCGATAAGATTCATCGCTCTGTGAAGTCTGTAGATTGTCTCTGGAGAATTGGTGGTAATATCAATGTAAATACTGCCCGATCGCAATCCTTGACTGAGGTTTTGTTTACCTTCTAAGACGGCTTTGATCACGTCAGAGGGAGTGGGTAGGGCCGTAAAGATCACTTCACAGTGGGTTGCCAGTTCAGCACAACTTTGGGTAATGTGGGCGCCTAAAGAGTGTAACTGAGCCATTGGTGCTGGATTGATATCATAGACATATACTGAGTAGCCATGAGCGAGAAAATTAGCGGCTTGTCGCTTGCCAATATTGCCACAACCGATAATGCCTAGAATGGGAGGATTGAGGGGAGATTCAGTTTGGGAAGTGCTGTTGTTGAGTGACATAGAGTGCTGAGTTCCTAGAGTCCTGTCCTAGCCGAGTGAACGATCGGCCAGAACGTTGAGAATACTCAGGACTGCTCGGACTAAAAAAACCTATAAAACTTGATCTGCTTTAGTATACTTAAACAGCGATCCACAAGCTACACGAGTTCGCCCGGCCGCAGAACGCCACAACTCCAACGCCACATCCTCTAAATTTTGTCCATCGGCGATCAACATCCGCGAAATCATGCTAATTTTGCCAAAAGACCAGAACAAACCTGCTTCTAACAGGTACGGTTCATTAGTTTCGGCGTGTACTCTGAAATCATACAACGAATAATCCCGACAGCCCAAAGCAATATGAGCGGTTTTGGCAGCATCGGCGAGTTTCTCAAACAGTTCTGGTGCAACATTTGCTGGACACACGGGCTTGGCGACGGGTTTTTCCGGTTGTTTTTCGGGCATTCCGTTAGATTGTAGTTGCAGTTTATCTTGTACTGTTCTAATCGGGTGTTCTTCGGTAAAGAGATATTCTATCATCGGCAGTACACATAATTTTCCCTCCCGTTCGACAACGCCGACTCGTATTTCTCGACCGGGGATATAATCTTCGATTAATAGTGTTTCATCGAGTTCAAAACCAACCCGCAATGCAGACGCAATTTGATCTTCACTCCAAACTAAGGTGATACCCAAAGAGTTGTCTTCTGAGTTGGGTTTCACGATGAATGGAGGTTGCATGGTGAGGGTGTCTCCCTGGCGGAGTTGTTGGGCTTTAGCAACACGAACCCCGGATGCGGCGACAACGCTTCGAGTTTGGGCTTTGTTAGTGGCCAGGGCTGTACAATGGGACGGTGAACCGACGACGCTTAAACCCAGGAGATCCTCGAAAAACGCCCGATAACTGGTCATCCCTGGAAAACAAAACAGATGAGGAACAACGACATCAATTTCAGGGAGTTGGATAATCATCTCCTGAAGTGACATTTTCTCCGAGAGGGTGTCTAGGGATGTTCCCAACTGCCAATACCCGTTAGGATGTATGACGGCATAGTAGCTGCTGACCCCGACAGGTTGCACGACTTCTTTGGCGTAGACTATCGATAGATTGTAGTAGAAGTCGGACACACAAGACCCAACTAGATGCAAGACTCGCAACAGGGGTGTGGTGTTTAAAGGGAGGGGTTGAGTTGGCTGAATTGTTTCTAATTTCATGATTGAATTGCTCGGTATTAATCTGCTAATTGAATTTCAATTTAAAGGTGTAGGGCGTGAGCATTTTTAACCTGAAAAACAGGATTTCAAACAAACCTGTAATTCAAATTAAATCGAAAATTTTTTAATTTCAGTTACAATAATATCATATTATGTATGTTTTTTAAAGTTTACTTATAAAAGTTTTTTGATTTATATTTTTGGATTTAGGTTTATATTTTTTCTACAAAATAAATGATAATAAGTTTATGAACTTTGATCGCTTTCTGTGTTTTTAGAGATAAAAAATTGAGAGATGATATAAACTAAACTTCCGGCTAGCATTCCCGGTAAGACTTCATAAACTGCGCCGGAAAGTTGTAGTCCGATATTCCAAATTAAAGCGGCTAAAATCCCGACAATCATCATAATAATGGCAATCGGAGTTGTGATCGGTCGTTGTAAAATTCGTACCAAAAATAACGGCCCTAAACCGGACGCTAAAGCAGACCAAGAAAATGTGACTAACGCAAATACACTATCATTTCCACTCAAGGCAATGGCTAAAATAATCGCCGTTACCGCTAAAGTTCCCACTTTTGCCCAACGATAGGACTTGGCTGCTGCGGGAAATAAATCTTGGGTTAATGCAGCTGAACAAGAGAGAATTTGAGAGTCGGCTGTCGAAATGGTTGCCGAAAATAACCCCGCTAACATTAACCCAACTAAGAAAACCGGTAATAATTCTAATGCTAAAAAGGGTAATGCTAATTCGGGATCACCTTCTGTTAGTAAGTTAGGCAATAAAACTCTTGCAGCCAGTCCAATCCCAATCGCACAACAAGAATTTGTTAAACCAAAAGTAATCTTAATATTGCGAGTTTTTCCCATATTTCTCGGGGAGTTTAAAGCCATCGCCCGTACTAAAATGTGAGGTTGACCGACAACACCAAATCCAGCCACAACCCAACCCAATACAAAAGGGAATAAACCCAATTGTAAATTAGATGGACTCCAACTGACTAAATTCGGATCAATGGCTTCTAATTGTGTCCAAAGTTCGCCGAAACCGCCACAGGTAAAAATTGCCACAATAAACAGTAAAATTAGAGAACCGATCATGATTGTGGCTTGTACTGCATCTGTCCAAATCGAAGCCCGTATTCCCCCTGAAAAACAATAGATGACAACCACAACCGCCCCGATAATAATTCCTAAGTTGTAATTCCAGCCAAATACTGCATTGAGGGCTTTACTTCCGGCGACGAGTTGGGCAGCAGCATAAGACCCTAAAAATGCTAATGTAATTAATGCAGAGGCGACAGTAATTCCTCTATTTTCCGTGTTTTGACCTAAGAATGCCGAGACGGTTTCGTTGTTGCTTTCTTCTGACATTTCCCTCAGTTTGCGGAAGCAGAATAACCACGCCATGTAGTCTCCCACTGCCCAACCGAGGGTTAACCATAATGCAGAAATTCCCACCGTATAAGCAAACCCCACCTGTCCGATAAATAACAGTCCACTTTGACCCGTTGCCATTGCTGAAAGGGCTGTAAACCAAGGGTTAACACTACGACTCGCTAACAAATAATCTGATGTTGTACTTTGTTTTTGAGTGGCTGAGTAGATACCAACGCAGGTAAAAAACAGTAGGAATAAAATAAATGTTATTGCAATTAAGACTTGATCGGCCATAAACGGAGAAAGTTCAGGATTATTGTGAGGACTGAGTAAAAACTCTAATTCCTATTCTGTTGAGAGTATACCA
Source organism: uncultured Lyngbya sp. (assembly GCA_964571155.1). Taxonomy (GTDB): domain Bacteria; phylum Cyanobacteriota; class Cyanobacteriia; order Cyanobacteriales; family Microcoleaceae; genus Capilliphycus. Next base: position 4,637 of record CAZNCM010000228.1, on the reverse strand, counting down.
GTCTATGAGATTTTAACCAAATTTTCTAAAGGCATACAAATCGGATAAAAGTATCAAAATATTATTGAACCTTGAATAAAGTCAGAATTTCAATAAATTGAGTCTTTAACAAATATTCAGCCAATTTTTTGCAGAATTTGGAATATTAAAACTCAATAATAGTAATGTTTTAGGGCGATCACATCGAAATAAAGTACCCTATTTTTAGCGATCGCCAATATTAAAAGCAGATTTTCTCTGACTCTAAACTCTTAATCCAATGGGAGTAATTCTACAGCATCCTGGGGTTTGACGGCGGAGTGACTTTTTAAGGTGACATAAATACCGACTAACACGCAGGTAAAGCCAATCCAGTTATCCGCAGTTAAGACTTCCTCAAAAATTACCCAAGCTGCGATTGAACCCAAAATTGGAGTGACTAAATGGCAAGTAGAGATAAATTCTGCCGAAAATCGCTGCAAAGATATTGCTTCTAATCCTAAGCCGATAATTTGGCAAATCACCGCCAAGGAAATAACAGCAAACCAGCCATGAATTGTCTGTGGAAACAGTTGTTCTCCGGTGAGAATAACAACCGGTAAGGCGACTAACATTCCAACGATAGAACAGCCTTTGATAATTTCTTTTGGAGAAATTTGACTTTTAAGCTGTTCGACAATTAGGGGATATCCTCCGAGTAATGACGCTGAGAGTAATGCCGCTAAATCTCCTTTAAAACTGCTTTGAGAATGGGAGAAATCATCGAATCCAATCACCAAAGTTCCACCGACTGCGATCGCCATTCCGAGTAGAAATTTACGATCAATTTGTCGTCTGAGGAATAACCATCCCCATAAAGCGGTAAAGATTGGAGTCAAACTGTGAATAATTGCTGAGTTGGCTACACTGGTTTGAGTTAAAGACCAAGCCCACAACATTAATGATGTTGATAATAGGCTTCCCAACCCTAGTAATAGCCCGAAAACTTTGAGAGAATAAACGGATTGCTTCTTGAAAAAATAAACAGAATCTTGAGGGCGTTTAGTTGAGATTCCGTTCCACAGTCCCAAAGCAACGGTTGCTATCCAAAAGCGATTGAAAATTGTGGAATAGGGGCTGATTTCCCCCTCACTTAAACGGATAAAAATCGGAGAAAAAGAGATGGCGACTAAACCAATAATGAGTGAGAGAATGACTCCAAGCTCTACTGGTGTAGACCACTGTTGGCGCAGTCTAACTCTGTAAAACATTTTAATCTCCTCCTAATTCTACCAACTTTCCAATATTAAAGTCAATACGAATCCAGCCTTTTTGTTTTCGTAAGTTGTCCAGCAATAGTAGGGGAATTTGCCAGTGATGTACCATCAAAAAGGGTAGAGGGTCATTGACTTGAAAAATGGCATCTGTCCCCTGAGTAATTTTTCTGATCCAGGCTTGAAGTTTTTTCCCAGAATTGACTTCTGACAGTCGCCAGAGTTCGTGATACAGCCAATATGTTGGCTTGCTGTCAGTTAACGGGGTAATGGGCGGTTCATCTTCACTTTGACTATCTGTTAGATAAGCATCCGCAACACCGGGATGATTATAAAACATGGTAATGGCTGAATGAATTCTCGGGTTACATTCTAGGGGATACACTTTACCATCTGGGGCTTGAATAAAGTCAAAAGAAACTTGTCCGGTAAGGTTCAACGCTTTAACAAACGTTTGTACCCAAGCTAATATTTCTGGGTTTTTGACCTGTTCATAGTTAACCTGAAAGGGCGAAGATTTGGAACAACAATGTAATCGAATTTTACCCTTTCTTACCGTGCTATGAGTACAATATTCTTGTCCGCGAATAAATTCCTGCATGATCCAGGGTTTATCTTCGCTAATAGGTAATTCCTTGACAAATTCTTCTAATTCAGATTGAGAATTCATCGGTAATTTGGTTAAATCTAAACGATGAACTGAATCATAGGGAATACTTTTGAGGATATATTGACTTCCATCTTTTGCAAAGTCAAAATCAAGCACCTGTTCCGGTTTGGTAATTAAAAAAGACTTGGGAACCGATAACCCCAATTGTCTAGCTTTGTCGATAAAACTAAACTTATTATCCAACATTTCGGTAATATTGGCATCAAAATGAATCACCTCACAATGGGGTAAAAGCAAAGGTTTAGCCAGAGAACAATAGTAACTTTCAACCGGACTTGTTACCGGAATAAACACATCAATATTTTCCCGTTTAACAAGATCAACTAACCCTTGTACAAAACCCTCTTTATCTTGTTTCGGGGCGGGAACCGTATAAAACCCTTTAACCGCATTAGAAAACCGATGACCGGACAACCAATATTTGTGAGTTTCCACCAAAAAAACCGTATGTCCCGCAGCATGAAAACACCGGGCGAGTTGCAATGCCTTGGTCATTTTTCCGCCCGTGATTAAAATCCTTTTTGGGTTTTGGGCGACAACTTTTTTCTGAAAAGGTTTTTGAATTAAATTAATAAAAAAAGCAATCAAAACGACCGTTAAATTAAACGGAAAAGCCAATAATAATAACAACAGCGTTCCGATATTTTGAAAAAAAGCAGATGCCCGTTTGGGTTGAATAAACAAAACTTGTGTCATATTCTAAACCTATTAACCGTGATTGTTCATACCTGTTTTTTGATCTCTCCCCCAACCCCTCTCAATTAATAAATAGTCCCGTCAGGGACACTTTTTCCCTCTCCTCGTAGGAGAGGGTAGGGAGAGGTGGCGAGGGGAGATGAATTTTTAACATTAAACCGGGAGAATTAGCATTTAATACTATTAAATACTATTAAATACTGCCCTATTTCCCTCTCCTCGCAGGAGAAGGGTAGGGAGAGGTTTTTCTTAAATTTTACTTGCGTCGAATGACCGTTAACCCATCCCGCAAGGGTAATAAAACCTGTTCAACCCGGCGATCATTTGCCACAACTTGATTAAACTCAGCAATAGCTTGACCGTTGGGAGTGCGTTGATTTTCGGGTAAATAGGGCTGTCCTTGCAACAAACTATTATCGACACAAATTATTCCATTTTCGGCTAATAATTTTTGGTCTAAAAGCAGATTAAAATAATCAACATATTCCTTTTTATCCGCATCAATTAAAACCAAATCAAAATACTCACCCGCATCCGCCAATTTTTTCATCGTTTCCAAAGCGGGGGCGACTTCGATTTTAATTTTCTGACCATCGGGGGAAGCATTAAAACAATCTCGGGCAAATTTTGCCACATATTCATCAACTTCGCAGGCGATAATTTCCCCATCATCGGGTAACGCTTCCGCCATCGCCAAAGCCGAATATCCGGTGAACATTCCCACTTCTAAAATGCGTTTGGCATTCATCATCTGAACAAACAGTTTTAACGTTTGTCCTTCGATGTGTCCCGATAACATTTCCTGTTCCAACTGGCGAACGGTTTCGCCATCGGAAAACCGCAAATTCCAGGGTTCTTTTTGGGTTTTTTCCGCCAAGTTTGCCAACGCTTCCGACTCGGGAGTTGTACAGTCTTCTAAGTAAGGATCTAAACCAGAAGCGAGTTGATAAGCCTGTTGAACAGTCTCTGCAATTTCGGGGGAAATATCCGCTTTTTCGATCAGTTGAACAGCTTTTTCGAGTTTTTCAGCTAATATTCCGAGAGGAGTAACGGGTCTAGCTTTGGGAAGGTCTAAAATACTGGTCATTTTGATAGTTTGATAGTGTTACAAAAAGGAGTTCTAACCTCTCCCCCAACCCCTCTCCACCTCTCCCTAGCCCTCTCCTATGAGGAGAGGGAAAAGGTGTCCCGTCGGGGACTATTTATAAAAGGCGAGGGGAGTTGTAGAAAAGAGAAGTTTTTAGCCTCCTCCTTTTAGGGGGAGGTTGGTGGGGGTCAGGTCATCAGAAAACTAACGACTGACGGCTAATGCAGGTTTTTCGGTTTCTGCGGGAATGTAGGCATCCAAACCATCACCAGAACGGGGATAATCAACACAGAGACGCTTGTGATCGGCGATCGCTTCTTCGAGTTCGTCGTAGGTAAGATCGTTGATAAAGTGGCAGGTTCCGATGGGGCGAGGTACGGCGGCCCGCAGTTTACCGTCACGGGTTTGAATGATGGACTCGGTGGCTTTCCACATCAAGTCTGCTTCCATTAACGGATGATCTAGAGACAGTCCCAAACGACTCATCAAGCTGAGAATGCGATCGCGATCAACGTTTGTGATGTAACCCCGTTTGGCGGCTAAAGTGGCCGATAATGCCATGTCAATATTAACCGCATGACCATGATATAAAGGAACTTCGGGGGCGAGTTCTAAGGTTGGACTCCAGGTGTGTCCGTAGGCGATAACGCGATCGAGATCGAGTTCATGTAAATTAGGAACTTCCAACTCTAGCATCCGTTTGATCGCTTTGTAGTTGAGGCGATGACCAACTTCTTGGAGTTCTGGCGTACCGTCAGCGAACCCAAAATGGCTGTATAACAGTTGTTCGCCGTGATCTTCAAGCATTTTAAATACTTCGGCTTCGGAAACAACGGCAATTTTCACGAGTTCTGCCATTCCGTTGCGAATTTGGGCCACAGGCAGGGTACGCAGGAAGGAGAAGTCGAGAAGAACTTGTTTGGAGGCGTGGTAGGCGCCGAGACGGTTTTTC
>CAZNCM010000227.1:0-9944 GCA_964571155.1 uncultured Lyngbya sp. | reverse complement strand
TTCAACTGTTCATTCATCAGTAAGTTTTAGATTGTTTTATGAGTGTCTGTGAAACGATAGAAGATGTGATTTCCCCTTAATCTCTGTTTCAACATGGGAAAAGACAAACCTATATTTAGCACTTGACTCTCCAGTTGACTGGAGACTATAGGATGAAAGAATACTTCTCATTGAGTCTCACATCTACTGGAGTCAAAGCGATGGAAACCAGCTATTTACGACTTAAAGGTATGGGGTGCGCCGCTTGTGCCAATAAAATTGATCGTGCTATCCACGAAGTTCCTGGCGTAGCAGAATGTAACGTTAATTTTGGGGCCGAACAGGCAACCGTTCAGTATAATCCGAAACAAACAAATATAAACAATATTCAACAGGCGGTTAGCGATGCGGGATATACCGCAGAACCGTTAGAAAATACTCAAAATAGCCTCGAAGATCGGGATGAAGAAAACCGTCAAATTGCCCAAAAATTGAGGCAAAAAGTGATTATTAGTGCGATTATTAGTAGTATTTTAATGATCGGAAGTTTACCAATGATGACGGGGTTAGAAATACCCTTCATTCCGATGTGGTTACATAACCCTTGGTTGCAGCTAATTGTCACAACTCCGGTGATATTTTGGTGCGGAAAAACCTTTTTCACCGGGGCGTGGAAAGGCTTAAAACGTCACAGCGCCGACATGAATACATTAATTGCAGTCGGAACCGGTTCGGCTTATCTTTATTCGCTATTTGTAACCATTTTTCCCGGCTTTTTTCTCAGTCAAGGATTAAGTGCGGACGTGTATTATGAGTCAGCAGCCGTGATTATTACTCTGATTTTACTCGGACAATTACTCGAACATCGCGCCCGAGGACAAACCTCGGAAGCTATTCGGAAATTGATGGGTTTACAAGCAAAAACCGCCCGGGTTGTACGGGATGGAAAAGAAGTCGATATTCCTCTAGAAGCGGTTAATGTTGGCGATATTATTATTGTTCGTCCCGGTGAAAAAATACCCGTTGATGGTGAACTAATAGAAGGACGTTCCACAATTGATGAATCAATGGTAACGGGGGAAAGTGTACCCGTTGAAAAGAAACCCGGAGATGACATTATTGGCGCGACGATTAATAAAACCGGAAGCTTTAAATTTCGCGCTTCTCGGGTGGGAAAAGACACCGTTTTAGCCCAAATTGTACAACTGGTACAACAGGCGCAGGGTTCAAAAGCACCCATTCAAAGATTAGCCGATCAAGTCACGGGTTGGTTTGTTCCTGCGGTGATTGCGATCGCGATTTTAACCTTTATTATTTGGTTTAATTTTACCGGAAATTTAACCCTAGCAACCTTAACCAGCGTGGGAGTTTTAATTATTGCTTGTCCCTGCGCGTTAGGATTAGCAACCCCAACTTCTGTAATGGTGGGAACCGGATTGGGCGCCGAACACGGGATATTAATTAAAGGCGCAGAAAGTTTGGAACTCGCCCACAAAATCCAAACGATTATTCTCGATAAAACCGGAACGTTAACCGCCGGAAAACCAACCGTTACTAACTATATTACCACAGGAGGAACCGCCAACGATAACGAATTAAAATTATTACGATTGGTCGCCGCAGTCGAACGAAAATCAGAACATCCCCTCGCCGAAGCGATTGTTCAATATGCGGAATCTCAAGGCGTTAATTTTCCCTTACCCGAACCCGAAGACTTTGAAGCGATGACAGGAATGGGCGTTCAAGGCTATGTTTCGGATCGGTTTGTACAAATTGGAACGAGTCGCTGGATGGGGGAATTAAACGTTGATATTGAAGGCTTAAAACAGTTTCAAAACCAATGGGAAAGCGACGGAAAAACCACCGCTTGGATAGCCATTGATGGTACAATAGAAGGGTTGATTGGAATTGCTGACACCCTCAAACCCGCTTCAGAAAATGCGGTCAAAACCTTAAAAAGAATGGGGTTAGAAGTGGTAATGATTACCGGAGATAATCAGAAAACAGCAGAAGCCATTGCCTCCCAAGTTGGGATTGAAAGAGTATTTGCAGAAGTTCGCCCCGATCAAAAAGCAGATTTGGTTAAATCTATTCAAAAAGAAAAGAAAAGAAAGGGGGAAAATCATCGAATTGTGGCGATGGTTGGGGATGGAATTAATGATGCGCCTGCACTCGCCCAAGCCGATGTAGGAATTGCCATCGGTACCGGAACAGATGTGGCTATTGCTGCGGGAGATATTACCCTAATTTCTGGAGAGTTAACGGGAATTATCACCGCAATTAAACTCAGTCGCGCCACCCTGAAAAATATTCGCCAAAATCTGTTTTTTGCGTTTATTTACAACACCGCAGGAATTCCCATCGCCGCCGGAATTTTGTATCCGTTGTTTGGTTGGTTACTTAATCCCATTATTGCAGGTGCTGCGATGGCAATGAGTTCGGTTTCTGTGGTGACAAATGCGTTGCGTTTGCGGAATTTTAAACTGTCATAGTAGATTTAGTTAAACGAAGTGAAACCCAACTCATCTTAAAACCTCAAAATAATGCCGATCAATGTTGGGTTTCGTGCCTCAACCCAACCTACTACTAATTCCGGTATCGGTTGCGTCAAATCACATCAAAATTTGTAGGGGCGGGTTCAGCAATTATTTATGTTTTCCTAGCAAAAAATTATATAAACCCGTCCCACCCCAAAACAGAATCAATCAACCGGGTATCATATTATAAATATTGGGTTTCGTACCTCAACCCCACCCACGAATCAAGCCACAATGGAGATTAAACTTATGCTAAAATATCAGAAAATCGGATTCTATTTCAGTCAAATCTTACTCTCGGCAATTGTTGCAACTTCTGTACAAGCGGCATCCGTTGAATCCCATTCAGAAACTGCCGAAAACTTTCGCCAAATTCAACAACCTATACCCGTAAAAATTGGAGTGACAGCAGCAGGTTTGGGGTTAATAGGTTTAGAACTTTGGTGGTTTATGTTCAGCAAACCTAAAGCCAAACAAGCCACCCAAACTAAAGACACCCAAGAACTTAAAATTCTAGTCGATGGCGGATACGAACCCAACAGAATTACTGTTAATTCTGGTCAACCGGTTCGTTTACAATTTTACCGCAAAGACCCCAGTCATTGTTTAGATAAAGTCCTCTTTCCTGATTTCAACATCTCGAAAGATTTACCCCTCGATAAAACCACAACCGTTGAATTTACCCCCGAAAAACCCGGAGAATATACGTTTAGTTGTGGGATGAATATGGTACGGGGAACGTTAGAAGTTCGAGGATAAAATAACATGATCAACCGCAGAAAATTTATCACCTTAAGCGCCTCTACAGCCAGCGCTATTTTCTTAACGCAATGTGTTTCTAATTCTATCAAAGCACAATCGGGAAATTCTTCGACTCAAAGCAGTGTTGGAAATTTGTTAGATGTGTCTTTAGAAGCACGTTTTGATCGGGTTTCCATTGCCGGACAAAATGCCAAACTGTTAAGTTATAACGGACAAATTCCGGGGCCAAGACTGGAAGCCAAACCCGGAGATACCATCCGAATTAACTTTACTAATAAACTCCCCCAACCGACTAATTTACACTATCACGGTTTGCACATTCCGCCCACAGGAAACGCCGATAATGTGTTTCTAAAGATTCAACCGGGGGAAAGTTTTACCTATGAATTTACCCTTCCTAAAAATCATCCATCTGGAACGTTTTGGTATCATCCCCATTTACACGGTTTGGTTGCAGAACAACTTTTTGGGGGTTTGGCGGGTTTATTGATCGTTAGAGGTGAACTGGATGAAATTCCCGAAATTAAAGCCGCAGAAGAAAAATTTTTAGTGTTAAAAGATTTTGCTTTGGAGGGAAATCAAGCCAATTTTCAAGGTCATATGGGAATGATGTTGGGGCGAGAAGGGGAACTTTTAACGGTTAATGGTGAACTCAATCCTAACTTTTCAATTCCCAAAGGCGGGTTATTGCGTTTAAGAGTTTTAAATGCTTCTTCTTCTCGTTTTTATCGCTTAAAATTAGAAGAACATCCCCTTTATTTAATCGCCACAGATGGCGGTTCTATTTCCGAACCCGTCGAACTTTCAGAAGTGTTATTAACTCCGGGTGAACGGGTGGAAATATTGGTTCGAGGAGAACGAGAACCCGGACAATATCGCCTTTTAAATTTACCTTACGATCGCACGGGTGGTATGGGAGGCGGAATGATGGGAAGGGGAATGATGGGAGGTGGAAGGATGGGAGGCGGAATGATGAGAAATCGAGGAATGATGGGAAATTCTGCTAATACAAATACTCCCCAAACTTTAGCGACTTTAAGCTATAAAAACTCTGTTGAAACTCTACCTTTACCCAAACAATTAATAACCGTTCCTGAACTTCCCCAAGCCCAAGAAACACGGCGTTTTACCCTCAATCATGGTATGGCGCCGGGAATGGGAATGGTGTTTTTAATTAACGGCGAACCCTTTGAAATGGGAAACCCCGATACTGTGGTTAAATTGAATACGGTTGAAGACTGGGAAATTGCCAATACCGGGACGATGGATCATCCTTTTCATTTGCATACTAATGATTTTCAAGTTATTAGCCGAAATAACAAACCCGAACCCTATCGAGCCTGGAAAGATACAACATTGGTGAAGCGGGGGGAAGTAGTTCGCATTCGCATTCCGTTTAAAGATTATCCCGGTAAAACGGTTTATCATTGTCATATTCTCGACCATGAAGATTTGGGAATGATGGCAACGATTGACATGAAAGCTTAAACAGTTTTAAGTTTTGTAATGTTATCTAAATTGTTGATTTGGGAGGTGTTTTCTGTTAAAATAGAAATCAGAAGAACTGGTTGTAAACCAGGAGGGCTGAATGATGAGTTTATATTTCAGTGCTGCAACAATTCTCAGTGCGGCCGTAATTGCACTCAGTCCCATTGATCTATCTGTTAATTCGAGCTTCGATATTTCTCAAGCCTCTCCCCCCTGTTGTCCATCCGGTGGATTTTCTCAACAATATAAAATGGGTAGACCGGGAATGATGCCCGGAAACCTCGGGGGTGGATACGGAAGACACAGAGGAATGATCTTTAACTCCAATGAAGTCGAAACGGTTACGGGAAAAGTGCTTCAAGTTGATACTTGGACGCAGGGAGAATGGCAAGGGGGAGGGGTTCATGTTGTCCTCCAAACCGACAATGAAACGATTGATTTACATTTAGGGCCGGCGTGGTATATTGACAATCAAGACATTAGAATCGAGCCGAACGATCAAATTCAAGTCACGGCGACAAGAGTTTCTTCGGCCGATGGACGAGCGGTGATGGTCGCCAGTGAAATTAGTAAAGGCAACAAAACAATCACCCTCCGAGATGAAGCAGGTTTCCCCGTTTGGATGCGAGGAAGACAGTTTTAAATTCAGAGACAATCACACCGTTTGAGATTTTTAGACAGTTGGCGAATCGAGGTCAACTGTCTGTTATTATATTAAAATTCAATTCGGATTGAATGAAGGGATGTTAAGCCGAGGTCAACCACAAATTAATAACGCTAAAGCCTAACTTCAAGGATATAATGACCGAAAAAGCAAATAACTCTCAACCTTATTTCCATCCCATATGAAACTAGAAGATATTGTCGGATATGATCAACGTTATGATATCACAGCGATCGCCGCAGATGAGGAATTAACTCGTCAAATACAGGCGCTTTTAATTAACTTGGGTTTATTGAATCCGCCAGTTGATGGTAAGTTTGGCCCGTTATCCACCGCAGCATTACATCGGTTTCAAACCTTGATGAACTGCGGCGAACCGGGGTATTTAGGTATAATTACAGCGAAACTCTTAATCGAAAGCAAGCCCGAAAATTTACCGAGTCCCGCTTTGGTGTTGAAAATTACCAAAGAAACCATCTTTAAACTTAGACCCGTTCAATCTAGCGAACTCAACGAATCGGAAAAACAGGGAATGAAAGAAAATCAGTCTTTTTCTCTGATTGCTTTTGAACCGATTCGCAGTCATGTTCGAGTTGCATTTAGGAGTGATTCTTTTCAAGAGCAATCGATTTGGTATGTCTTTGAAAAACACGCCGAAATCTACGAAGGAAGTAAGCTAGTTTTTCCGAAAATTCGACCCAAACGAGTCCGATTAGAAAACTTTCCCTACAAACCTCAAACCGATAACTTTTTTAATCCCACAGGTGCTTGTAACGTCACGTCTATGGCGATGTGTTTGACTTATTTTAATACTCCCAGACGCAAAGGTTACGGACAGTTTGAAGACGAACTGTATGAATATGCGATTCAAAGAGGCTACAGTCGATGGAGTCCCTACGATTTGGCAAAAATTGTTAGAGATTACGGCTGTCAAGATTATTTCACCGAAAAAGGAGATATCGAAGATTTAAAAGATTGGTTAGCAGAAGGAAAACCCTGCGTGATTCACGGATATTTTACCGCCTTTGGTCATATTATGCCTGTGGTGGGTTACGATGACTATGGATTAATTGTTCACGATCCTTATGGAGAATGGTTTTCTACGGGATACCGAACCGATTTAAGTGGTGCTTATTTACGTTACTCCTATGGTTTAATTCGACGGACTTGTATGCCAGATGGTAACTTTTGGGTACATTTTATTTCTAAATAAAACTGAATGAACAGGAGGTTGAAACGCTTATTTTGTGAAAGTCCAAGTGAACTAAACCTCTTGAAATAGAACTTCCCTGATTAATTGATCACTCTAAATTGATCAAAGCTAAAATTTTTCTCATAAACTTTTTACTGAAAATTAACGCACTTGATTAAAATCTGAGCCATTCTAGTAATTAAGTCAAGTTGTGTGATTTATCATGTTTAGTCTCAATTCAGCACCCCCAACCCCACAGACGACCCACCCTCAAACTCCGCTGAATCCATGTCTTAATCAATTCTTCTGGCGACAGATCCTTTGTTATACAGGTAATGCTATCTTTGTAGTCATCGCCCTGGCGATTCTTGATTGGTTGTATAATGCAACCCCTGGAGTGCTGAAGTTGGATTTAGGAACTTCTAATGAACCTTCCGTCTTTTCTGTGGCTGTGGAAGATAGCTGCTTGGTCAATGGGATTTTCGCTGTTTGCTTACCTGATGCTGGCCGTCACAGGTAGTTGGATGTTTTATACTCGTAATGTGAAGAAGCCTCGCCCTCAAGGGTTACGAACCGCTCATTATGTGATTGGCGGTATAATGGTTGCGTTGATTTTACTCCTGTTGGCAATTGGTTTGATTGGCACCCTGGGTTACTATGGGAGTCTCGGTCATTCAGCCCACTTGCCTGCGGGATTAACCGTTGTCAGTTTAGTTTTTGTTTCAGCGTGGAGTGCGACTCAGATTCATCCTTCACGACCTTGGGCGCGATCAGTTCATATTACAACAAATATTGTACTTTTCTTCGCCTTTGCAGTTGTTTCCCTGACCGGGTGGACGGTTGTACAGAAATATTTACCATAAGATAGAGTCTAAAAATTGAACTCTACCTTACACTAAGACTAGAAACTAATTGATCACAGATAACTCATCGATCACTTGAATCCGTCCTCTCGTAACAGCCCGCAGTAAACGATCAACAGATTTTCGCTCATCTTCACTGAGGGTATCGTCTAAGATGGCAGCCATTAATCCGTATCGATCAGCTTGAGTTAAATAATTGTTATTTCCGACAGATGCAACAATGGCGTAAACCGCTCCGGGAAGAAGATTAATTAAGGGCATAGGTCTAAATTGAAATTTTTTATTACCCTTAATTATCTCCTATCTTGGTGATTAGATCGGTGACAAATTGAATTACGTTTTGTTGACAGCACTAGAAAAACCTAGTGACTTGTTGCTTCATAAACCTGTGATATCTATCACAATAATAATTATACCACTTTCTCCGGGTCTAAGCAGAAAAGCTTTAAAAGCCTCACCCATTCAGCTAGAGATAACCCTCCTGCACCTCAGCAAAGATAGAGCAGAATCGCTCTCTACACAGGAGTTCTGAGATGAAATACTAACTCCAATTCAAAAAATAAGCAGATGAATCTTGTGAAAACCGTACCTGAATAGACGGTAGATACGAAAAATGAGAGATTGCGTAAAACGTTTACATTTCGTTACGATAGATTCATAGATTAAATTAAGGAAATAAACCGTTTACACACGCTGAATTCAAAGGACATATTTAATGAATAACTCTATACGAGTGGGTAACTTATTTGGGATTCCGTTCTATGTCAATGCCTCCTGGTTCATCGTACTGGGATTAATGACACTAAGCTACGGAACCAACTTATCATCAGAATTTCCCACCTTGGGTGCCGTCAATTCTACATTCCTCGGTTTAGTCGCCGCTTTACTATTATTTGCTTCTGTCTTAGCGCACGAACTCGGACATAGTTTTGTCGCCATCAAACAAGGAATCAACGTTAAATCAATCACCCTATTTCTGTTTGGGGGACTCGCAAGTTTAGATAAAGAAGCCAAAACCCCCGGTGGCGCCTTTTGGATTGCGATCGCAGGGCCGGCGGTGAGTCTTGCGCTATTCTTACTATTAACCGGAATTGGAACTAGCATCGCGACAAGCGGGCCATTAGGGGCAATGGTGGGTTTGCTGGCTTACATTAACCTGGCGCTGGCTCTATTTAACCTCATTCCCGGCTTACCTTTAGATGGCGGAAACGTACTCAAAGCCCTCGTTTGGAAAATTACCGGAAAACAGTATACTGGGGTAATCTGGGCGAGTCGAGTCGGTCAAGCATTAGGTTGGACAGCGATCGCATTAGGATTTCTACCGACGTTACTATCCGGTCAATTCCCCAACTTTTGGACAATCTTAATCGGTTGGTTCCTGTTACAAAATGCGGGTGTATTGGCACAAGATGCGACCTTACGCAGCAAACTGTCTGAGTTTACCGCAGAAGATGCCCTCACCAACGATACTCCGATCATTTCTGAGGATTTATCCTTGCGTGAGTTAGCCAATGAATATATCATCGGAAAAGCTCAAGCCAAACGGTTCTTTATTCTCAACGAAGAAGGTCAATTGTTGGGTCAATTTGAAGTCGATCAGATGAGAGCAATTCCCACATCTCAATGGCCGACCACTCATGTTAAAGACCTGATACAACCCGTTGAACTCTCCAAAACTATAGATGCCGAACGTTCATTACTCGATGTTGTCACCTTATTTGAAAAAGAACAACTCGACGAACTGGCGGTGATGCGAAACGGAATGTTAGTCGGGTTAATTGAAAAAGCCTCAATTCGCAAAGTGTTACAACGCAACGCCGAAGCCAAACCCGCATAATTCTCCCGGTCAAGTTCAAAACTGTAGTAGGGGCGCATGGCGATGCGTCCCTTCTGATTTTGGTGAAGTCCGAAAACTGGGTAGGCTACCCAAACCGTTAACAAACAAGATTTAATCAGGAGAATGACCCAATTTAGTTAATGCCTCTTTCGCAGCCTTACGCACCCTACAATCTTCATCTTGAATACGGGCTAACAACCCCTGTATCACGGCGGGGGAACTGTCGCCCAAATTGCCCAACGCCCAAGCCGCAGCCATACGCACACCTTCATTTTCATCTTTAAGGCGAGCCAATAAACCTTGTATCACGGGCGGGGAACTATCGCCCAATTTGCCCAACGCCTCAGCCGCAACCACACTCACGACGCTCCAATATTCATCTTGAAGACAAGCTACTAACTGCTGTATCACGGGTGGGGAACTATCACCTAATTCGCCCAACGCCCAAGCCGCAGTCCAACGTACATATTCATTTTCATGTTGAAGACAAGCTAATAACCCCTGTATCACCGCTGGGGAACTATCACCTAATTCGCCCAACGCCCCTGCCGCCGTCGAACGCACACCTTCATTTTCATGTTGAAGACAAGCTAATAACCCCTGTATCACCGCTGGGGAACTA
>CAZNCM010000226.1:7752-9944 GCA_964571155.1 uncultured Lyngbya sp. | reverse complement strand
CTTCGCAAACAACGAACCTGCTAACGGTAAATTCGCTAATAGCCCCGGTATGCCATCCCAAGCCCGCATCGCATCTAATTGTTGGGTAGGAAGCAATACAATCATCGGCACTCCTAAAGACCCTAATTCTGCCGTATTAGCGCCAATTGTTGTTAAACATAACCGACATTGAGACAACAATCCATAAGCCGGAGTTTCCGTACACAAGTAAATTTTTAAACCCGATTCTAACTGAAAATAAGGCGGATTATCATCCTGTAAAGTTGCCTTAAAATCACCAATTTGTGCTAAAATAGGATTGAACTGCCGATCAGCAAATTGCGCTAACGTTGATAACTCCAACGTGGGGGCAACGGGAATCATAAAACGGGTTTGGGGTCGTTGATGATGTAAATAGTGAGCGATCGCTAAGGTTAACGGTACACCTTGAGCGAGTTTAGCAGGTTTTGAACCCGGTAATAACCCAATTAATTCAATATTTTTATCCCTTAAAAAGGCTAACTCTGGGTGTTGATTTTGCCTCAACTGTACATCCGCCATCAAATCCCCAACTCTCTGAAATTTAGCAGAATATTTCTCAGGAATTCTCTCTATCACCTGACCATTCATCGCCCCAAAACGATCAATCCATCGCCACCACCGCGCATCCCATTCGGCATAAATAACACTGCGATAACCCAAACGTTTGGCTGCAATTACGGTAAAAAATTGATCGCCCCCTAAAAAAACAACCACCCCTTGAGAAGACCAATCCCAATTTTCCGCCGTTTTTCCAGAGAATAAAAAGTTCCAAAAATAGTCAGAACTTTGAACCCGATCAATTTCCGGGTAAGAATGGGCGATCGCAACTTCTTTTCCTGTTGCATGAGGACAAGGCGAAAGAATCAGCGAAATTCTAACTTTTTGGGTTTGATCTCCTAACTGTTTTCGCAACGCTTCTACAACGGGACGAACCCAAGTTGTTAATTCTCCAGGGCCGTTAGAAAGAATTAAAATATCGATAGACTGCACCATTTTTCCCATTAAATTTTAAAGGGGATGTGACCAGTGATATTCCATATATTGTGCGGTTTTAATCGCGGTTTCTTGACCTAATAATTTTGCCACTACATAAAGCGATAAATCAATTCCAGCAGCAATTCCCCCCGAGGTGAGAATTTTATCTTGTTCAACAAACCGTTGATTTTCAATAACTTCAGTATTAGGTGCAACTTCTCGCAGTAAATCAAAAGCCTGATAATGAGTGGTTGCCCTTAAACCCTCCAGTAAACCTGCTTTTGCTAAAATCAAAGAACCTGTACAAACCGACAATACTAATTCCGCATCTTGAGAACAGGTTTTAATCCAATCTAAAATCGTGGATTGCTTCATTACTTCTCGACTACCCTTTCCGCCAGGAATAATTAAAAGATCAGGAGACGGGCAATCTGTCAGTGTATATTTAGGATTAACACTCAACCCATTTTTAGCCTGAATAGAGCCGTTTTTTTCCGCAACAGTATACACTATAAACGGTTGATCTTCATTCAACTCTGAGGTCACAGAGAAAACCTCAAATGGCCCGGCAAAGTCCAGCACTTCGACATCATTAAACAGTAAGATAGCAACATTTTTTTGAGTCATTGTCTTGATCCTCAATTATAGATACGTCGAGTTTTCTATACCCTAACTTTCCGGATATTCAACTGCCTACCCCCTCAAGATAGTTAAATTATAGATAGACTTCGGGAGAGATAGGGTATAGGAGACAGACACAGAAGTTTTAGATCATCAGTTTAAGACGATTTTCCGCTTGTTTTAACGCATCTTGGGGATTTTCTCCGAGTAAAGATGCTTCAATGGCCCGACCTAAATTTTCCGACAGACGACGATAGCCTGCAATAATAGGGCGGGTTCGCGCCCAGGCCATCTGTTTGAGAAAGACTTGTAAACTCGGTTGTTGAGATAAAAAATCTTGATACTTTTGACTTTGACGAGTTTTCAAATTTACAGGTAAATATCCCGTTCCCAGACTCCACTCAGTTTGAAAATCCTCACTCAACACAGAGTCTAAAAACGTCAGGGCGGCTTTTTGCTGTTGGGGAGTCGTTTTCATCACAAACAGATGTTCACCGCCGACAACGGTTGCTTGTTGTTCTTTGGCGGGAATGGGAAACACTCCATAATCAATTCCCGCAGACTGCAAAAATCCT
>CAZNCM010000226.1:6241-7742 GCA_964571155.1 uncultured Lyngbya sp. | reverse complement strand
TAATTTGCATGGCGACTTTACCGGAAATAAAGTTATCCTGTTCGTAGCCTCGTTCTGGACCAGAGAGAATCGCCGAACCGTTAGTGATTAAATCTGACCAAAACTGCAAAGCGGCGATCGCACCGGGATTCACTAAGTCTACCTCATCTTTTTCAATTAATTCTCCATTGGCGCTATACATAAAAGGTAGCCAGGTAAAAACCGTCCATTCTCCTTTTCCGAGGGGTAAAACGATCCCATGTTGATCTAGCTTTCCATCTCCATCAAGATCTGAGGTGAGTTTTCCGGCGGTGACTCGAAATTCTTCCCAGGTGAGAGGGAGTTTAGTAATTCCCGCTTTTTCAAACAAACTGGGACGATAAAAAATCGCTGTATTATTCGTCGCCATCGGAATTGACCAAGTGTGTCCGTTGAGTTCCATCGCTTCAAATAAAGCCGGATCAATTTCGGCTTTTCGCGGGGACTTATCCAGCCAGGTTTCTAGGGGTTGAATTGCATCGAGTTCAACAAGTTGACCTGTAATTTGTGGTGCATACCACAGGATATCGGGTGAGGCGTTTCCGACAATAGCCGTTAATATTTTCGGCATTTGCTGATCGGGTTGACCCACATAATAAGCATCCACCTGAATTTTTGGATGAGTTTGATTAAATTGATCAACTAATTTTTGGAAGACATCCCGATTGGGTGGTGGATTAATTCCATGCCATAGTGTTAAATGAGTGACTCCCGGTTCCGTTTGGGTTTGAGTTTGACAACCTCCACAGATTAGCAAGCAAAGACTAAGGAGGATGACTCCCCAGGTTCTAAACCCATGACGAAAAACGGAAAAAGTCTGTGAGAAGATGAGCATGGTAAGATTTGAGTCTGAAAACTACCTGAGTCTTTTCTAGCTAATGTTATCATCTTCAAAGTCTACTATTTTACAGAGCTATGAGCAGGATGCCTTTGCTCTCAAACAGCACTTGCAAGATTATTTTAACTTGGATCAATCGACTCTCGAAGCACAACTCAAGTCGGGTCAGCAATTGCTCGCCGAACTGGGTCATCGGGATTTTGACTGGGAAAATGCTACTCTATTTTACCGTGAAAAAGTCGGTGAGATGTATTTATTTGAGTTGGGCGCTTGGCATCTGTCGAGTCAAGACTACATCGGGAATACCTTGCGAATGATTGCCGATCATGCTCAAGGTGATGTGTTAGACTTTGGTGGGGGAATTGGCACTCATGCGATCGCTGCGGCTTTGTGTCCCCAAGTCGAACGGGTGATTTATTGCGATATTAACCCCATTAATCAAGCTTTTGTTCGCTATCGGGTGGAACAATTGGGACTGAGTGATAAAGTTAAGGTTCGGTCTGAGATTTCATTAGAAAATCAGTTTGATACGATTCTTTGTTTTGATGTGATTGAACATTTACCCGATCCCTCTCAACAGTTACTCACGTTTCACAAGTTGATGCGTGATGAAGCTAAAATTATTCTCAATTGGTATTTTTTTAA
>CAZNCM010000226.1:4136-6231 GCA_964571155.1 uncultured Lyngbya sp. | reverse complement strand
GGGGAAAATCAACAATATCCCTTTCACTTGGACGATCCGGAAAAAATCGAGCTATTTTTGAGAACCATTCAACGTCATTTTCTGGAAGTTTTTCATCCCTATTTAATTACCGCTCGCTGTTATCAGAAGTTAATTCTTCCAAACTAATCTCAATTTGAATTGAAGTTCTCTAACCGGGGGGGAGATTTAAAAGACGTTGGCTGTATGGCGATCGCAATTAAACTCGAACCTCTGGTTAAAGTTAGTTTCACCGTACAGGTTACGGAGTCGGATTAACTTTTTTGGTGGGCCTGGTAATGATTCGTTAACGGGAAATAATGCCAACTCGGTGACGGGTTTTCCGGGTGATGACTATCTTTTTGCGGGTAAAGGAAGCGATCGCCTTGATGGTTTGGGAGGTAATGATACTCTTTTTGGTGATATCGACAGCGATGAAGTTTTTGGTGGCGACGGGTTGGATTTAGTTTTTGGGAATCAGTCTGAGGATACTCTCGATGGGGGCAATAATAATGATACTCTATTTGGCGGTCAGGGAAATGATAGTATAGCGGGAAGTTTGGGTGATGATTGGTTGTTTGGAGATGGTGGAAACGACACATTATTTGGGGGAAATGGAAACGATAAGTTTGTTTTCAAGCCGGGAGTTGGAACAGATATTATTATTAATTACAGTGCGGGAGACAGTATTGTTTTTGATGCAAGCGATGGAATTACTGCCGGTAGTGTAACGCTTGTGGATGGAACGGGTGCTAATAATGGTAGTTTGTTAATTAATTTTATTTCAACGGGTGAAACTCTGGCGATATTACAAACGACTTCGGTTGCAGAATTTAATAGTATTGGTTTAATTGAAGTTCTGGAAATCTAATCTCGGTCTTAAAAACCCAGTTTCTCAAAGAAACCGGGTTTTTTGAGTCTAACCTATCCTACAGTTTAAGTGTTATACAGGTTACATCACTTATTCCTCCCCTCAATTTTTTACGCAGCGCGAAGCACTATAAATGTAGGATGTGTTACACTTCGCTAACGCATCTTTAGTTCAATTAATTGGATTTGCTTTTCCGTTTACAGGCGAACATCATCAAGCTTAATGTTCCGAAACCGAGTAAAGTTGAAGGTTCAGGAACCGGCTGAACATTTAGCGTAAAAGTTCCCGAAGGGAGAAAAGGAGTAGAACTGCTATCTGTAGTCACATCTAATAAACGAAACGTTGCTGAGTAAACCGTTTTCGCCGCATTTTCTTCCACATAAAACGTCGGTGTAAAGGAAAAATAATCTCCAGTTCCAATGATATAGTTATCTCCCACAGCATCAAATAAATCTTCACCTTCAGAGTTCACAACTCCCAAACCGGGTGTAAGATCAACTAATTCTAAAGCAATAGTTGTATTTTCTCCCAGTAAACCTTGCCAGCGACCATTTCCGGTATTATAGATCGCATCGACATAAGGATCTCCGAGATCATCTGTTAGATGAGCAACAGGTTTAGTTTTGAGATCAGAATACATATGCTCATCAGTTCTCATCGAGATATACTGACCTGAAAAAGCTCCTGAACCCGGAAAAAGAGGAAGTGGGGGTAGATTATACCGGGCTTCTGGAACCTGATTATTACTACTGGTTGGAATAACCGTTAGATCTTCTGGACTGGTATAACTATAAACACCAATTGCATGAAAATGACTAACTTCTATGGGTTCATGTTGATGAGGAAATAACAGGGAAAGACGGTTATAATTAGGGTTAGGTAAACCAATAAACGGATCTCTATCTAAAGTTTCTAAGCCGTCTACCCCTACCATTAAATTTGGAGTCCTACAGTTTTAGCGTGAGTAATTTTGTCAGTTCACAAAATCCATTTACTTCTTCAGTTGTGGTTATATAAGTCGGTTTATAATTGAGATATTCGGTATAATGTAAAATATTGGCAACACCGACGGAGTGAGGGAATTTTTCGGGGTTAAATAGGCTTTCGTCGTTAGGACTATCACCCACGGTTATAATATTTTCGGCGGAGAGTTGGGGGAAATATTGTGATAAAACTTTTAACAGTCCCGTTGCTTTATCTTGGGTTTGGGGTTTAATATGACATTGA